>QCUM01000012.1 GCA_003210735.1 Synechococcus sp. AG-679-D13
AATTACAACTGGTAATGACACTAAGGCGGCAACAAGGCTTTTTGATACCCTCTTCATCTGCGGATCGAAAACATCTCTGTCAAGATAGCAGGAATTAACATCCTTGGCAAAGTGAAAGTGTAAGTCGTTACAACACAGTGTTGCTTGAACTTAGCATCGTTAACTAAACGAATTCGGAAAGCATTGCGTGAGAGGTTGGATGACGTTCGAGTAAGCCATGAAAATTTTTTAGAAGGGAACTGCAAAACAAAAGCACAAGTCCTTTGCATGCCTTGTATTAAGGATCAATCACCCTGCAAGGCCTTTCTGAAGCTGCTCAACGATCTTTCGTCTGAATTCGCTTTGGTTAACGCCAAGCAATTCCTCAAGGACTCTTACTGCAACTTGAAGACCACCATCTAGTGAGCTGGTGTTGTACATCTCGACAGCATCCTCATCACCGGTGTATTTCTCTCCTTCACCGTAAAACTCATAGGAACCTGAGCTCAGGCTGAAACCTGAGGTCCATGTGCATTCCAGAAATCTCTCGTCTTCTGAGATCAAGAGCTCCGCATTTGGTTCTTCTTGAACTGCTGCTGACTCGGTGCCTTCCCAGCCCATGCAAACAAGTGCGTTGACTCTCTCGAAGTCACGATTGCCGGGATGCTCCTCTAGCGGTGAGAAGTCAGTCAAGGAGGGCTGAGCTCAATGAGCTTGTTCGTTCAATTTATCTCGATCACATCGAGGGATCATCCTTCATCCCAGCTAGCCAGGTGCTCTCTGCTCTGAGCCATCCGATGTTGGTTTTGATTTGCTTGACCAGGCAGACAGGGTCAAGGACTTTGTCGATCGATGGGGAGCAGCCCTCTGCAGGGGCCAAGATTGAAGTTACACATTCCTAGTGCGGCCCAAGAGGGTTCTTCGGGACGACAGCTGAGATGAGTGAACTGCAGGAACGCTTTCAACGATGGGCTGACGAGCTCGTAGACCTCACGGCCAGGAACGAGCTGATCAACTTCAAGGTCACTAAGACTTCAACGATCCTTCCTGAATCAAAAGGGCTCTCCAAGCTTCTGAACGGAGACACGGTCGCGATCACCGAACTATGCGATCTAACCGATCCCGATCAAATGAAGCCCGCCAAGGGCGCTATCAAAGCAGCCATCGAGTTCAAAGAGCAGCGCGGCATCGAAGTGCTCAAGCTTGCTTCTGGCTTCGCCACCTGGAAGAGCGACAAGATCAGCAACGCCAACGCACCTTTATTTCTTTACTCAGTCGAACTGGAGAACGAAGGGGGTTCCTTCATCAATACCAAGCTCAAGCTTGTCGACATTGAGCCGGAGATCAACCCCGTCTTGATCCTCCACCTGCAACGCCGAATGGCAGTAGGCATCAAGGACGAGAGCTTCGAAGAGCTGGAAGACCCCACAGAGGAGACGCTCTGGGAGTTATTCGCCAAGCAGTGTCCAGCAGACCTCGAAATTCAAAAGCTCGACGGTCATGCAATCAAAAACCTGAGGTATCCCAATCTGCCGATGGTTGCGGATCTGCAGAACGCGACTGAATCGCTTGAAGAGAACACGCTGATTGCAGCACTCGCCGGAGATGCAGAAAGCAAAGACGCTTTAAGGGAGGACATCAGTGACGCGAGGAAGGACGCTCCCAACTTCATCCCCCCTCAACAAGAGTTCCTCGTGCTCGATGCGGACTCCAGTCAACAGTGGGCAATCAACACCGCCTTGCAAGGACAAAACCTGGTCATTGAGGGTCCACCTGGCACAGGGAAAAGCCAGACCATCGCCAACCTGATCGCGAGCTACATCGCCGTCGGGAAGAGCGTTCTCTTCGTTGCGGAGAAACGAGCCGCAATTGATGCCGTCAAGAAGCGGATCGACAACGTTGGGCTCGGGGATTGCTTCTTCGATTTGCACTCCTCAGAGGCGGTTCGAAAACGGCCTACTGAACACTTCGTCTCAGCTCTCGAAGAAATCAAATCAGTCCCCGATACGGACTTCAGCGCACATCAATTGGAGCTTGGGGAAGTTCGCCAGAAGCTGGTTGACCGAAGTGCTGCTATCCAGACCAAGCAGGAGCCCTGGAACTGCTCCTATTTAGAGGTTCTGGATTTAGCGATGGAAGCCGGCAATGAACCGGCCCAACGCTTTGACCTAGGTGCGTCGTGCATGGATGCGATCACCCTTGACCAGATCAGAGGCACCGAGAAGTGCCTGGCAGAGCTGATTTCTCTTGCGGCCCAAGACCTACTTGCAAGCCATTCACCTGTCGCTAAGTCAATAAAAAACGGGCAACTTCAAACACCCCAAGCTATCCGTAGTGCTCTTGATGCTTTGGACAAGCTCAAAGGAGCACGACGCTCGATCAAAGGCTGGCTTCAAGAGGTGGAAGCCAAGGCCCGGTCAACAGGCGAAGAGGTGCTGATTAAGAGCCCTCGCCAAATCCAACCGATCCTCGACAACTTAGACGTGATCGGCGAACACCTGGAGCTGATCGCTCCTGACCTTCGCAAGCTCCCAGCCGTCGCTCAGCTCAAACGTCTGAAAGCAGATCTGGCGCAACCATTTTTACTGCGGTGTTTCAAATATCTCTTTGACAAGAGCTACCGCGATTCACTGGCTGGCCTGAAGTCTGCATTGCAGGAGGGCGTGCAGCCGTCAGCAGCAACTCTTCGGGCAGCTTGTCGATCTATGTCTGCCCTCAGTTCTCTTCATGCGGTGGGTGTGCCTGCAGAAGCGAGGACATATCCAAAAGATCTCAGAGATACCCTGACGAATTTCTTTGAGGCGTTGTCGCGTCTCAACTCTCTAGTCGAGGACTTATCGCCTGACAGCTGCTCAATCGAAGAACTCGAAGCAGTGATCAGCCGGTTCGAAGAAATTCGAACCAAATTGCCTTTTGCTCCTGACTTGCATCGTGAGCTCGAAAATCTCGAAGAGCTGGTCGCTGGCTCAAGGGAATTATTTGACCAGATGCTCGACCGACTTTGTGCAGGTGAATCGGCAAAGCCGATTTGCGATGGCTTGAAGAAGGAGTGGGCGAACTACGTCGAAGAAACCATCCGTATTCAGTCGCCAGCTTTACGTAATTCCGGTCGTCAGTACCTCGACCGAAACATCGATACCTTCCGTGAACGGGATGCCGATCACATACGAACAAATGGATCTCGCATACGCCGTCTCTGCGCTGAGCGAGCTCATGCCGCCCGCAACGCACACCCTGAACAGGCCGACCTGATTGAAACTCAGCACAAGAGGAGACGAAAGCGGAAATCTGCTCGTCGACTTTTCGCTGAGACACCGGAATTACTCAAAGCACTTAAGCCGTGCTGGGCAATGAGTCCCCTTGTGGTCTCCGAATTACTCCCTCCGGACAAAGCTTTCTTCGATGTCGTCATCTTTGACGAAGCCAGTCAGATCGTTCCGTTTGAGGCAGTCACCTCAATTCTCCGCGGAAAGCAGACGATCGTCGCGGGTGACTCCAAACAGCTTTCACCGACAAGCACCTCGTTTTTTGCGACAAAAGAGGACGACGACGAGATCTCGACGAGCGATGACCCAGAGGACGACGCCTTTGACGCCGTCGATGAGGCGGAGTCGTTGCTTGAAGCCGTCAAAGCGGTCTTACCTGGACAAGGTGTCAGAACCCTCTCGTGGCACTACCGCTCAGAGGATGAACGCCTCATTGCCTTCTCTAACCAACACCCGGAGCTCTACGGGCGTCGATTGGTTACGGCTCCTTCTACGACCCTGGAACCACCGTTCGATTACCACCTTGTCGAAGGGCAGCTCAGTGATGTCACAGGCAAGTCACCCCGTGCAGAAATTCAGCGCACCGTTCAGGTCGCGATCACAAATCTCACCCTTCGCCCTGACTTGAGCCTTGCGGTGATCGCTCTTGGCTCTGAACACGCCCGCAACATCCAAAACGAATTTGACCGTCAGGTTGGTGAAGACCCATCCATCCAGCTCTTCCCTGAAGGCAGACCAGACGAGAAATTCATCATTCGCCACCTGGAATCAATCCAAGGCGATGAACGCGACGTCGTCATCCTTTCAACCGGCTATGGCCCAAGGGAGATCGGGAAGCTCCAGTACTCCTTTGGGCCGATCAACATAGACAAAAATCTGTCTGGCTTAAGACGCCTGAATGTCGCCATTACCAGGGCCCGTAAGCGCGTGGAGGTTGTTTCAACCATCAATCCCTATCAATACGACGACAACAGACTGAACAGCATTGGTGCGAAAGGGCTGATCCAATACCTGCGCTTCGTGCATAGCGGAGGCGAAGACCTCGGAGATTTGTCGGCGGACACAGTGCCGATGAATCCGTTCGAACAAGACATTTACGACTCGCTTCGCAAACAAGGGATTGGAATGGTGCCCCAGTACGGAGTTTCTGGTTATCGCCTTGATTTTGCGGTGCAGCACCCCGACAGCCCAGGGCGCTTTATTCTTGCGATTGAAGCCGACGGGGCCTCGTATCACTCCTCAGAAACGGCAAGAGATCGTGATCGCATCCGCCAGTCACACCTAGAACGACTGGGTTGGAAGTTTCACCGAATCTGGTCCACCGAGTGGTTCCGGAATAAAGAATCTGAAGTCTTCTTGGCGGTGCAGGCAATTGAAGAAGCGATCAATACCTATCAGGAAGACCCAGAACCGCTTCAGCCTGAACCTCCGCGAGAACTACAGGAGCTGTTGAGCCATACCCCTGAAAAGCAAGGGAACGAGCCCTCAATGCCTCAGCTGGCATCAATCGAGGAGTACGGCAATGAGTTGGCTGAGTACATTATCTGGTTTTGTTCTGACGGCATATTGCATTCAGATGATGAGATCTTTGAAGCCGTATTTAGAAAACTCCCATTCAGCAGAAGAGGATCAAAAATTGTTAGTCAAATATATGGTGAAATAGAGAATCTTCGGACGACTGGACGAATAAAATAAGACAAAAAACTAAACCAGCTTCCAGAATATTTTCAAACAAATTATTGGCTGCACTGGCTTCCCTGCGCTTGAAGGGCTGATTCTTATGTCGCTTATGAGATTGCTGCAAAGACTGACTGGCCGATCGTTACAGGTTCAACTACCGTAGACTCTTGGAACAAGTGGTTCGGTGCACGTTGTCTTCGCCTGATCGCTCGCTGAGTTCGTCGCGTTGGCTTGCCTACTACCGGGTCAGTACAGATCGTCAGGGACAGTCCGGACTGGGCCTTGAAGCGCAGCGGGCCAAGGTGGAAGCCATGGCCTCCGAGAGGGGGGCTGTGATCGCGGCTGAATTCGTGGAGGTGGAGAGCGGTCGCAAGAACGATCGCCCGCAGTTGGCCACGGCCCTTGCTCAGGCCCGTGCGGAGAAGGCTGTCATTGCTGTAGCCAAGATCGATCGTCTGGCTCGTGATGCTGGCTTCGTCTTGAAGCTCGCCAATGAGGCTGAGAAGAACGGGATGGGTGGCTTTGTCTTTTGCGACCTGCCGGATATTGATGCCACCACCAGTGCTGGTCGGATGGTGCTCACGATGATGGCCAGCGTTGCTGAGTTCGAAGCGCGCCGAATCAGCGAGCGCACCAAGGAAGCGTTGGCCGCTGCAAAGGCCAGAGGTGTTCGACTGGGGGGATACCGGCAAGGTGCGGCTGAGAGGGCTTCAGAGCGCAAACAGAAGGCCATTGCTGATGCCGAGGGGTTGCGTGGAGTTCTTGAGCCAATGGTTCGCGCAGGCTTGAGTTACAGGGCCATGGCTGATTCGCTCGCAGGTGTTGGCAAGGTCAGCAGTACGGGACGACCTCTTGCTCCGGCGCAGATTGGTCGGATCCTCCAGCGCTTGGGTTTGCCGGGAAAGCTGCTGGGCGGTGACCAGGCTTGGGTTGCTGCCTGATGGGTCAAGGAAGCAGCGCTGACGTGATCCGGAACTCGTCGACCCTCGCCATTCGTATGGAAGTCCTTGATCGCGACGATTCTGTAGGCAGCATCGACGCTTTTTGAACCCCATCCCAGTTGATGAGCGTTGAGGGCCTAGTGCTGTTCGCCTAGCCGCTGCCACTCCTCGTCCCAGCGGTCGTGGTTTTTTTCGTGGAAGTCCTCCAGAGCGGCACCACTGAGGAGGAGTCGATGCCAGCCGAGGCGGTCTGGACCGTCGTCACGTAGCGGTGCACGCCTTACCCGCCCATCGGGCAGTACCTCCTCTCCGTAAGAAACCCCGGCATTAGTGATTACTGGCCAGTCATCGGGTGGTTCGCCGACAGTTCCATCAGCTAAGACGACACGCAGCGGCCGGCCCTCGTCGCAGTGGACCGATCTGATTAAGGCGCGATAAATGCGCGGCTTCAGCTCAGCGGGGATCCAGTACCAATCGAGGGTGTCCCTGCCTTTGATCCAGTCCTGCGCGAGGGTTTGCCAGTGACTTAGGTCAGTCGACTGGAGCTCCGCCAGCTGCCGATCTAGGGCCTCGATCTGCGGCCTAAGAGTTGCCTCCAACGCGGGGGCGCTCTTGATGGCCTTCTCTAAGGCCTTCTGCTGCCCTTGCAGTTCGATCTCCTGTGGCGTGGCCTGTCTCCCTTGGGTGGCCTCCAGAAGTCGTCGCGGTGCCGTCTTTGTTGCCTTGGCCAGTGCTGCGCTGACTGCCCAATTGATCATCACGGTCCTGACCTGTTGATTGTTGCCGCACGTCTGCCGCATGCACTTCAAAGCAGAGCGTCTGTTTGCTGACCCCATAGGGCGACCGCATCGATCGCAGAACACCAGACCTCTTAGGGGGTGGCTCTCCACTGCTTCGGCGGTGGGTCGTTTCCACCCCTTCGCATGCCGTTCTGTGACCTTCGCGATCTGAGCCGGTTCGCCAGCGTTCAAGACCAGCTGGACGACCATCGGATGGGTTAGCCACTTGCGGCAGCTGCTGGCACTGCGGAGCGGGATGCCTTGCTGCTGACACCAGCGGAACAGCTCGGCATGGGTGCAGGCAGTGCTCAGGTATTGCTCGACCAGGGCGCGGGCCTTGGGATAAAGCGCCTCGTCTCTTATCGGGACCCGCTCTTTCGCTGCTGGTGGATCGTCACCTCTACGAATGCTGGCCCGCGTTGGGATGCGAACCCCCCAGGGAGCTCTGGCGCTATGAGAGACGCCTGCGTCTTTGAACGCCTGGTAGGTCTGGTGAATCCTCCGTGACTTCCTTCTGCTCTCGTCTCTGGCGACTGCTGCGAAGAGATCTTGTCCTAGTTCTCCAGGCTCCTCCTCATGCCCTACCTGAAGGTTGAGGATCTTCGCTCCGGCCTCCCTTAGTGAACGGTTGATCCGGGCGGTGTTCCACTCGCTACGGCTCAGACGGTCAAGGCTATTGACGATGAGGACAGAGACCTTGCCCCGGTCAACCCACTCGATGAGTTCTTCAAAACCTGGTCGCTCGACATCTTCCTTAAAAGCGCTGAGGCCAAGGTCCTCGAAGACTTTCTCAGCATCTGCTTTAAGCAATGCAGCGCGCTGAACTTCGACGGTGACGTTGTCTGTCTGCCCTTTATCCGAGATCCTCAGATAACCGACCCTCATTGCGTTCTCGCCAAGAGTTGATGCTTCACTCTTGTCCAGCTTATAAGGGGATTGGCGCCAGCTCCAGTTGCGATCCAATAAATGCCAGCCCTTGCGGATCAGCAGATTCAGAACGCGTGTCTCTGCAGCAGCCCCAAGCTCCTGCGGGTTCATGCTCCGGCTTTCGTTGGTCGCTGAAGCGTTCCCCCCCAACGGCGATGCGCCCTAGGGTTTGGTCAACCTTGGCCGCTTCGGATGCGCTCCCGCCTTCTGTCTTTGTTCGGCGCCCTTGCACTGTTGATCCTGGTCTTTGCCTCCGTACCGGCGGTCAATGCCGCTATCGATGTAGCCAAGCAGGTGCTGATCGGGTCCGACTATTCCGGCAAGGATCTTCGTGGCGCGACGTTCAACCTCAGCAACCTTCGGGAGGCCAATCTCTCCGGCTCGGATCTGCGTGGGGCCAGCCTTTACGGCGCCAAGCTTCAGGACGCTGACCTCAGCGATGCCGATCTGCGTGAAGCAACGCTCGACTCCGCTGTTCTCACCGGTACCAACCTCTCCGGAGCGGTGCTTGAAGGAGCGTTCGCGTTCAACACACGGTTCAAGAATGTTGTGATCATCGGAACCGATTTCACTGACGTGCCGATGCGCGGCGATCAGCTCAAGAGCCTTTGCGCTGTGGCCGAGGGCAACAATCCAGTGACTGGTCGCGCCACCCGGGACAGCCTCGGTTGCAGTTGATTCATGAGTTTTGATCCCCGCAGCCTTGATCGTTTGCGTGAGCTGGGCCGTCAGCTTCCCAAGCCCTTGCCGGAACCGGATGTGCCCGTCACGCCGAAAGCCCGACAGGTGAGGCACAAGGTTGAAACGGAGCAGAACCCTGAGAAGCTGTTCCGCGAACTGATGCAGGTGAGTGAAGACGGCACGGTGCCCGAGCACCTCATGGCCAGGCTGAAGATGCTTGAGGTGGAGCGATCCTCCAGCGCAAAAGCTGCTGTTGTTGATGCATCGAAGGTTGATTCCCAGTTGCCTCCTCCTCCTGTGACCCAAGGCGGCAAGGGCAAGTCAACCCGTCCGAATCGGCCGGATGTTGCTCCCGGCAGCGAGGAGGAAAGCCTCTACATCGCCTTCGGTCAGATGTTCCACGAAATGCTGGAGGAGGATGGGGACGACGTTTGAACATCAACCGCTGTCGCGTGTTGGCGGTCGGCAAGATCCGCCGTGGCTGGATCCAGGAAGGAATCGATCTCTACAGCAGACGTTTAAGAGGCCTTTCGGTCATTGAGCTGCGGGATGGCACCCCTGAAAAAGAGGACAGTGCCATCAAGGCCGCTTTGCTGCCTGATGAACGGTTGGTTGTCCTGATGGAGGAAGGGGAAACCCTGGCCTCCATCCCCTTCGCCAGACGTCTGGAGCGCTACGGAAATGAGAGGCTTGCCTTCATCATTGGCGGCGCAGATGGACTGACGGAGGATCTCAAGGCAAAGGCTGACTGGCGACTCAGCCTTTCGCCGATGACGTTTCCCCACGAGCTGGCGAGATTGATGCTGATTGAGCAATTGTTCCGCGCTCAGGCCATCATTCAGGGCAGTCCTTACCACCGTGCCTGAATCCGATGCTGCATGTGGCCGACGCCCTTCTGCCCGATGCACTGCTGAACGGGCTCAGGGATCTCTGCGACGCCCACGCTGATCTCCTCGAGGAGCATGACGGTGACGCCATGTTCAGCTGGAAACCTGAAACGGGCGATGCCCGATCCCTGCACAGTCATCAGCATCAGCTGCTGATGGAGCGCTACCTCAAGGATCACCTTCTGCCTCTGGCGCGACCATTGGCTCCGGGTCTGACAGGTGTGGAGTGGTGGTGTAACACCAACAATGACCTCGATTGGCACATCGATAAGGATGAGGCTGAAGGTCGTCGCAGTGGGACTTACCAGCTTCCATTGCTGTCCACTGTTTTTTATCCCCATGTGAGCTGCGCCGGCGGCGAATTGCTGGTGGCCGACAATCCACCGATCAGCTCGGGATACAACGGACCATTGCCCTGTTTCAACTCGGTGATGACCATTCCACCAGCAGCAAACCGGCTTGTGATGTTCTCGCCCGGTGTGCTGCATCGGATTAATCCGCTGGAAGGAGAGCGCTACTCCGTCGCGGTCAATCTCTGGGCAACGGAACCTCTCGTCACACCTTGATCAGTTGCAAAATCAGTTCCAGTGGCCTGAACGTTCTGACAGCCAATAACTTCTGCGCAGGGGATGTTCGCCTGCCGTGATCGTTGCAGGCCCTATTTGAGTAAGAAGGGAGACACCTGTCTCAGGCTGCCATTGATTCAAACAGTTCCTGATGATATTCACAGGCATCTTCATCGGTGAATGCTCATTACAGGCCTCATTGATGCAGTTGTCTTTTTGCCCTTGTGTACTATTCGCTCGTATTTTTTTCAGGCTGAATTCTGTCGCCGTTGAAAACAGCTAACCCAATGCGCTGAGTCGCTGAAGGCTGATCCAGCCTTCTCTGACATGCCCCCTTGTTGGATCGATGTGCCCAGGATCAATGGGTTGATGCATCCTTTCGACAAGTCCTTCGACAGAGATCAGCTCACCGCCCATGTTGCAGAGCTGGAACGTCCAATCACCAATCTCAGCCGGCACATTGACTTGAAGGCCCGCAGCCTGCTCGACTAGAGAGATGCAGCTGTGAATATCAGGCATGGACGTCTTGACCTGCTTGAGAATTCATAACTCTGGTGAGCCTGTCGAAACCAGAGCAACCGCTACCGATGGTCAATAAAAAAAGAACGCCTTGATGACCATCCTCAATGAAAGATCATTCGGATTGTTTGCTGGATCGCATCTAGATCAATCGAATTTGCTGGTTGATTTTGCCCGACAGATTGGTTGACGATTGTTTGAATCGCTCGTGATCTGTAAATAGCCAATTCATCGTTGTCAACACGAAAATATGCATATGTACCTTTGAGGGATCGCCACTTTTCTTTTTGCCGAGTTGATCGATCCCGAAGTCTTTACTCCTGGACTTCCAGATCTCTCACCACAACTGGTTCAAAGCCACTGGCCTGAATTTTTCGATGGAAAGGCTCCAGCAGCGCAGGCTGATGGATTGCAAAGCAGCCATAAAAGCAGGCGTGTCTCCACTGTTCAGCCAGTCCGCTTTGATCCTTGGCACATCCTCCGGCAGCCGTTCCATCTGAAGTTCCACCACAATCAGAGCCTCTGAGCCAGCAGCCCTTTGGAGCGGTCCGTCATCACTGCGCTGCCAGATCCGCAAAAGCAACTCCAGTGCTAGTGCATGGGCCAGCCCTTCAGGAGCCTCTCCGGATGACATCTTTTGCTGTTGTGATCGCCCCCCCAATGGCATTGAACGAGAACCTCCTTGGCTGACCAAAGCCAGACAAACCAAATAGGGAGAATCAGCCATTCAAGCCACGTCTGTTGAAACACATGGAGACTACTTTAATCATTTCGTATCTTGCCTTGATCTGGTCAATGTTGTTACTTGTGTTGTCTCATAAGCATTATTTTTTGGTCATGATAGTCCAAGATAGACCTTTTATTTTTATCTCTCTCTGCTGACTTGGCTTCTTATTTGCTTTTATGCATAACTGGGTTCCGGTGATTTTTAATTGTGATTGCATTGCTGTCTTGTTCTTTTTGCTTGCCTTTGTGGGTCGATATTGGTTTTCCTGATCCTTCTTGCTTTGTCTGCGTTTTTGGCCTTGATCCGCTTCCGCCTGCCTTCAGATATAGTACGCATGTACTAAGCGTGGAGCGTGGTGTTCGGCTCTCAGCATCACCCGCAACCCCTGAGGTCTGGGCGCACTTTTTTGACCCTGCCCCTGGCCAGTGAACGGGTGGCGGCAGGGTTCCCCTCCCCTGCCGATGACTACGTCGAGGTGGGGATTGATCTGAATGAGCAGTTGATCCGTCATCCCACCAGCACTTTTTTCCTTCGGGTGAGCGGTCATTCAATGACCGGCGCCGGCATCCAGGACGGTGATCTTTTGGTGGTGGACCGTAGCCTCGCCCCCCGGCCGGGGCGGGTTGTGGTCGCTGTTCTTGACGGCCACTTCACCCTCAAGCGTCTTGTACGTCATCAGGGTCGACTGCGCCTGGAAGCCGCCAATCCGGATTATCCCGCTCTCGAGCTGTACCGCTGTGGCGACGTGCAGATCTGGGGTGTGGCAATCCATGTGATCCACCCGCTTTGACCCATCAACCATGGTCCAGGCCACCGTTCTGATTGACGGCAACAACTTCTATGCATCCTGCGAGCAAAGCCTCGATCCATCCCTGATCGGACGCCCAGTGGTGGTGCTTTCGAATAACGATGGCTGCATTGTGGCTCGCAGTGCTGAGGCCCGAGCCCTCGGTATTGCGATGGGAACGCCGTATTTCAAAGCGCGGCAGGAGCTGAAACAGCAAAACGTGGTGGTACGCAGTTCCAATTACGCCCTCTACGCCGACATGAGTCAGCGGATGATGTGCTTGCTGGAGGCCCATTGCGAAGATCTGGAGGTTTATTCGATCGATGAAGCCTTCGGACGGATCAGCCGTCCAGGACATGGGGACCTGCAGGGCTGGGCCCGCCAGCTTCGGGCCACAGTCCGGCAGCACCTGGGGCTGCCGATTGCCATCGGTGTGGGTGCCAGCAAGAGCCAGGCGAAACTGGCCAATCGCTTAGCCAAACAGGTGCCTGCCCATGCGGGGCTGTTTGATCTGGGGTGCTGCAACGATCCAGACGGCTGGCTGGAAACGATTGCGATTGAAGACGTTTGGGGCATCGGCCGGAAGCTGGCCCTTTGGTGCCGCCTGCGCGGCGTGAGCAATGCCCGCTTGCTGCGGGATATGCCGAGCGGTGAATTGCGCGGGAAGTGCGGCGTGGTTGGGTTGCGGCTGCAGCGGGAACTACGCGGACAAGCCTGCTTACCACTGGATCTGGCCCCGGCAGCGAAGCAGGAGACCTGCGTGAGCCGCAGCTTCAGCAGGCCGATCACCAGCCTCGGCGAACTGCGCCAGGCCGTGGCCAGCTATGTGGTGCGCGCCGCCGAGAAACTGCGCAAACAGAGGCAACGGACAGCTGCTCTCACCGTCTACACCCGCACAAGTCCCTTCACTCCGGGGTTTTACAGCCAGGCCGCCAGTTGTCGCCTGGATTTACCCAGCAACGACACCGCCGAACTTCTGGCGGCAACACTGCCGCTGGTGGATCGAATTTTTCGTCCCCATCGCCAACTGGCCAAAGCCGGTGTTCTGATGCAGCACCTGCAAGGGAGCGAAACTCTTCAGGGCCACTTGATGGTGCCGACCAGCGAGGAGGAGCATCAACGCCGCCACGATCTGATGCAAACAATCGACCAGCTCAACCGGCGATATGGCCGGGGAACGGTCCAATGGGCTGCTTGTGGCTTGCATCCGAGTTGGATGATGCGGCGGGAACGAATGGGCCGCACCGCCACAACCCGACTCAGTGATGTGCCGCTGGTGCATGCCTAGGACCGGACATCCATCAAATGCTGAATTGCGTCTTGATGCGTGTTGAAAGGAAAATCAAGGTCACTTCGTGGGCGTTGGTGGGCTTCATCAATGCCAGCGAGCATCGAATGATGATGTCCAGAGTTACGAGGATGCGCTGTCAGATCTCCTGGCTCAGACAAAACATTCCGTGGTGCTGATTGACAATGTCACCGAAGCCACGATCAACATTGGCTGCCAAAAGGCAAAGATTGCTCTCGACTAAAACTGCGATGAGCTGTTGCAATTGGCCTTCAAAAATCTGAGGATTGATGAGGAGCAAATCGACCTTCTGACTTCTGACTCATGATCAAACAGTCTCATGATTGACTCGGATTGGTTCTTGTGAGGTCAGCATCAGATAGGCCATGCATTAGCTTGACAACTGGCTTGGCTCTGGATGACCCAGAAAAAATTGCCCCATCTTCTGGAGAAAATGGCCCCCGAAGTCCAGAAGCCAAAACCCTCGAACCGCGATGATCTGTTGAGTCATGGTTTCACCTTACAGTTGCGACCGAGGAACGCTTCGACGTCTTTCACGGAGGATCTGCTGCCTCTGCATGGCGTCTGGCATGTTCATGACAACTTGAAACGTCTCATTCCGACGATGATTGATTCGGTTGTTCGCTAAAATTGCTAGTGGATTGTTGCTGCCGAGGGAATGAACGACATCAATCTTAAGCTTGATAACTTTTATGCTGCCAAACTGATTGTCGCGGAACAAAAACTAATATCTTGAATTAATTATAGGCAAGAGCTTGGCAGCAGCAGTAATTCCAGAGAATGAAGCAGAGAGGATTAATGCGCTACATGAATATAAAATTCTTGGTACTAAGCCTGAGCAGACTTATGACGATATAACCAAAATTGCTTCAGCTGTATGCGGTACACCGATTGCGCTACTCAGTCTTGTTGATACTGATCGGCAATGGTTTAAGTCGAAGGTAGGTGTTGATGTTGAGGAAACTCCTAGAGATTGGTCGTTTTGTGCTCATGCAATTCATACTTCTGATCCACTAATTGTGCCTGACGCCACGCAGGACTCTCGCTTCAATGAAAACCCATTGGTTTGTGGGGACCCACAGATCAGGCTTTACGCAGGTTTTCCGCTTGAAAACAGCGAACTTTTGCGGGTTGGCACCTTATGTGTCATTGACAGGAGGCCACGTCAGCTGACTGAAAATGAATGCGATGTGATGAAAGCACTTGCAAGACAAGTGGTGGCATTTTTAGAGCTGCGCAAAAAATCAATTAACCTCATCGAATCTTTTTGCTCACATAAACACGGAAACCGAATGATTTCGACATGCTCTTATTGTCGAAAGGCTCAGGATCAAAATGGTGATTGGATGTATCTAGATAAGTATTTATCACAAAGAACGAATCTTAATTTCACGCATGGAATTTGTGATGCATGCATTGAGCAACATTTTCCTGAGGTGCTTGATGCATGGCGCTCCGAAGAGGAAGCTAAAAACCCCCAAACTTAAGTGCTAGCTCGAGTGCTCCCAGGCCAAGTAAAAACGTTCCGCCAAGCAAAACAAATTCTTTTGGGTTCTGAGCCATTGACTGAGCCCACCAACAACGCTCCAACAAATCTAAAAGGAACTTGAAACTATGGCATTTAGAACGATTGCATTCTCCGAGCTTGGCACGCTGTTTTTACGTAAATTCATGAAATAGGCTTAATAACTCAGGGTTTCGGTCCTTGGCTTCACGAAAGTTTGTATTTGGGCCAGCTTGCCTCGTTTCAGCTCCCTCTGTCGTTGAATCGCCCGAGTTCGCTTGCGTTTGTCTTGTTTAATCGGCGGGGTGTCACACAGCACCAGAGAATTCTTTCGCCGCTGGAACGGAACGCTTTGGATTCCAGTGAATTTCTGATTTGAGCTGATCCTGCAGCGCCAAGATGGTGGTTCGCTCGGTGTTTTGATTTGACCCAGCAGATGCCAGTGATTAGTACTGGAGACAGGCAATAAAAAAGCCCAGTCAATGACTGGACTTCCTAGTGCTTAGAAGCGGAGAGGGTCGGATTCGAACCGACGGTGCCATTGCTGACACGCTGGTTTTCAAGACCAGAGCCATAAACCACTCGACCACCTCTCCATTGGTCAATCCGCAGGATCAACCTGCATATCTTACTCGCTAGTCAACGTGGGAAAACAAGATCTGGAAGTCATTTTCCTGGATAGGTGTTCGAGTGGAATCCACTGACAACAGGCGAGTCTCAGTGTCTCATTACTACGCAAGGTTGGGGGCAACCATGATTTTGTAATGAGTGGCAAGGTCATTGGCTTTGATGATGTGTTTGTTGTACAGACAACCAGTTCACGGTGATTGGTTCTCTCATGTAAAAAGATGGAAGTATTGTTTTAGTGACACCTGTGATTTGTTTGATTCAGTAAGATCCACTTCTATTGAGCGTGTGAGAGTTAGGGCCTCTGACGATCCTTTGGTTTTTATTCTTTGTTAAATGAGAGTTTAGTCGTCCAGTTCTTGCTTAGGTGTTCTGCTGAGGTGGGATTAATTGAGGCCAATGTGTCTTGAATTAATTTTAAAGACTGCAAATCGAGTCACGCTCTAGCTGAAAGTCTCCATTTGCTGTTCGTGGATGGTTGATTTCAAGCAAAAGCCAATCGGTCTGGCTTTTGAATTTGAACAGGTCGTGCTAATGCCTTGTCTTCAGATATGGATTTCAGGGAAACAGTAGATATTGATCTGTCCAATTGGTGGGAAGAAACAATCAGATTCCTCTGCGGACAAAGTAGGCCACTCGTAGCGGGATCGATCTTCGTCGAGTTTGAGTAAGGCAGGGAGGAACTGGATAAATTCTGGATGCTTTTTGATCAATCAACTTTGGCAAAAGTATTCAATTCGATCCATGTTTTTAAGGGTTAGGCTTGAGTGAAATTGTTAATACAATTGTTGAACAGCTGATTTCTTCAGAATGGATCTGAATCTGAATAGAGCTGAACAATAAAAAATCAGGTGCCGCGGAGGGCACCTGATTCAATCGCTTGAAAAAAGAGCAATCAGTTCTCTGGCTTGGCGAGAGGCAGAAGGCACTTGTCTGAATCGCATCCGGCAGGGCCGGCCTCGGTGAGCTCACCTTGGTCGTAGCGTTGGAGTGCTTCGAAGAAATCGCTGCTGACCCGACGCTTCACAACCGCTGATTGCAATTCCTCGTAAGTGGCAGCATCGATCGGTTCGAAGGGCAGTCGCGGGAACGTGGCATTTGCATCAAAGCGGGCGAGGAGAGCTGCTGAGATGTAGCCCTCACCATGTTCCATGGCCTGATGCAAGGCATCAGCCAGGGGTTCGATTTCATGCTCACGGAATTCGATCGTGGCTGAGGTGTTGTGGGCGGTGTAATGCCGCTGCACCTGCATGTAGAAGTCGAACTGAGCCATGGCACTGAAGCCATTGATGTCAACGACATCAGCACCGGGAAGGTTTGCCCAGCTCACTTCGGTGGGAATTTCAACCAGCCACTCGGTGCAGCGTGAATCAAAAGGATCATCCAGCAACCGGCCTTCGCTGTCTTTGTCGGATTGCGACGGCACAATGGTGTACCCATAGTCCATACAGGCCATCGCTACAGGGTCATTCTTCCGGAAGGTGATTCGGCGGATGAAACGCTGGGCCTTGGGGGGATGCCAGCCAGGTGCGGCTCCTGTTAAGAGGCTCTTTGTTCCGGCAGGCTGAACGGTTGTGCAGCGGTTGGGGCGACGCAAGCCGTGGCGATCGCAGTAATCCCAGACCGTTTCGTTGACGATCTTCTTCCAACGACTCAGGTAGGTGGCTTCCTGTTGCTTGAACTGGCGACCTTCCTCTGTTTCCGGACGACCTGCTTCCCACCAGCGCAGCCAGGCTGAGCCGAAGGCGTGCACGAAGAAATCGAACAGACCGGTGAAGCTCACACCGACAATCGGATCCCATTCGCGGCTCTGGCGATAACGCTCCACTTCGAAGCGATGGTTGAGCAAGCATGCGACAGACAGCGCTCCAGCTCGGAAGGCGTCGTCCTGACCTTCCTCGTCGCTGGGATCGATCTGGTTCAGATGAACCTCTGCGAGGTTGCAGTGGAAATCCGCTCCGAGGATCTCGCCGCAGGGATTCAGCCCGTAGCGGCCGAGACGGTGTTCCAGCTCAGCGGTCCCGATCGGACCATGGTTCTCATTCAGCCAGCGCCCGGCTTCCTCCCGGCCCTGGTCGCAGTAGACCTCGATGAATTCGCTACGCAGTTCAGGCGTGCTGAGAAGATCGGCGTTGGACCGTGCGATCGCTTCGGGGGCGAACTGAATGGCACCTTCTCCTGAGTTGAACTGCTTGGTCACCGCTGCGTGGACCACCTCCTTGCTGGGACGTGTGTGATACACACGGGTGTGATTGGCCATCCTCAGGGCATCACGTTCAGGATCAATCCGCCAGTTCCCCTCATCATCCTGCTGCCAGAGATTGTCTTTGGACGAGGCAGCGATGTGGTCATCGGCAGCAAACTGGCGCATGCCGGCACTGCGACGAATGTTTCCGGCCACGATGGTGACGGCCGCTTCATCGATCAGAAGGCAGCATTCGACGGAGGTGAGTCGTCGACCCTGCGCTTTGTTTAAAAGACGAGCAACTCGGCCGTACAGATCTTTCAGCTTCACCGGATTGGCCATGCCACCAAAGCCCTTGAGGGTTTCGCCTACGGGGCGAACATCGCTGAGGTCAATCTCAACTTGGATCAGACCACCGTTGAATCGTTCATCGCTGCTCAGTTCAAGCATCAACTGATAGCTGTCAACCCAGCCGCGACGGGTGTCGCCCACCTTGATGCGGACTTGATTGCCATCAATGCTGTGGGTGCAATCGTCCTGACGATCGGCTGCGGGGGTGATCCCGATGTCACTGACCGTGCGCACCTCAATGGTGTTGAGCACGACCGGCAACCGGTCAATCAGATGCGGCTCAATGATGGCGCCAGTGCCGCAGCCCATCATGGCCAGGTCCATCATCAGACCGAAGGCTTCCCAGTCCACCAGGTTGGTGGATGTGCAGTTGTAGGAGCCGGAAAAGTTTTCAGGCTGTTCGATCCAACGGGTGCCTCCAATCCACAACCAACGGCCTGAGGGCAAGGCTTTTTTCTCGGATTGCATCCGAGCCAACAGCTCCACCTCGCTGTCGTTCAGTTGTCCTAGCTTTCTCAACCCTTCGAGGTTGCGGGAACCGACTTGGCTCCAACTTTCTCGACCCTCAGACGTTTTACGGCTGTAGGTCCGATAAAAAACGGGGTTGGCTGCAGGGGCCGTGGCCGGGAAATCTCCGAAGCTGGCAGCAGATGTGCCGGCCTGGGTCTCCACACGATTTGGTGTCAGGGTCACGTGCGGGCGGATGGACAGAGTGTTCCGACCCTAACGCCACCAATGGGGTGAGCAATGCATCTTTACCACCATCTGCAGTGTCCAATTCAGATTTTCTTTGAGATCGGCAACAAATGATCCAGCGTGTCCCCGAACCTGAACTTATGGATGACGTCGATCAGGTTGCCGCCTACGGAGCTGCGGATTTCAACGCCGGTGACGATCACACTTTGTCCTTGATCCTTTCCCTGGTGAGGGAGACAGCTTCAGGTGCTCCACCACGGCGCGTGATTGATCTGGGATGCGGCCCCGGGAACATCACCTTGCGACTCTGCGATGCGTTTCCGGAATCGGAGGTGATCGGCGTGGACGGAGCCGCCGCCATGCTGCACCTGGCTAGGACCCGTGCAGCCACGATGGATCACCCTCCTCGGTTCATGCAGTGCTCTCTTCAGCATTTGGTCGAGAGCGATCTGGTGAATACGGCGGATCTAATCGTGAGCAACAGCCTCCTGCATCATCTGCACCAACCTGATCTGCTCTGGTCGCTCACCAGCAGCCTGGCTGTTCACGGCTGCCGCGTCCTGCATCGCGATCTGCGCCGTCCGTTCAGTCTGTCTGAACTCGATCGTTTGCAACGCACCTATCTTCCAGAGGCTCCTGCTGTGCTGATTCAGGATTTTCGAGCGTCGTTGGCAGCTGCCTTTGAGCCAGATGAGGTGACGTCTCAGCTGAAAAGGGCGGGATTGAATGGCTTGCATGTTGAAGCGGAGGACGATCGCTATCTGGTGGTGTCAGGCTTGGTGGATTGAAATCACAAGATGACGGGCAGCACGGCAGCGCAGCAGAGGGATCTCAGTGAGGTGGTCGCAGCGGCAGTCGATCGCCGTCGCAATTTCGCGATTATTTCCCACCCCGACGCAGGCAAGACAACACTCACCGAAAAGCTCCTTCTTTATGGGGGTGCGATTCAGCAGGCCGGCGCCGTGAAAGCGCGGGGGGAACAGCGCAAGGTCACTTCCGACTGGATGGAGCTTGAAAAGCAGCGGGGCATCTCGATCACCTCCACGGTTCTGCAGTTCGATTACGACACCACAACAATCAACCTGCTGGATACGCCGGGGCACCAGGACTTTTCCGAGGACACCTATCGAACCCTGGCTGCGGCTGATAACGCCGTGATGCTTGAGGACGCTGCCAAGGGCCTTGAGCCTCAGACCCGCAAGCTGTTTGAGGTCTGCCGGATGCGCAAGATCCCGATCTTCACCTTCATCAACAAGATGGATCGACCGGGCCGTGAACCGTTAAGCCTCCTGGATGAGATTGAATCCGAGCTGGGGCTGACCCCATGGGCTGTGAACTGGCCCATTGGAAGTGGAGAGGAGTTCCGCGGCGTGATTGATCGACGAACGCGAGAGGTTGTGTTGTTCAGCCGCGCTGAGCGTGGCAAGCAGGCCAGCGAGCAGCGACTTTCTCTCGATGACCCTGCACTGCGTGACTCCGTGGAGGAGGACTTGCTGGATCTGGCCATTGAAGAGCTGGAGCTGCTGGAAGGAGCTGGCGCTGAACTCGATTTAGAGATGGTTCACGCCGGAGAACTGACCCCGGTGTTCTTTGGTTCCGCGATGACCAATTTCGGCGTGCGGCCCTTCCTCGATGCCTTTTTGGAGCTGGCGCAACGGCCGATTGCCCGCTCCAGCAGCGATGGGCTTGTGGATCCACTGCGAGAGGGATTCAGTGGTTTTGTGTTCAAACTGCAGGCAAACATGGACCCGCGCCATCGCGACCGGGTGGCTTTTGTGCGTGTATGCAGCGGACGATTTGAAAAGGACATGACGGTGAAACATGCCCGCACTGGCAAGGCCATTCGTTTGTCTCGTCCTCAAAAATTGTTTGGTCAGGAACGGGCCGTTGTTGAAGATGCCTTCCCGGGGGACGTTATTGGCCTGAACAATCCAGGGATGTTCGCCATTGGCGACACGCTTTATGTGGGACCGAAGGTGGAATATGAAGGGATTCCCTGTTTCAGCCCGGAAATCTTCAGCTGGCTTCGAAATCCAAATCCCTCAGCATTTAAAAACTTTCGCAAGGGAGTCAATGAATTGAGAGAAGAAGGCGCCGTGCAGATTCTGTACGACACGGATGAGAGCAAGCGAGATCCAATCCTCGCTGCAGTGGGACAGTTGCAGTTGGAAGTGGTCCAGCACAGACTCGAAAACGAATATGGCGTTGAAACACGGCTTGAGCCGCTTGGATTTCAAGTTGCGCGATGGGTTGCAGGCGGCTGGATACAGCTGGAGCAATTGGGTCGTATCTTCAACTGCAAAACAGTGCGTGATGCCTGGAATCGTCCTGTGCTCTTGTTCAAGAACGAGTGGAACCTCAATCAACTCCACGAAGACCACCCTGAGCTTGAACTCAGCACTGTGGCACCCGTTGTGAGTGGGGTCGAGCCCATCAGTCTCTGAATTGATTCAAGCGTCATCAATCGATTTCTTGATCTTAAGCAGAAACTGCTTTTCTGGTGCTGTCAGAAAATTGTGTTCAAAAGGGATTGACAAAGCTTGTTGTTTTTAATGTATTTCTAGGCTTCGGCATGTCACTCGACGAGATCGTGGTGATTTGGCGAATATCAGAAGCACAGTTGGCGTAACTTTAAGTCAATAGCGTCAATTCATGAACAATTCTTGAATTCATAGGACACTCATTTCTGGGTAATTATGCGTATAACTTTGCTGAATATTGGTCAAGTGGAATTGATTCGAAGCGCCCTGGCGAGTGCACTTGTCTGTTCAGCGTGATTCGTTTGGTTGCCTTAATTCGGTGGTTGTCGATTGTTTTAAAGCTCAAACAAACCGCCAGCGGCCACGGCCTGCGCTTGATTTCGACAGAATTACCTGAAAGTTTGTTGCATTTGGTGGACAACACCTGCTGGTTGATGCGTAGCAGTGCCGATGGCGGTACCGAATACGTGTGCTTTCGGGGCAGCGATGAACCGGTTGAAATGTTGGAGGGCTTCCACCTGCCGCCGCAGATGCCATTGATCAAGCGACGGCGTTGGATGAACCGCTCCGAAGCCCTCAGCTGCCGCCATCGATTGGAGTTTTCAGAGGGTTTCCGTCATGGCAGGGCCCTCTTTTGAAAAACTCTCGATACGCTCATTGCATGTTGGAGAAGCCAAACCATGGCTGCCGTGGGTGAATCCGGTTCAGCACCGCAATCAGATGATCCCTTCGCTCGACTCGGGCTTTCGCGGGGAGCCAGCTTCGAACAGGTGCAGTCGGCACGGGAACGTTGCCTGAAGGAAACCGGTGATGACCCTCAGGCCAAGGCTCGCGTCGAGGCGGCCTATGACGCTGTGCTGATGTCTCGCTTGCGTGAACGGCAGCAGGGTCAGGTGAGTGCTGCTGCCGCCTCTGCCTCAGAAAGGGAGGAATCAGGAGTTGCACCCGGTCCTTCACCAGTTGTCGGGGTTTTGCAGCGGCTGAGGCCACGCCTGCCTCAGTCAGCCCCCTCCCTCAATGGGTTGGCTCCGACTTGGGACCTAGTTGAAGGTCAGGGTCTTGTGGTCAGGCTTGTCCTTGGAGTCCTCGCTCTGGTTCTTCTGCTTGTGTCTCCCGGTTCCGGAGAGCTGGTGCTTGCGCTTGGCCTCATCGGCACGTTCCTGAGTCAGGTGCGTCGGGGACGTCGTCCTCTTCCCTCACTTGGCTGGAGCATCGTTGGCGTCGGCGCTGGGTTGCTGATTGGAGCAATTCTCGTCACGGCCCTCTCTTCGACGGCTGTTGCACAACTGAACCTGAGTTCCGATCAGATTCAAGCTCTGCCTGCCGTTCTTCTCCTGTTGACCCTTTCGCTGCTGCTTGCCTAAGCAGCTGAAGCCATGGAGTGAATCAATCCCTGAAGTTCCACTTCGTCAACCTTGTACTGCGTGTTGCAGAAGTGGCAGGTGAGTTCAGCTCCACCATCCTTCCGGAGCATGTCTTCTAGTTCCTCCTGGCCCAACAGCATCAGGGCAGCAACGCTCCTCCTCCGACTGCAGCGACATTGAAATTGAATCGTTTGCGTTGCTTCAGCATCTTCAAGCGGACGCGGATCCAGATCTGGAAACACGTCCTTGAGCAATTCGGTGAGGTTGTCTCCGTGTCGCGCCAGCCGACCACTGAAGTCTTCGATTTCCCGGCACCGATGGTCGAGCAGTTCCACCAAAGCCGGCTCTTCCGCGGCTTTCGGCAGGATCTGCACCAGCAGTCCTCCGCTGCAGTGCAGGCCACTGCTGCTGATTTTTTCTCCAAGAAAAACCGCTGAAGGGGTTTGTTCGGAGTGCAGGAGATAAGAGGCCACGTCCTCCGCAATTCCACCGCTCACAAGTTCAACGGTGCTGTTGAAGGGTTCGCCCTTTCCGTCGTCCCGCATCACGTGCAGGTAGCCGGTTCCGGCGGCCTCTTTGAAATTGAACCCGTAGTGTCCCTCAGCATCAAGGATTGGATCCAGCTCGAGGGCGTTCTCTCCCACATAGCCACGAACGGTTCCGTCCCGTCCTGCATCAACCATCAATCCACGCAGTGGACCGTCGGAACCGAGCCGAAGATTGACCCGGCCATGCTTCACCTTCATCGAACTGGCCAACATCAGGCCAGCTCCCATCGCGCGGCCCAGCATCACGGTGGTCAGATAGGACAGACCATGGCGCTGACTGGCTTCAACAACGGTTTCGGTCGTTGAAACAGCCACCAGGCGAATACCGCCTCCAGCGGCCGTCGCTCTCACCAGGCGGTCGGCCATTGGGTGTTACTCACAATGGAGGCAATTTAGACGCCGGCTCGAGGCCACCGTTCCTGAGCTGGTAGCGGTTGCAGCTCCAGCCCTCAAACAACTGCGGCTCATGGGTCACCACGATCACAACCCGCTGCTTTGAGAGTTCCGCCAGCAACGTCAACACATCGGACCGTACCGACCAGTCGAGCCCAGCCGTTGGTTCATCCAGCAGCAGAACCTCTGCGCCACGCAGAAGCTGAACCGCCAGAGCGAGGCGACGTTGTTGTCCTCCGCTCAAGCGTTCGGGTGGCATCTGGAGGCTGACCGTCTCCAGGCCGACCTGGGCAAGAACGTTCTGCAGCTTGTCGGTGCTCACCCGCCGATGGCCCAGTCGCAGTTCCTGGCCCACCGTGAGGCCTAAAAAATGCCGTTCGGGGAATTGAAAAACCAGTCCGCATAACCAACGTCGCTGACGACGGTTGAGTGTGCGTTCGTTCCAGAGAACCTGGCCGGATTGTTCAGCGCTCAAACCGCTGATCACATCCATCAGGCTTGTTTTGCCACTGCCACTGGCACCGGCAATCAAAACCGGCGTGCCCACTTCCGCCTCCAGGGAGACATTGCGGAGGATGGCTGTCTCCGCTGTAGCAGGGCAGTAGTGGAGCGATCTGAGCTTCAACATGGGCCACAGCTTGACCGATGATGCGAAATCACCGGTGCTTCCCCATGGACGTCCGTTTCCGCGAAGTGGATCCGTTCAGTTGCTGGATCTGGCTTCGCTTTGCGTCTCCACCAAGTCAGGGAGAGTGCAATTACGTCGATGGCATCTTCGACAGCTGGTATGTGATCGGTCGGCTGGGTGGGTTCAATGCCGAGAACCTTCAGGCGCACGACGCCGGCGCCGATTTGAGCTGGATGAGCTACGACAACGAGGAGGCACAGGGCGTTATGCCTGCTCTGATGCACAACATGGGTGAGCTGGAATACCAGGGTGAATGGGGCCGTTGCTGGGTTGATATGGGCACGAGTGACGGCGTCGGTATCGATGTTCTGATCAATGCCCTGCGTCAACTGGATACCGATGTGGTGCAGATCGAAGAAGTGGTGATTGGCGGCGTCAACGACGATTGGGCCGTCGAAGAACATCCGGACAGCCTGTTTCCCTCTGGTGGGTGAGCTTCGTCGGCTGTTGATTGAGCCGGGCCGATTGGCCCAGGTGCGCAACGGGGATGGGTTGCTCCCTCTGACGGCGGATGAGTCGCATTACATCAAACGCGTCCTGCGGCGCAGGACCGGGGACCGTCTGTCGATCACCGATGGATGCGGGTTGTTGTGGGAAGCGTTGGTGGTCGACGGCGAAGGCCTGCAACTCAGCGATTCACCCTGTGAACAGGAGCCTGAGCCTGTGAGGCGCCTGGGGCTTGCACTTGCCCTCACCCGACGAGGGTTTGACGACGCGCTACGAATGGCCTGTGAGCTGGGGATTGATGCCATACAGCCGCTGAGCTGCAGACGATGCACTCCCCAGGCGGAGCATCGGCCTGAGCGGTGGCAAACAATCCTGAAGGAGTCGGTGGAGCAGTGTGAACGTCTCTGGATGCCGACGCTCCATCCACTTCAGTCGATCGATCAATGGTCTTTGCCCTCGGTACCGAGGGCAGTCGGTGTCACCCGTTCGGAAGGGCTGCCAAGCCTGTCTGAATGGTTGTCGACGCAGACAGGCCCGTGGGTGTGGATGGTGGTGGGGCCTGAAGGCGGCTGGGACGAAGCCGAACTTGAACAGTTCAACACTCACTCCTGGCAGCCTGTGCAGATGGGCAGCACCATTCTGCGAAGTTCAACGGCAGCTGTTCGATCTGCAGTCGAGCTGGTGCATTGGCGGGAGCGTCTCTCCGACTGTTCAGAGAACAACTAATTAACCGACAACACCACAGGCAGCCCGAGCACCTCCGCCGCCGAGGGGAGGGGTGTCGGTGTAGGTGTCACCTCCGGCATGCAGAACCAGAGCCCTGCCTTTGAGATCGTCAACAACCAAACGTGGTGCAACAACATCTGTGGATGTGCTGCCATCAGCCTCAACCACCAAACGGCTCAGGTCCCCACGGTGACCTTTACCAAACGGGCCCGCATGGGTTCCTGTCTTATCCGGATCCCAGTGACCACCGGCCTTGAGTCCGGCGACCCGGACTCCTTCTGCGTTGACGGAGGGTTCGCAACTGCCGTTGCTGTGGAGATGGAAGCCGTACTCCCCACTGGAGAGCCCCTTCAGATTCGGGCGGATCACCAGGCCTTGGTCACTGTCGGATGCCGACACCATTCCGATCGGTTCTCCAATGCCATCAGCACTAATGCTGCGCAGCACAACGTCCACTGAGCTGGCCCATGCCGGTGAAGCACAAAGCAGAGCAAAAGACAGCAAGGCAGCAACGGCAACCCGTCTCACATCGTCGGAAGCGAACCGGATCAGTCTGACGTTCCCCTCACTGGATCTGCGAACGACAGACGAGTGAGAGGGCGGCACTGCTAATCGGCCAACGATCACCGGCCAACGATCACAGGTGGAGTTCCACCCCCCAGACCAGGTACGACCTGAGTCTGACCATCCCACTTATCGAGGAAAAGTTTGTAGAGCACCTTGTCATTCAAGGCCTTGTTGAGTGTGTTGAATTTCCGGGCTTCCTGTTCGGCGATGCGAACCTCGGTTTTGGCACGGAGTAATTGTTGCTCGGCGATCTGCTTCTGTTCGATGGCAGCGCGATATTCTTCTGCGATTTTGAGCCCAGTGATGTCCAATCCCTTCACGGAAACGTAGTCGAACCGCTGTAATTCGCCGGAAACACTTTCCTGGACGAGCGATGAAATAGTGTTCCAATCCGTGGCGATTGTGTCGAGTTCGTATTTGGAGAAGACTGATTTCAGTGATTTCAGCAAGGATGGTTGAATAACACGGGCATAAATGGCCGAATCATCTGTTGCAATCGTGCTGTAAATACGAGGAGCTTCTGATGATTTGACGGCGTATTTCACTGTTGCCGTTGCTTCGATAACCTGCAGATCTTTGGTAAGTGTTGAGAAATTCTCGGGGACGACCTGGGTTCGAACGCTGAAATTATGGGCACTCTGAATAAACGGAAGCTTCAGGTTGAGGCCTGGCGTTCTGGGCGTGTCAGAAACTTTGCCCAGAGTCGTTACAACGCCAACCTCGCCAGCCGGAACAACAAAAACACTGGATAAAAGCGCGATGCCACCAACAAATATGGTTGTGATGCCAACAACGGTTTTGGTGACCTGTTCAGGTTGTGTGGAGGATCTCATAACGATGTGAAATTGATCTGTTCTTGAAGTGTTGAATCGTGCATGGCCACTCGGTTTTGAGAAACAAATTCATGTTGTTGAAAATGTTGTTGTGTGGCTGTCGATTTGCGATTGAGATTGGTGGTAACCAAAAGGTAGTGCTTTAGAGAGGTTTGCGCTACTTAGAAGAGATCAAATAGTTGCTGAATCCCAGGGCAGGAATTTGCTCTGGGTGGCCCCACTCTTCTGAAGGATGACTCCATTGATATGAGCGCTGTGCCGGTTGGAGCTGGTATGAATCCTGCAGACCAGATGTAGCCCTGGGTGGCCAAGGATGCCATTAACTTGTTGTCGGCAGGAATGTTCAAAAAGCTCTGACCTCCTTCTGGCTTGATTTAGTTGTGTAGCTGAGCTTTATTCTGCGTCGCTAGAATTTTCGTCTCTTTAGCGATGACTGGCTTTCCTTGAGTACTCTATACCGAGCATTTACAACGAGCTTCTACACTATCCACAGATATTTTTAATATAAATTATGACATAAGCCGTCTAATAGCTGTAATAAAGCCTGGAAAACATGCACTCAATCGATTGATGCTTTGCGGAAATCTAGCTAATTTGCTGTTGATGTGTTTGCTTAAAATGCAGGAAAAGAAGGTATTTTGAATATGTAAAATGCGATTACTCTGGTTAGCCAAACTAGAATTGCTAGACTACTCATAACGATGAGAAATTTATTGCAAAATGGCGCCCAATAAAATCTCCGGTGCCGCAATGATGCGATCGCCCATACAATCAATCCAGCCGCTGCTGGTGGGCCAAGAACATGATATTCCAATGAATCACTTAGCTGCCCAGTCAAAGCTAATGAAACTGAACGTGTAAGAAAACAACCGGGGCAAGGCACACCACTTAAGTGACGAATTGGGCAAGACAATCCAGGCAGCCATGGGAGCCATCCTTTCATTGTCAGATAAGTAAGTGCAAGCCATGGCGCTATAGCTGGGAAATAAAGCCTGGGTAGTCTCTGATATCTATGCATTACGTCAATTGATGTAGTCGTCAAGCATGTCAAAGCTTGATTCCATGGCTATTTTGATTTTAGAAGTCATCATGCCTTATGAGCCAGAAATATCCAATCAAGCACGAGAATCCTGCACTGCTGGTGGTCTTGATTCTAGTAACCTGTGGAATCTATTATTTTATTTTGCTTTATCGCTGGATTGCGGCGATTAATGACGCCAGCGATAAGCCTCTTGTAGACCCTGCGGTGGGTATTATTCTTTCAATCGTTACATGCGGAATTGCGACAATATATTATGAATATGAAATAGTCGCAAGAGCCGAAAAAATAGCTCGCAGGCCCTTGCCCGAGGGTGTTGTCCGATCGCCCGAACTCAAAGCGCCAGTCAGCAACCTCAAAGAAATCGTCCTGTTTGGAAGCATTGCATCGTTCGTTCTGAGCTTATTTTCTGTTGGTTTTCTTTTTGCAATAACAATACTTTTTACCCTATGGTTAACTTATGCCATCCAGCAAGCGCTTGAATACACCTTCGTAATCCCGCAAGAATAGATTATATCTTGCATCAGTAAATTTTCTCCCAAACTTTCTATGCTATTAAGTTGCTGAGAGTCTGGTAAATAATTTTGCTTCTTTAAGCCCTTTTTTCATACACCATAGAATTTGCCTCTGTTTTTCGATAAAGCGTCTGGATTGGTCCATGGGCTTTGCTGTGGGTGGTTAATGAAAGAATATCTTGGAGGAAATATTATCAACTTTTCAAAAGCAGGAATTATGGTTATGGTCTGCAACTGCAATGCCTAACAGGCAATAGAGCTTTTCGATTGCCTGTCGATGAAGCCGAGCTCATTGAAATGATGAAACCAACAATTAAATGCTATTCATGAAAAATTCAAGGGAGATGGTGTTATTTTGTCGGCCAATTTAATATGTAAAATTTCAGGCTATGGCTGAAATTTTGTTATCGATGATCAGATCTTGAACAGATCATCGGCAAGTCCGCGGAACACTTGCATGGATGCGCCTGGCCGACGACGACGGGTGGGCAGTCCACCGCCGACCATCAGTCGATCAGGGGCATAAGTGCTGAAGGTGATCGTGGGGCGGGCGGCTTCTGACTCAGCCAATTCCGCGGCAATCGCTTCAGCGGTGGTTTGTGGGTTAGGTGAATCCTGGTCGACTGGTTGATCAGCAGTGCTCTGAATCACGCAAGCTTCAGCTTGATCTGAAATTTCGGTGGTCTCCGGCTCCGCCACGGCCACCGTGAGCGACATCTCGGGTGCTGATGCGCTTTGAGGTTCTGTCTCTGGTGCAGTGGCTTCAGCCATGGCCAGTTCAACTTCGGGCGCCTCCGTGTCAAGGGTCAGGAAGAAGTTCTTGTTCTTTCCGAAAATCATGGCGACAACCCTTGGAAGGCCTGGTGATTCTCCGCCGATGCAGTCGGCTTGAGGTCAATACTTATGGCACTGCAACACGGTTGGGAGCTTTTCGATGACCATGCTTTGGCTTCAGGCGATTCTGATCAACACAGCTTTGATCGCTGGAGCGCAACGTCTACCCCTGCTGACCCCCTCTGGCTGGGTGCATGCCGGAGCTCTGGGAACAATCCTGTGGGGGTGCCTGGGCTGGCGAGGCTGGCTTGCTGTTGTCGTTTACCTGGCGGCAGGCAGTCTTGTCACGAAAATCGGCTGGCGCGATAAACAGAAACGAGGCCTTGCAGAAGCGCGCGGAGGTCGCCGCGGCCCCGCCAACGTCTGGGGATCAGCCGCCACCGGAGCAGCACTTGCTCTGCTGATCGGCTCAGGGCTTGCGCCGAAAGGCCTGCTGTTGGCCGGATTCTGCGCCAGCTTTGCCGCGAAACTGGCAGACACCTTCGGCAGTGAAATCGGCAAGCGCTGGGGTGGGCAGCCGCGATTGATCACAACCCTTCGTCCTGTCCCCGCTGGAACTGAAGGGGCGATCAGTGTGGAAGGAACCCTGGCCAGTGCCGCCGGCAGCGTTTTGATGACCCTGGTTTTGTTCGCACTTCAGCTCTTGCCGAGCCTGGCCGTCAGTGCAGCTGTGATGCTGATTGGTTTCGTCGCAACCCTTGCTGAAAGCCTCCTGGGTGCTTTGGCTCAGGATCGCGTGTCCTGGTTGAGCAATGAATTGGTTAATGCGATCCAGACAACTCTGGCGGCCCTGCTTGCAATCGTGGTGTTGGTCAGATGGATGTGATCTCCAACATCCCATCTTGTTTTGCCCAATCCTGAAGCTGAGCCAGCAGCCGATCAAGTCGATGGCGCACCTTGCGAGAGGTCGATCGGGTGGCTTTGGCCAGATCCTTCAGGCTTCGACCTTGCACCAGATGGTTGTTCAATAGTTGCCGATCAGCAACTTTTAAGCGTTTCATTGCATGCTGGAGCCAGAGGAGTTGTGAGTCTTCTTCTTCGGCATTGCTTCGCTCAAATGCCTCGTGGTTGATGGTCTGTGTTCGCGACACAAGCTGACAACGGCATGCTTCGATCCAGCGTTGTGAGCTGATGCCCAAAGCACTGGCCAGTTGTTCGATCTGCAGCGGAGCTTGATTGGCTTGTTCACGGGTTCGTTGAAGCTTGATCCCGGCTGCATAGAGATCCCTTAGTCGCCATGGAATTCGAACCATGGAGGCTCGATCTCTCCGGTAATGGAGGATCTGTCCCCTGGCGCAATTGGATAGATACGTACTCGATTTGAGCCCACGGCCTGGATCGAAGCGCTCCGCTCCGCGGACAACACCCAGGCATCCCTCCTGCATCAAATCCTCCCAGTCCTCTGGACCGCGACGTTGTTGACGGGTGGCCTCCAGGCCTGCCAATCCCAGGTGCTTTAGGGCAAGGAGATTGCGGTTTCGGATCGTTTTGGGCAGGTGACGGTGCTGCTCGGACCGTGCTGAAGATCGGCTGGACATGTTGTTGAAGCAACTGACCTCAGCATTCGTTGCATCAACGGTTTGGTCTGCACACTGCGGTGCCACACATAGGCACCGCAGTGCCGAATAATCTCATCACCCCTTGGAACGATTGCGGATGAACTGGCATCCAGACGCGCAGGCTGCCCTGAAAAAAGACGTTCCTTTCTTTGTTCGCCCGGCGGTTCGCAAACGGGTGGAATCTATGGCTGCGGATGCGGGGCTCAGCCTGATCGATCTTCAGTTCTATACCGAGGCGAAGGCAAGCATGGCGCCCAAGTGAGCCTCAGTTGTCGTCCAGATCGCAGCGTTTGAGTTCAGGTTGAGTAAGTCGGTCCACAATCCTTGCCATGTCGATCGACGTCAGTTCACCGTTCGTGTCCCAATTCAGTGTGGTTTTCCGCTGAGCGGGAGGCAGTCCGCCGGCCTGGTCGCAGGAGATTTTGGCTTCCACGTCCGAATGTCAGGGGATGCTCATATTAATCGGTGTTGGCCCATGGCTTTACAGACCGATAGGCACTGATGTCTGGGTCTGTTCAAGACCAGCCCATGCCATCAAGGCAGGCCAGGCGCTGACTTTGCGTTCGATCCAGCTGTGCCCATCACTGTTGAGGTGAATGCCATCCGGCTCCATCCAGGTGAGCCAGTCGGGTTCGGCCAGCATGTCGTTGTGAAGACTGAGGAAGGGCACATCAACGCAGCGGCAGGCTTCTGCTGCTTCAGCTTCCAAGGCCTGAACGTCTGTGTTCGCGTACCAAAGGCAATCGGCATAGGGCATGACGTGCTCATCCACGGCTGTCATTCCCATCACCATCACGGAAGCCTGCGGCCGGATCTCATCCAAGAGTTGGCTGAGCCCAAACCCGAAGGCTTCGGGGGTCAGCTGCTGGCGACCATTGCGGCTTCCGACCCGCGCAGTGTCGTTGAGGCCCACGGACAACAAAACGCCATCCGGCACTTTGCGGCGCAGTTCACCACGACAGGCCCATTCCCGCTGCCAGCGCGCATTGACCCGTTCAAGTCCATCACCCCGAATCCCAAGCGGATAAACAACAGGCGCATGGGGGAGCTGCATCCAACTGAGGCGCAGTCGTTCGCACCACCCCCCTGCCAGGCGATCTCCCCAGCCAAGAACGCCGCTGTCCCCAAGCACCACCAACTGTTTCGGCCTCATCGGTTGTCCTCCGGCTCAGGCTTCGACAGCCTTGCAGCTCCAGGTGTTCTGCAACCAGCCACTGATCAGTTCGCCGCAGAGGGTCAGGACTCCGTACGCCAGCAGAAGCCAAACAACAAGCGCCCAGTGGAAGGAGCCCAGTGCATCAATCAGCTGCCAACCCAGTCCAGCACCTCCAACCATCCCAACCACGGCGGTATCCCTGAGAATCACATCGAGCCGTACTAAGCCGTATGCCAGATAGGTACGGCTGATCGGGCCAAGCTGTCCGTACAGAACAGCAGAGCATTGACTGGCACCGAGCTGGTGTAATGCTTTGGTCGTATCGCTGCTGCAATGGTCCAAGTCCTCCTCCATCACACGCCCCATGACCCCGCTGTGGTGAAGCCCAAGAGCTACAGCGGCGAGCACAGCACTCGGTTGAAACATCAGAAGCAGCAATAAAGCGGTCAAGGGCACAGGGATCAAGCGCATCAGGGCCCAGAGCGGTTGCCGAAGTGTTCTGTGATCAAGCGTCAGCAACAACACCAGCGGTGGCAAACCAATCGCGATCGCTGCTGCAATGAAGGTCACCAGCAGCGTGCCGCCGATCAGTTCTGCCCAGGGCGTCTCCAGAAGGGCCGGGACGAATTGCCCGCTCGGGATACTCAGCAGTGTCTGAGTGAACTGAGGGACAGTGAGATCAAGTTGTGAGGATGCGCTTCCAAGGCACAGCATCACCAGAAGGCCCAAAAGCAGAGGCCTGCGTCGCAGCCGATCTAGGACCAGCATCAGCGTGGCCAGCACCCATAGTCCGCTCCAAACCTCGTGAAAGCGCAATGACTGGAGGCTGAGGGCCAGATCGGTGCCGATTCCCCCCAACCCGAACACGCCAAGCAGTACGGCTGAACGCAGGGCGCAATCCAGCCGATGACCGCTGTGACTCAGTAGTCCGCTTGCTGCTTCAGGCAGGACAGCGGTGATCAACGTTGACCCTGCAGGGGCACCTCCATTGCGTAATGCCTCGGCCGCACTGGACGATCTGTTGTCGAGCTGATCGGCTACGACCCTCGCCATCAAAGCGCTGTAGGGAAGGCTGATGGCAAGGACAGCCACCCAACCATTCAGTCCGAACAGCTGGAGCAATAACAATCCCCAGATCAGCTCATGCAGAGCACGGATGGGTGCCAAGAGGTATTTCAGGACGGCCGACATCCGTCCGGATGCGCCGAACAATCTCGCCACACGCTTGGAGCAGAGAAGTCCCAGGACAAGCCCCGCTCCTGTGCTGATGACCCAAGACAGCACGGCCATCAAGAGTGTTGTGGCCACCGCACCCAGAAGGCTTCGGAGCAGCATGGGATCCAACGATGGCTGCAGCGCGGCCTGCCAGAAGCGCAGAACCAGGTTCAGACCGCCGGCATGGAGATCCATGAAGAGCCGAAGCAGGACCGGCAACAGCAGAAGACTTGGCAGCAGCGGCATCAGTGGTGCCGCCAAGCAACCCTGGATCTGTTTCAGGATTCGCTGTAGAGCCACTTCAGATCAGCTTCGGTGACGGCGTCGGGATGTTGATCGAGCACAAGTTGGCCATGACGTACCCCCAGAACGCGATTGAAACGATGCATCAATTCCGGGCGGTGCAGGCTGATCAAACATGCCGGGGCTTGAAGAAGCGTTGCCAGAACGTCATCGGCGAGCACGGGGTCCAGAGCCGACAACGGTTCGTCTGCAAGCACAAGTTCCGGCATCTGATGCATCAGGCGAGCAAGCGCAACCCGCTGACGTTGGCCTCCCGACAAGTTGTGAACTGGTTTGTGGAGCAGATCTGTTTCAAGTCCCACCTTGCCCAACGCGTCCATGCAGGGCGCAGGGTCCAGCAGACCGAGCAGATTGCGAAAAGCCCACAGCAAGTTGTGACGACCGAGTGCACCAGCCTGGATGTTCTGCACGGCGGTTAACTCTTCAACAAGCCGAAGCTCCTGCCAAAGCGTTCCGAGCTGACAACGTTGGCGTCTGGAGCGTTGACCAAGCGGCTGTCCCTGCCAGTGCACGCGGCCCTGATCCGGTTGAAGGGCGCCGTTGCAGAGGCTGATCAAGGTGCTTTTGCCCGCACCACTGCGACCAAGCAGAACAATCCGCTCGCCGTTGTGAATCCGCAGGTTGCTCGGCTGGAGCCGTCCAGCCAGGCCTGCCTGAAGCAGCTCCAGTACAGGCATCAACGAATTTTGCCCAGCTCCCGGCCAACCGCTTCAATCGCTGCGTAATCGCCATCGGCCGCCGGGATGAAGGCTTCGGCTCCGAAGAGATCCAGGATGGTTCTGCGTCTCTCGGTATCGGGTTCGATTGCGATCAATGCTTGTTGAAGACGGTTGGTGAAGCCTTCGCCGTATCGCTGATCGAGGTCGGCACCAGCAACCCAGTGGTAGTCGACATAGGTCGGCGTGCGCCAGATCACGGCCACCTTGTCCGGATCGACACGACCATCCTTAACCTGGCTCTCCCAGACCTGGGAGTTAAGTGCCCCCGCCTCATAAGCCCCACTCTGCACAACAGCGATGGTGGCGTCATGGCTACCGCTGAAACCGGGCCGCCCACCGGCGAAATCCTCAGGTGTAACGCCGTTCTGTTTCATGAAGTACTGCGGCATCAACCGGCCGGAGGTGGAACTCTCGGAGCCGAAGGCAAACCGCTTGCCCTTCAGTTGCACCAGTTGATCTGAGCTGGTGATCGGCTTGAGTCCGCTGGCTCCGTGAGCGATGAACACACTGGTGAATTCGGCATCGATATCCCGTTGGGCAAGCACCTGGGAGCCTGGGGTCTGAAGCCTTGCCTGGACACCGGTCAAGCCACCGAACCAAACGAGATCCAGGCTTCCGCTGCGAAACGCACTCACCGCTGCGGCGTAGTTGCTCACCGGCACGTACTTCACCGGCACATCCAGCCGTTCGCTCAGCTCATCCGAGAGGGTGTCGTAAAGACGGTTGAGCTTCTCAGGGTTCTGATCAGGAATCGCACCAATCCGAAGCGTGGATGCTTCTCCGCCGGGATTTGTGGAACTACAGCCGGTAAGGGCAGCAGTCAGCCCCAGCCCGGCAAGGAAGCCGGCAAAAACGATGGCTCGAGGTTGTCGATCAGGCATCAAAAACTGTGGCTTGGTTCGACCGGAACCCTCGTGAATCTCAGAAGGTTTTCAGCACACGCTGAAAGCGTTTTAGGCCATCTTTGATTGTCTCACTCGAGACCGCACAGGAAAAACGAACGCAGCTGTCGTCGCCGAAGGCGACACCAGGAACAAGGGCCAGCCCTTCAACCTCAAGGGCTCGCTTGCAGAACTCAAGGGAGGCAGAGACGTTCGGCGGCAACTGCGGGAAGGCGTAGAAGGCACCCTGAGGCGGGACGAGGGTGATTCCGTCAATCGACTGAAGACCCTTGCAGAGCAGCTCTCGCCGATGGTTGTAGCTCTTGGCCATGGCGTGGACGCAGTCCCGCGAACCCTGAAGAGCAGCCAAGGCACCGCGCTGGGCAAAGCTGCAGACATTGCTCGTGCTCTGGCTCTGAAGTGCAGCTGCCGCCTTGATCACAGACTCCGCACCGGCCAGATAACCCAGGCGCCATCCGGTCATGGCCCATCCCTTGGCGAAGCCGTTGACGGTGAAGCAGCGTTCCCGCAGATCCTCGGCCACAGCGGCAAAGCTGTGATGAACCTGGCCATCAGCCAGAAGATGTTCGTAGATTTCATCGCTCATCACCAACACCCGGGGATGACGGCGCAGAACCTCCGCAAGGGCCTTCAGTTCCTCAAGACTCGACACACGGCCGGTTGGATTTCCGGGGCTGTTGAGAACCAGCAACCGGGTTCGCGTGGTGATGCGGCGTTCCAGCTGATCGAGGTCAAGTTGAAAGCCGGATGCTGCACTGGTGGGAACGGTGACCCCAACCGCCCCGGCAAGAGCAGCCATTTCCGGGTAGCTCAACCAGTACGGCGCCGGGATCAGCACCTCATCACCGGGATTGAGCAGAACCTGAAACAGGTTGTAGATCGCCTGTTTGCCGCCATTGGTCACCAGGACCTGCCCAGCAGTGGTGGGGCAAGCGTTTTCACGGGTCAACTTGTCAGCGATGGCTTGCCGCAGTTCCGGATCGCCGGCTGCAGGGCCATATCGGGTCAATCCAGCCGACAGAGCATCACGGGCTGCTTCCGTGATGAAATCTGGCGTGTTGAAGTCCGGCTCGCCAGCGCTGAGACTGCAGATGTTGCGACCTTCGCTCTGAAGGGCCTTGGCCTTGGCGCTGATCTCAAGCGTGAGCGAAGGCTTCAGGGCGACGGCCCGTTGAGACAGTTCAGGCGGGCACTGCATGGTCAACGCACCATCCCAAGCGCGTTCAAAGTTGCATCCTGCCGCACCTTGTGTCACCGACAACACCTTCGTGCCTGAATTGATGGAACCGATCACCCTCAACTGGGTTCTGGCGGCCAAAGAGCCTGAACATCTGGCACGGTTTTATGCATCCTTGCTGGATCTCAAGGCGTCCCAGGGTTTGTCACCACATCACTGGCGCCTGACGATTCCGGGCGGAACAACGCTTGAGATTTATCGACCATCGCGTCAACGTTCATTTCCTGAGCGGGGCAGAGCTCTTGCACCGTGCCTCCGGCTCCCCCCCCCACCGGGACCCACTCGCAACACTGCTGGAGTGGTTGGAACAGGCCCAAGGTCTTGGTGCCGTTGTGGAGGAGCAGCCACGGCTGGAATCCTTCGGAGCCGAAGCCTGGTTGAACGATCCGGAAGGAAATGCTCTGTTGCTGCTGGTGCCGGTGCAGTCAGCTCCGAGCAGGGGATGACGGTCGATCTGAACGACTGCCAAGGCTGCACCGCCTGTGACCTGGCGACGACCCGTCAATCCGTGGTGATCAGCCGTGGGAATTCGTCCTCTCGGCTGATGCTCATTGGCGAAGCACCTGGAGCTCAGGAGGATGCAGAGGGACGACCTTTTGTTGGCCGGTCCGGCAGGGCCCTGGATTCCCTGTTGAAGGAGGTGGGCCTGGATCCAGACCAGGACCTGTATGTGTGCAATGCGATCAAGTGCCGTCCCCCCAACAACCGTCGGCCGAAGAAGGGTGAATTGCGCTCCTGTCGTCCGTGGCTCGATCAGCAGCTTGCGTTGGTTGATCCGGTTGTGATCGTGCTGACCGGCGCCACAGCGGTTGAGGCGATTCTTGGAATTAAAGGTGGTATGACCCAGCTGCGGGGGCAGTGGCAAAGCTGGGAAGGACGTGCGGTGATGCCGATTTTTCACCCTGCCTATTTGCTCCGGAATCCATCCCGTGAAGCGGGTGCGCCACTGGATCTCACCCGTCAGGACCTTGCCGCGGTTCGGCAGCGGTTGTGCGAGCCTTGGCCCGATTCTGGTTCGGACCCATGACTGCCCTGGATCGGCGCTACGACACCAAGATCCATCGCCGTGTCACCCGGACCGTGATGGTTGGCGACGTGCCGATCGGCAGTGAGCATCCGGTCGTTGTTCAGTCGATGATCAATGAAGACACGATGGATATTGAGGGATCCGTCGCCGGAATTCTGCGTCTGGTCGACGTCGGTTGCGAGATCGTTCGGGTGACAACACCCACGATCGGTCACGCGAAAGCGATGGGCAAAATCCGGGCTTCCCTGCGGGGACAGGGTTGCAATGTTCCTCTTGTGGCGGACGTGCACCACAACGGGATCAAAATTGCTCTTGAGGTTGCCAAGCACGTCGACAAGGTTCGGATCAATCCGGGATTGTTCGTTTTTGACAAGCCGGATCCAGATCGGACTGAGTTCACCAAGGACGAGTTCGCCGCAATCGGTGGGCGGATTCGCGACACCTTTGAACCTTTAGTCACGACGCTGCGGGATCAAAACAAAGCACTGAGGATCGGTGTCAACCATGGCTCCCTGGCGGAGCGGATGCTGTTCACCTACGGGGACACCCCTGAGGGAATGGTGGAGTCGGCAATGGAATTCGTTCGTATCTGCAACGAGCTCGATTTCCACAACATCGTGATCTCGATGAAGGCGTCACGCGCACCCGTGATGCTGGCGGCCTACCGGTTGATGGCTGACACGATGGATCGGGAGGGCCTCAACTATCCACTCCACCTCGGTGTGACGGAAGCCGGTGACGGTGATTACGGCCGGATCAAAAGCACCGCGGGTATTGCAAGCCTTCTCTCGCGTGGTCTCGGGGATACGTTGCGGGTGTCGCTCACCGAATCGCCCGAGAAGGAAATCCCCGTCTGTTACTCGATCCTGCAGTCCCTGGGACTGCGCAAAACCATGGTCGAGTACGTGGCTTGTCCCAGTTGTGGGCGCACCCTGTTCAACCTCGAGGAGGTCCTGCACAAGGTCCGTGACGCCACCCATCATCTGAAGGGTCTGGATATCGCCGTGATGGGCTGCATCGTCAATGGACCCGGGGAGATGGCCGATGCCGACTACGGCTACGTCGGCAAAGGGCCTGGAACCATTGCTCTGTATCGCGGTCGCGACGAAATCCGCAAGGTGCCGGAATCGGAGGGTGTCACGGCCCTGATCGATTTGATCAAGGGAGATGGCCGCTGGGTCGACCCTGAATAAGGTCGTTAGGCTGAACAATCTGATCTAAGAGATCTTGGCAAGCCTGCCTCGCCTGCGTTCCCTGCTTGGTTCCGGTCCTCTGGTGATCGCCCTTGGCATCAGCGGTATGGCTGTTGCAGTGGCAGCGCCAAGGCTTGGATTGCCAGGTGCTTCATCAGCTGCGATTTCGGACAGCCCCAAAGAGGTGATCGATCAGGTCTGGCAGATCGTGTATCGCGATTACCTCGACTCATCCGGTGCTTACAGCACCAGCCGTTGGCGACAGTTGCGACGCACCTTGCTGGCGAAGTCCTATGCGGGTACAGGAGAATCCTATGAAGCGATCCGAGGCATGCTCGCCAGCCTTGACGATCCCTACACGCGTTTTCTGGATCCCAAGGAATTCAAGGAGATGCAGATCGACACCTCAGGCGAATTGCGTGGGGTGGGAATTCAGCTGAGCCTCGACAAGGAGACCAGAGAACTCATCGTTGTTGCTCCAATTGAAGGAACGCCAGCATCTCGGGCTGGAGTGCAACCCAAGGATGTGATCGTCACCATTGATGGTGAGAGCACCCAGGGGATGAACACCGAGGACGCGGTGAAATTAATCCGCGGGCCTGAAGGGTCAAAGGTTGTTCTGGGTCTTCGTCGTCAAGGGACTGTGATCAACGTGTCGCTGAAACGGGCGCGCATTGAGATCAATGCAGTCTCATCAAGCCTGAACACCAGTGCCGATGGCAGCACGAAAGTGGGGTATATCCGGTTGAAGCAATTCAATGCCAACGCGTCAAGGGAGATGCGGGCTGCGATCAAGGCGCATGAAAAGAGCGGTGCAGAGGGATATGTGCTCGATCTCCGCAGCAACCCCGGCGGTCTGCTTGAGGCCAGCATCGACATCGCACGCCAGTGGCTGGATGAAGGAACGATCGTGAGCACGCGAACCCGGGAGGGAATTCGTGACGTGCGGCGGGCGACCGGAAATGCTGTGACGGACAAACCGATGGTTGTGCTGATCGACCAGGGCTCGGCCAGTGCCAGTGAAATCCTCTCCGGGGCACTTCAGCAGAACCAACGCGCTCAGCTGATCGGTCAGAAGACGTTTGGCAAAGGCCTGGTGCAGGCGGTTCGAGGACTAGCGGATGGTTCCGGAATGACCGTCACGATCGCCAAATACCTGACTCCCGACGGGACCGATATTCACAAAAACGGAATTGAGCCCGATGTGGCGGTCTCGTTCACTGAACAGGAAATGAGGCAATTCACGTCAACAGACCTGGGCACTCAACGCGACAGTCAATATCGGGTAGCTGAGAAAACGTTGCTGAAGTCGATGACTGGCGCGGAACTGAGCCTTGAATACAAGCCGGGCAGCAGCAATTTGGTCGCAGCTCTGAACGACTGATCAGGCGATCGGCTGCATCATGCCGCCACCGCCACCACCGTTGGAATCATCATCGTCGGAAGCCGGCTGGAGCAGTGCAAACAAGCCAAGGGCGATGGCACAGAACAAACCGCTCATCACCTCAAGGGGAAATCCGCTGGAACCGATTTCGATGAATTCGCCCATCTGATTCCTAAAGACAGAACCAATGTAACGAAGAATTGCGCGTCTGGTGAAGTTTTTCTCAGAAACGCAGCGAAGTCATCACACCCTCAGCACCTCAGCGTTCTTCAGCCTCTGTTCCTCTTGTTTTTGCGCTTGCGTTGTTCCATCCGCATCTGGGATCTGGGCCACCATCAGCCGCAGCCACTCCATGAGCTGCTCGAGTTGCTTGTCCATTGGGAGTACGCCGAGTCCCCTGGCCAGCACCTTGTGCTGAATGCCATGTCCGGCCTGGTACACAAGCCTGCCGTGCAGGTGTTGAGGAAGTCCCTGGCGTAGCAGGCGGAATGCCGGCTCCTCCATCGGGGTTTCCAGAACGATGTTTGGTTTTTCCGGTTTGATCCGGGCGAAACCGCAGCGCTTTGCCAACAGTTTGAGCTCCATCAACTGCAACAGCGACACAACCGCCGCTGGAAGAGCCCCGTACCGATCCGCCCATCCGGCTGCGAGTTCCACCAGAGTTTCCGCCGAGGTGCAATCTGCTGCTGCTCGATAGGCCGCAATCTTCTCGTCTGGTTCCGTGATCCAATCGGCAGGAACGAACGCTGTGATCGGGAGGTCCACCTGTGTGTCTTCGACGATCGGGATGTCTTGGCCCTGAATCTCTGCCAGCGATTCCTGCAACATTTCCATGTAGAGGTCAAAGCCGATCGTTTCCATCTGGCCGCTCTGCTCCACGCCCAGCAGGTTGCCCACACCGCGAATTTCCATATCGCGCATGGCGAGCTGATAGCCGCTGCCCAGTTGCGCAAACTCCTGAATAGCGCGCAACCGCTGTCGTGCTGCGTCGCTCAGGGAGGCATTACCTGGATAGAACAGCCAGGCATGGGCCTGGATGCCGCTGCGTCCAACACGACCGCGTAACTGATACAGCTGCGACAACCCGAAACGCTGAGCGTCCTCGATCAGGATCGTGTTGACGCGCGGGATATCGAGGCCGCTCTCCACGATCGTGGTGCAAAGCATCACATCTGCTTCTCCGGCATTGAATGCCACCATCGCGCTTTCCAGTTCACCCTCGGCCATTTGGCCATGGGCCACCAGCAACTTCAGGCCTGGAAGCATCTCCCTCAGACCAGCGGCCACCTCCTCGATTCCCTCCACCCTTGGCACCACATAAAACACCTGCCCACCTCGATCGAGCTCCTGTCGGATGGCACTGCGAACCGCTTCCGGGTCCAGTGCCGCAAGGTGTGTCTTGATCGGTCGACGCAACGGAGGTGGTGTGGTGATCAGGCTCATTTCCCGCACACCGGAGAGGCTCATGTACAGCGTTCGCGGGATGGGCGTTGCCGACAACGTGAGCACATCCACGTCTTTGCGCAGCACCTTGATCTTTTCCTTCTGATTCACACCAAAGCGCTGCTCCTCGTCCACCACCAACAGCCCGAGCTGTTGGAAACCAGCTCCCTTGCTGAGCAGTTGATGGGTGCCAACAACGGCATCAATCGTGCCCTTTTTGAGGCCTTCCAGGATTGTTTTTCGCTCTGATGCGGTTCGGAAGCGGTTCAGTAATGCCACCTTGATCGGATAGGGGGCGAAGCGTTCCGACAAAGTGCGCCAGTGCTGTTGGGCGAGAACGGTTGTAGGGGCGAGCATGGCCACCTGCTTCCCGGCTGTGATGGCTTTGAAGATGGCCCGGATCGCCACCTCGGTCTTGCCGAAGCCCACATCACCACAAACAAGTCGATCCATCGGCTCACCCTTCTCCATATCCCTTTTCACATCGGCTGTTGCCTTGAGCTGATCCGGCGTTGGCTCATAGGGGAATGATTCCTCCAGCTCGCTTTGCCAGGGACCGTCATTTGGGAAGGCGAAACCGTTGGCCTGCTGGCGTTCGGCGTAGAGCTTCACCAGATCAAGGGCCACCTTGCGAACAGCCTTCTTCGCCCGCTCCTTGGCCTTGCTCCAGGCAGAGCCTCCCATCTTGCTGAGCTGAGGAGGTGTCTCGCCCGTGGCGCGATACCGCCCAAGACTCCCCAGCTGATCTGCCGCGACGCGCAGGATTCCATCGGAGTACTGAACAACGAGGTAATCGCGCACATCGCCGGAGATCGCCAGTTTCTCCATGGCTTTGAAGCAGCCAACACCGTGGTTGCGATGCACCACGAAATCACCCGGACGCATCTTGTTCGGGTCCACGGTCCGGCTTGCGGCCTTGCGTCTTCGACGCACATAGCCACTGGATCCAAGCGTCTGTTGGCCGAAGAATTCACGGTCGGTGACCAGTGCGATTCGCCAGGCGGGCAGCTGGAAGCCTTCAAGTTCAGCCGTGCCACTGGTCTTCAGCGCTACGGGCGTGTTCTGTTCGACCAGTTGCTTGATCGCTGTGTTGTCGCCTGCATTGGGGATGAATCGACTGATGCAATCGTGTTCCTCCAAGAGGGCTACAGCGCGGCTCGGCTGTGCTGACAAAAGCCAGACAGCTGTTCGCTCTTTTTGAAATCCCTTGATCAGCTCGGCCTGCTTCCCGAACTGATTCGGATACGCGGGCACAGGTCGACTGGATAAATCAAAGCTGTTGGGATGGCCGTCTTCCTCGAGAAGTTCAGCCAAATCAAAGCCGCTGAAATGACCGGTCTGGTCGTAGGCCTCTTCGATGCTTCGATGCAGAAGAGGAGGCCACAGTTGATCGCGCTCCTCTTCTGACAAACCGCATTCATCAGCAACCTCTCGGTGATGAACAGCGGCGTGCTCGAACCATTGCTGCCCGTGGGCCAGGCCGTGCCTCCTCTCGTCGATCACCACTGCCATGCGTTGCGGCATGTAATCGAGCAATGAGGCTGGTTGTGACCAAGCCATCCCCATCAGACGGCGCATCCCCTCCGGACATCCACCTTCGAGCAATTGCTCAGTGGCCTGTTCCCCCAACAACCTCTCCAACCCATCGGGCATGGAGTCCCGCAGGGCTTCAGCGATCAGAGGTCCAAAACCTGTGGGGGTCAGCCGAAGCTGCTCAATCGGATCGAGGGAACGCTGGGTTGCCGGATCAAATTCACGCAGTTTGTCCAGGTCCTCTCCGAAAAATTCGAGACGAACCGGCAGTTCACTGCTGACCGGAAAGATATCGACAATATCTCCCCTCCGGCTCCAGGTGCCTTCCTGCTCAATGCTCGAAACCCGCTCATAGCCAAGCTGCGCGAGTGTTTCGCCGAGCTGTTCAAGGTCGATCTCATCTCCTTTTCGAAGCGTGCGACAAATGTCCTTGAGTGCGTCCGGTGGCGGCAGATGGGGTTGAAGACAGCGCTCAGTGGCAACAATGGCGTTCGATGCTGAAGCCGCTGGCTCACCAAGCAGGTCGCTCAGCACCTGCAGCTGGCCCCAGATGATTTCGCTGGTGGGGTCAAACGGTTCATAGGGAGACCCCTCGCTAGTGGGATAGAGGCTGGTGCTTTTCCAACCCATCAGCTCAAGCAGGGAGGTCCAGCGACCAGCCTCTTCAAGGGTTGGAACAACCACCAAAAGCGGCCGTTCATCGCGCCGGGCCAAGGCACTGGCAACGAGGGCGCGACTGGCCCGAGCGGCTCCGCGCATCAGCAAGCGGTGCTCTCTGCCGGCACGCTCGAGAAGTTCCCCGGTGAGGGCTCCCTGCTGGAGCTGAGTCACCAAAGAACGCAGGGGCATCGGACATGCGAAACAGCGAGCAGTGATCCTCGCAATTGGAGGGTGGCTGCCGTTGCACCGGAACTCGTCTGATACTCCCTTGCGGGGAGAAAAAGACTTGGCTATGAGTACAGGTGTACGCACTCAGAGGCGTCGACCATGGCTGTGGATCACGGCCCAGCGGCTTCGGTTCATCAAGACCCTCCCTATCGCCATATGCGTCCCGGTCATTTTGTGATCGTCGGCGGCGAAACCAGCGCATCGACGAGCTGGTGGATGGGCCAGGTCGTGTCTTGTGCAGGAGCCATCGCAGAACCTTCAGGTGACGCCTACTGCCAGGTGACAGACGTTGAATCCGGTCTCCAGCGATGGATTCAGGCCAGAGAAGTCACGCAAGTGATCTGGGCCATGGATGGATGGCCTGACGCCCTGGTCACGTCCTGAGGAGATGCCGCGTTTTCGCTGTGAATCCTGTTGTTGTGGTCCAGCGATCGTGCTTCACCCACCACGGGGAGCCACGCCAATCTGTTCAAGCTGTGGAACCCCGCTGACCCGTCAGCCATTGGTGCGCCCAGTGGCCTTTCTGGTTTTGCTCGCCGTTGGAAGCGTTCTTGTGCTTGGCTCGTTTCCCCTCCTGCTGGAACCGCGTCCAGAACTGGAAAGGGGGTCTGAAGTAAAAACGTGAAATCGAACGTCCCAATCAAGACAGGGCAAAGTGGCGGCGCAGTGAAACGCTTTTATGGCCCTGAATCAACTCAAGGCTTTCATCCTGAAAATGCAGCAGGATGAAAGTCTCAAGCAGAGGGTTTTGGCTGCTTCCACCGCCGACGATGTGTCTAAAATTGCTGTGGCGATGGGATATGAATTCAGCGGTGACGAACTGCTGCGCTTCAATGGCAACAAAGTGGGACAAGTCACCGTTGTCAAACCTGATCATCCAGGCGAATACCATTGATTATTTGAAGCAAAGCACTGAAGCGCTCATTTAAAGAAACAGTGTTTAAGCACATGCCTGAATGGAGAGCTTTAGGCCTATAGATTGATCACAGGTTCGCCAAGGTCTTCTGTCAGTGATCAATGTGCATCCTTTGAACCGGTTATATTCAATGCACTTTACAATTTAAAAAACATCTTTTGCATGGCAAAGCTGGGCACGGTTCAATTGAAAAAAATCCAGCAGCTCAATACAGCTGATGATTCAAAAATTGTTCGGATTCACAAAAATCTGCTTAACTTGATCATGAGAACACTCGGACTCGATATTTATTCTGTGATGTGGGTTCAGTTCTTGAAAGGATTTGGTATAGGTGGTTTGGCTATCTGGCTCTTGATGCGTTGAGGCCGAGGCCACAGCAATGAACGGCATTGAGCTGAAGTGGGTTGATCTGATCTATTTGTGGACCTTATTCATGTCGAGGAGCGGTTGAGCAGGCAGTAAGCGCCGTAAACCGCCAACCCAAGCATCAGCCAAGGGAACAGAGCTCTTAGAACAGTCAGGCCCATCAGGATGACGACCACACTGATCGCAGTGTTTTTAACGAGCGATTTGCTGCTGCTGGTCATATAACGCCAGCGAGGGATCAAAGCCATGGTGGGAATCTAAGAACCAGCCTCGTCCTTGAGGACAAGGTTTTTTCTGGAAGAAGATGATGATCAACAGTTTGACATTGATTCAGGCCTGCCAGAGTTGGTTGTGCCCACTCCAGCCAACCCAAGTGTCAAGAGAAGGAAAACAAGCCAAGTTAGCTCCATAGAGACGAATGTAGTCCTTGGATTTGCTCTTAAATGTAGATAATGCAAAGTCATCGTACTTATCCGATCGGAGCCATCATTGAACCTCTTTAAAACAATTGGTTGACGGTGTCAGTTTCTCCAAGAATTCACGCGAAGAGTTGGCATAAAAAAGACTCCCTGCCGTCATCCCCTCTTGCGTAATTAGCAGCAACAAAATAGATTAATCTTTGGGCCATTACTTCCACGAATTTTAAGTTCACTTCAGGCTTCTGACAGCGTGAGTCGTTTTAATCAGATTGACTGATATGATTTTCGAGTAAAATATTGAATTGAAGCAACTGCTCATCACTTAATTGCTGCCGACTTTTGGCCTGTAGATGTTGTTGAAGGAAACCTCTTGCCTGTTCACCCGACCAGCCGAGTTGGCGCAGCATTTGATCGCCCTGCGTGATCAAATCCCCTCTCCGAATCGGGACGATGGCTTGATCCGGTTGGTCGCCAACGTCTAACTGGCGCAGTTGGCGCAGGTAGGCAACAAGATCGGCATATCGCGTCAAACGATGCCGGCCAGCATGCCCAAATGCTCGTTCCAGGTAGATGCGTTCCTGATCTCTTTCCCAGCCGATGCGATTGATCTCAAAATCGATTGCGGTTAACTCCTCACTCCAGTCTTCAGGGTCGGACGGGGTTTCAGAAGGCTCTTCAGCGGCTTGTTGATGGCGACCTTGTTGCTCAGCAGGAGAACTCTGAATGGGAATGGAGGGAGCATCGATCCGCTCTGCAGCGGGCTGACCGATCCCTTCTTGGGGCAAGTTCTGATCTGGGTTGCTGGGTTGAGCAGCAACGGTTGCGGCTGGACGTTCAGCTGCTGATGGATCGGTTGTCTCTTGTTTTTGAGTTGGAGGGGATGGGGGTTGACCTGCCAGTGAAAGATCGTTCATCAATCGCTGACGTGCTCGGTCTTCAGCTTCTTCAGCATTGGCTGCTTCGCCAAGACGACTCCCAAGACAGTGGTCAGCAGATTGCCAAGCCTCCACCCGCACAACGCAGCGGAGAGTATCGACGTGACAAAGCTCAGCTCGGAAACGCATGCCGCTGAATCAAACCTGCACTTTCTAGGCTGCCTTCATGGACATCACTGCTCTTCCCTCGCTGACTGATCTGTTCGAGGGAGCAGATCAATGGCGAGAGGTGCTGGCACTGCTACCGGTGTTGGTACTGTTAGAGCTGATTCTCTCAGCTGATAACGCGGTTGCTCTTGCTGCCATTGCCCGCAGCAGCAACCAACCGGAACAGGAACGGTTGGCTCTCAACATCGGCATCGGGCTGGCCATGGTCTTGAGAATTGGTCTGATTGCTCTCGCACAATGGGTCTTGCAGAGCAGTTGGATTCAACTTCTGGCAGCGTTTTATCTATTCTGGTTGTGCATCAGCCACTTCATGGAGAAAGGGACTGATGATCAGGCCGACATCCTCGCTGGACGGGATCCGACGATCCAACGCAACCTGTTGAAGACGGTTGTATTGCTGGGGTTCACGGATCTGGCTTTCTCGATCGACAGTGTCGCTGCGGCTGTCGCCGTCAGCGATCAAATCCTGCTGATCAGTGTTGGTGCTGTCATAGGCATCATTGCTCTTCGCTTCACGTCAGCTCTGTTCATTCGATGGTTGGATGAGTTTCCTCGCCTGGAAACCGCAGGATTTTTGTCGGTGGCTTTTGTTGGTTTTCGCCTGGTGATTCATGTTCTTCTTCCCTCTGTTAATCAACCAGATTGGCTTACTTTGATTGTTGTCCTTCTGATGTTCAGCTGGGGATTATCAATTCGCAGAGTTGAAGCGACAACTCATGCAGGCTGATCACTTTCTAAAACATTGATCATTATAGCCAAAATACTTTTCTAAAGACACACCTCGGAACTTTTTATATAGAAGAATTTGCAAAATCTCTTCCAGAGCTGTTCAGGCTGTTGAGATCTTTGCCTCTGATCTTTATTTCATCGTCGGTTCAGATTCAATCAATCTGTGCGCTGCCCCCAGCAACTCGGAATCATGTCCTTTCATCGAATATCGATCACTCCTTCGATCGTTGATACGGCATCTGTCAGGGAACAGACCCTCCACTAGCTTTTGGAGGACATCTTGAAATGAGCCACTGTGCTTGTTGAGCTTCGCCATGCCAGCAGTGATGCGCTGCTCGACAGGGTGGTGATGGATTCTCCACCCCATCCAGGACGGTGGATCGAATCAGGTGAAACCTCGTATTTGGTGTTGCAACGCCGACATCGCTACAGCCTTTGCAATGGTCGTTATGAGATCGCTTCGGTTGCCCTTCTGGTCAAACCGCAGCAGCGTCCTAGAGATGCACGACGCTGGAGAAACGGATGGGTGATCGGTGATCCCCATTGTCGCTTCAATGCTCGAAGCCCCTTGTTGCGCTGCGCAGTTTGGCCTGAGGGACCCTGTGATCAATGCGAACACCGGGACGATCAATGACAGAGGAAGGCTGGTTTTCTGCCCAGTTGATCCGCGGACATGGCGTGGCTTCCGGTCGCAGCGTTGATTCGCCTTATCCATCGGGGACCATCACGATGCAGCGACCCTTTTTTCTGGCTGAAGGGCTCGATCTCGGTGATTGTTGGCCTGGAACATTGAACCTCAGTGTTGCGCCCAGAGAAATCAAATTCTGCGACCCTGATTACTGTTTTCACCTGTTGAAGTGGACTGAATTACATCCCCCGGAAACCTTTTCCTTCTGGAGGATTCAGCTCTCCACACCCCAAGACGGAATTGTGAATGGCTGGATCTATCGACCGCACCCCGAAACGAAACAACGTCACCAGCAACCGTCCACGATGATTGAGGTGCTTGCGCCGCGGGTTCAAGGCATCAGTCCGGGATGCAGTCTCAGCCTTCAGGATCCACTCAGCCGGTTGCGTTGTGTTGATGGACCACGTCTGAGGGCTCAATTGCTGGAATTTCTTAAATTCAGGGTGCTTGCAGCACAGGATTCATTTTTCAATCAGACAGCTGGAACCACGGAGCGCAGAGCCTGGTTAAACGCTCATCACTGTGAAGCTCTGCAGCTGGATGATGTTGATTTGGATCTGGTCTGGAATCAAGCCCGAATGCTTTACATGGAAGACTGATTCAGGGACGCCGCTGATGCTGGTTTGTACATAACATTGGTCAACGCAGAGTCTGGCTGATGGCACCAGAAGAAATGTTCCAACGAGAATTGCTTCGCAGAGAACTGGATAATGTTTCTGATGCCAAGCGTTTGCGGGAAATGGCTTTGGAGCTCTATGACCTCTGGCAACGTCAGCGGACTGTGACCACACAGCTTGTTCGACAGGACCTTGATCAGGATTGATTTGTAATCTTGTTGTTAACCTAGTTGACTCCCTACTTCAGATTGCATCTGTTGGACGAGGGTCTGACCACGACTTCTTGATTTGCCCTCCAATTGTGCTTCCCGGATGAGAAGAGGGCAGCCGGAACTGCTGACGACGATGCCAAGATCCTGAACAGCAGCAAGGACTCTTCCAGGTTCATGTTTTCCCGTCGGCCATGAGCCGATTAACGCAGTTGCTTCTGGTGAGAGTTGATCAGTCAGACGCTCTATCAGTGGTTCGGTTGATTGAATTTTGAGACGTTTCCCTTTGCAGTTGGTCTGGGCTCCTGGATACAAGCCCATCACCTTTCGGTGGATGGACAACGCTGAAGCGGACCAGTCGATCTGGTAGTCGCCCTTTTGGAGCATTCGCGCGTAGGTGTGCTCATCGCTCTGAAAACGCATGTCCAGAGCCTTCCATCGCTCCGCTTCCGAGCCGGGGCCGGCCATCTCTATGCGTGGTAATGCCTCAACCATCAGTTCAGCAGTCAATCGACTCAGGCGTTCTCCCAATTGATCAGCGTTTTCGAGCAGACCGATCTTCAACTTGCGTTCAAGCAGAACGGGTCCTGTATCGAGACCCTCTTCCATCGCCATGATCCCGACTCCGGTTTCAACATCTCCTTCCAGAAGAGACCATTGAATGGGGCCAGCCCCCCGCCAACGGGGGAGAAGTGAACCATGGCCGTTCCAACATCCCAGCGGTGGTTGTTGAAGAACGTCCCTCGGCAAAATCTGGCCGAACGCCACAACGATGGAGGCATCGGGTTGCAACTCAGCCAACTGTTGCTGACAAGCACTGTCGTGTCGAATTCGTTCCGGGGTGAACACAGGGCAACCAATCTCTTCAGCTCTCTGTTTCACCGGTGATGGCACCAGTTGCTTGCCGCGTCCACGGCGACGATCGGGTTGGGTGACAACTCCGACAATGCTGTGGCCAGCATCATGCAAAGCAGTCAGGGTTTGAACGGCATAGGCCGGCGTCCCCCAAAACAGAAGCCGCAAGATCAGGCTTCCCCGGTAATGGACAGGCCATCCACCCAGACATGCGGAGCGACACCACGGGTGGTGATCTCTAGATCCTGCTCCAGGTGCACAATCGAATTCATCAGGCTGCGAATGTCTCCGGCAACGGTTGCCGCTTCAACGGAAATACGTTCGCCGTTTTTGACCAACCAGCCATCGAACGGCAATGAGAACGATCCCTGGGTTGCCTTCACCCCGGCATGAAGAGCGGAAAGATCTTCAATCAGAACGAAAGGATCCGTGCATGTTGTGTGGTTCAGAGCAGACCCACTGCTGATTCCTTCGCTGGTTTGAACAACAAACCAATCCGGACCGACGGACACTTTCGCGCCAAGCCCCGCATGCCCTGTGGGTTGAACTCCGAAGCTTCTCGCCGTTGCCTCGGAATGAAGGAAGTTTTGCAGTTTTCCAGCTTCAATCAGACACAACTTCTGAGTTGGTGTTCCTTCACCATCAAAAGGTGCCGCACTGAGATGACCTGGGTGAAGTCCGTCGTCGTAGAGCGAAAGGTAGGGAACAGCGAGTGAATCACCAATTGAGTTGCGATTGCTCAGGCTGACACCATCCAGCACTGCGCGGGCACTGAACATGCTGCTGAAGGCACCGAGCAGAGAGAGGAAGGCCTCTGGTGTGAAGCACACGCGGTAGACACCCGTCTCGATGGGTTGATATCCGAGATGACTGACCGTTCGCTCGGCAGCTTCTTTGATGCAACCTGGAATATCGAGCTCGTCACTTCCAAGGGCAAGACGGACAGCTCCGGAGCTGCGGGGTTTACGACCCTGTTCTTCGGCTCTGGCGTACAGATAAAGGCTGGCCTGAGTCCGTTCCATCGTGCGGACGGCGCCATCGCTGTTGAGATAAAGACTGGTAGAGAGGGATTCAGCCATGCCGTTGTAAGGAACGGTCTGAATGGCTGGATGGCGACCCAAAAGATCAGCCTCCGCATCCCGAAGCCTGGCAAGCAAGGGGAGGATGCCCTGACGGGATTTCAACGGTCGATTCAGCTCCGGCAGGGGAGCTGTCGCCAATGGAGAAAATTGGGGAACATCATCAGGATTTCCGTATTGGCTTGCTTGCCTGGCACCATCGAGTGCCTGTTGCAGCCCACCGTCGGAAAGATCCGTGGTGCTGGTGATTCCCACAAGCCCATCGCTGTTCCAGACACGAACGGTGATGGAACTCCGTTGTGAAGCCTTCAGCTGCTTTGCTTCACCACGGTCAACCTGCACTGAACAATCGTCACTGCAGGCCGCGCCCAGGTCCCAGTGCTGAACCCCAGCCTGTTGGGCAAGCAACTGAATGCGATCCCTGAGCTGTACAGCGTTGAGAGATTGAGATGTCATCCTCAACGGCCTCCAACAGTGATCGTGTCAACCTTGATGTGGGGCTGGCCGACGGTGACGAACACACTTCCGCTGACGGATCCGCAGAACCCCGCTGCAAGATCAAGATCATTGGCGCACATGGATATTCTCGGCATGACTTCTTTGGCATCGCCGATCAGGGTTGCCCCCTTCACCGGACGTCCCAGCTGGCCATCTTTAATCAGATAACCCTCCTCAACGGAAAAGTTGAACTGCCCGGTTGGGCCGACACTTCCGCCGCCCATGGCCTTGCAATACAGGCCATTGTCAACAGAGGAAATCAGCTCTTCCGGGGTATGCGGACCAGCATCGATGTAGGTGTTGCGCATCCGGCTTGCAGCTGCGAACGAATGACTCTGACGACGTCCGCTGCCGGTGCGTTGATGACCAGTACGGAGCTCTCCAGCTCGATCGCTGATGAAACACTGCAGAACGCCATCTTTGATCAGAACGGTGCGCTGAGGTTCCATTCCCTCATCGTCCATGGCCAGCGATCCGAAAGCGCCACTGCTGATTCCTTCGTCGATCGCTGTAACGGCGGAATGGGCAATCGATTGCCCCACTTTGTCTGAGAACGGAGTGGTGCCTCGTTCGATCTGCGTCGTTTCAAGAAGATGACCACAGGCCTCGTGGAAGATCACTCCACCGAAACGATTGGCCAGAACGACTGGCATTTGGCCGGCTTCCACATAGTCAGCCCGCAACATCTTGCCTGCGCTTTGACAGACCTCTGCCGCACTGGCTTCCACATCCCAGGTGTGCAGATCATCGGGTCTGTCTGAGCTGCCGTAACGACGGCCAACGCTGGATCGGTGGTCGCCATCAGCAGCGAGAACAGAAAGCCCGGTTGATTGGTGCAGCCTGATGTCGCGAGCGAAGGTTCCATCCGAAGCTGCAACCAGAACTTCCTGCCAATCTCGTGCGTAGCTACCGCGACGTACCTGCAGATGCTGGCCGAGGCGCTCTAGCTGAGCGGTTCCCTGAAGCAAGCGCGAGCTGGCATCCGCCATGGAAGGGCATGTTGCGAGCCAGGTTTCCTTGTCATGGCCATAGTCACGCAAGGGGCTGAGGCCTTCAAAACCATTCGCCGTGCTCAAGCCACTGGCCTGCAGGCCAAGCATTGCTAGAGCCTGATCCAAGGAGCGGGTCAGACCCTCCTGGCTCAGATCGTTGGTGCTGACAAATCCGTCCCGACCGTTGAGGAACACGCGAATCCCTGCTCCTTTGGCAAACGTGGGATTCACGCTGGTGATCCGATCCTGCTCGGCAAGCAAACCAATATGGTCAGTTCGTTCCAGAAAAATCTCAACCAGATCGGCTCCAGCTGAAGAGCCACGTTGTAATAGAGCCTGGAGGGAATCACTCCAGACTTGAGAGAAAGTGTCAGTCAATGGCTCAGCGAACAGCGGGCTGAAACTTGTCGCTGTCGATGGGAGACATCAGGAAAAGCTTGGCCATCACAGCACCGTTTCCGATCCAATAGGGCAGCTTGCGAAGCAGCTTCAGTGGCGCAGAAGCGCTGCTGTTATCGGCTGCCTCCAACGCGGCGTTGTTGTCCACCAGACGTTCAAGTCGATCCCAGAATTTGCTGTTGTTCACATCGAGAACAACAGGAAAAACACGAGCTGACGTTTCATTGGTTTTTTCAATCACCATCTTGTCGTAGGTGCGTGCATCGAGGCTCAGCGCTTCGTAGAACTCCTTTCGGGCAACGTCACGCACATACATCGTTGCGAAGACAGCCAAAAGGAAGAATCGACACCAAAGCTTGGCGATGGGCCCACGAACAGTGTCGGGCTGAGCTTTCATCAGTGCATCGAAGAAATCACCGTGGCGGTTCTCGTCCTGACACCAGTTTTCAAAAAAGTTGAAAATGGGAAAGATTTTACTGTCGGGATTCTTTTCCAGATGTCTGAAGATGGCGATGTAACGCCAGTATCCAATCTTTTCTGAGAGATATGTGGCGTAAAAGATGAATTTTGGCTTGAAGAATGTGTAGTCCTTGTTGGCCGTCAGAAAACCAAGGTCCAACTGCATCCCGAAGTCACTCATGGCCTTGTTGAGGAATCCCGCATGGCGAGCTTCATCCCGAGCCATGTGGCCGAAGCACTCAGCGAGCAGCGGATTTTTCTTCTTGATCCGGCGGCTTAGTTCCTTGTAGAGGAGAAAACCGGAGAACTCAGATGTGCAGCTCTGTTCCAGAAATTCAATGAACACGCGACGGGTCTGCGGATCGAGCTTGTCGGCAGCTCCATCAAATTCGTCGTTACGAACGAAATGGTGTCGGTTGTAATCCTTTCGGAATTCCTCGCAGATGGCTTCCAGTTCAGCCTCGTTGGGCTGAAGGTCCATGTCGGCCATGGCTTCGAAATCGGTTGTGTAGAACCGAGGAGTCAGGATCGTGTCCTTGACTGGATCCTTGACGCCAACGGCACTTCCTTTTGCGACGGCGGTGGTAGAGACCATCGGCTCCGATTTCACGTTCCGACAATCTAAAGCCGACCGTCTAATGCTGAGACGTTCAGTTACGCCCCAGCCACTTCTGCCCGTTCAACCGTTGCAGAAGACGGGACACCAGCAGGGGCAGGGTCATCCGTTTCTCATCGATGAGGAACGATTCCAGCAACGTGGGCTCACTGCCTGGCTCTGCCAGGGCGATGTGCTTCGGGCTGTTGATGTTCTCCTTGGCGAAGCACACCCAGAAACGGCGGCCACCGGGGAGAACCCCGACCACCATTGAGCAATCACCACCGACTACGGGACGAGATTCTGTGACGCGTTCAAGCCGCTCTGGCTTGATGGAGCTTTCTCCCAACTGTTTTTCAACGGCTGGAATGAACAGCGTGTCGATGAACTCCGGAAAGGGTTTGTCTTCGGGCTTAGGGGGCTTGGCTTTTGCAGCAGGCTTTGCAACTGGCTTCTCTTTCGGTGATTCCTTGACAGCAGGAACCGGCTTGGTGTCCTCGCTGGGGTTCTCTTGCGGTGAGTCCTTGGCAGCAGGAGCAAGCTTGGTGTCCTCGCTGGATTTGTCTGTGGGTGGTGGTGTGTCGCTCAACGCGTCGTCAAATCTTTCGGAACTGTAATCAGCACCATTCGCTGCTCACCAGTCTTGATCCGGGCTATCACCCCAATCCATGGAGTTCAAGTGCTGCGATGCAACCGGTTCGGGTTTTATGTCTGGAGCAGCAGGGGCTCTTCGCTGCTGCGATACGCCACGCTGAACAACGCGATACGGCACTGCCACGGTTGGAGCTGGATCACGAATGTCCCGTTCAGGCATCGGGTCCGCTCCCTTTGGAGGGTTGATGCCGAAGTCATCAATGGATCGATTGGGCTCGACAGGTTGATGGATTTGGCGTCTCAGGCTGGGCGCAGCAGGCATCAACAACAGAGCTGCCAAACCACTCAGACCTGCACCACCAACACCGGCAAGGGCCATCCAGAGACCGATTGGCTGAGGATTGCTGGTCCATAGAAGAATTTGCAGCCGAGACGTCGTACGGGTTGTTGACATCGCGATCAGCAGCAATGCGAGCAAAGGAGCCAGGCACGGCACAAGCAACAGCCGTTGCAACAGCTTCATTCGATCGGTCCAGACCAGCGCTGAAGGGGTGCAAGGTCCCGCTCCAAGCCGTCCAGTAAGCGAATCACCAAGAAATCAATCATGTCTTCAAGGGTCCTTGGCTGGGTGTACCAGGCGGGGATTGGAGCCGCAATTCGAGCGCCAGCCTCGGCAAGGGCTGTGAGATTGCGTAGATGGATCAAGTTGAACGGCGTTTCTCTCGGCGCAATCACCAATGGCCGCCCCTCCTTGAGGTGCACATCGGCACAGCGCTCGATCAGTCCTGATGCAATGCCTGCGTTGATCCGTCCCACCGTGCCCATGCTGCAGGGCACGATCAACATGGCGTGTGTGCGGAAGCTTCCGCTTGCGATGCTCACGCTCTGATCATTCCAGCGATGACAGATCAACTCTCCACTGCTGCTCGAGAGACGATCGCGCCAGAAGTTCATTTGTCGTTGGGGATCCACAGGAACGCTCAGTCCCTGTTCCGCCTGAAAGACGGAGTAAGCGCCTTTGCTGAGAACGAGATGAACAGAACGACCGGCCTGCAACAACAGCTGCAGGGTGCGTTCAGCCAGGGGCTGGGCCGAGGCACCCGTGACCGCCAGCACATACGGATCCATGGTCAGGGATTGCTCAGGGTGACGGGCGTCAGTTCAACCAGCGTTTCGGGTGAATCAGCCGCCTCAGGTAAGGAAGACGCCTCCTCCATTTCCGCAGGAATCACCTCCAGATCGATCTGGTTTCGCAGCACATCCACCTTCATCACGTTCACCCGAACCGGATCACCCAATTGGTAAACGCGGCGGTTCTTGCGACCAACCAAACGATTCTGTCGGGAGCGGTATTCGTACCAGTCGTCATTGAGCGAGCTGACGTGTACCAGCCCTTCGAAACGTGTCTCGCCCACCTCCACGAAGAAGCCATAACTCTGAACTCCACTCACGCGACCGTCAGCTTCCTGGCCGACCAGAAGCTGTGCTGCACGGGCCTGAACCAAGGACAACAGGTCTCCTTCCAGTTCCAGCACCTGACGACGGCGTGCATTGAGCCGATGCAGCAAACGTTGATTGACGAGTCCCCGTAGCTTCTCGTCCTGGGCCGCCGTGAACAGCGACCACTGAATGGCATCTGCCGCCCCGCGCCGACCGAGAGCAATGCGTTCCTTCTGACGCACACTGGGTCTGTCCTTGCCGTCCTGCAGGAGCATCTGCAGCACTTGTTGATTAACGAGGTGGGCGTAGCTCAAGGCTGCACAGCACCAGGGAGCCGGCGCCGGTGACGTGGATTCTTCTGGATGGCCAGCTCCAGGGTTGTGTTCACCATCGGAGGCGGCACCCCCTCCGGTGAACATCGGTTGTGGCAAGGCATAGCTGAGCTGCTGCTCCAGGACCCGTCGCTGATCACAGCCTGCAAAAACAGTGATCAGCTCTTGAGCGGAGGGACTGCCGTCCTCCTCGAGCTCAAGTGGGAGATCAAGGGCGATGGCTGTCTTTGCGACATCGGTTAACACCGAGCTATCCGGCTGATTGACCTGCAAGGTGATGGCCGGCAGACCAAGACTGTTGCGATGCTCCCCCCAGGCGCGGTCAGCAGCCCGGAGCAGGGGTTGAAGCACCGAATTGGGATCTCGTTTGTCGAGGGCATCCACCCATCGGTGCCTCAGTCCGGTTGGATCCACTGCGTTCAAATCTCCCAGAGCATCCATGGCTGGTGAGGAGAGATTGAGGATCACAGCACCAGCCGCCTGTTCCTGCTCCATCAGACAGTTGGCACAGAACAGCACTGACTCCAGCTGATTCAGATGGTCCTTGAGCGGCTTCAGAGCAGCAGGAATCGTTCTTGCCTTGGGCTTGCGATCCGCAAGGGCGGAGAGGTGGCTTGGCTGAATTTCGGCAACCGGGCGAATCGTGCTGAGCAAAAACTCCCAATCCGTGAGCTCACCATTGGCAGAGACATCCAGACGAACCGTGAGTGCATCGTTGGACTCGCCAACGTTGAAGCCGCAGGCTTTCGACAGGGATGGAGTCAGCAGGCCATGCCACGCCCCGCCTAAACAGAGCGCCTCGGATCTGTCCCGCAGCCACCCATCAACGCTGCTGCCAAATCCGATGCGTTCGGACACGGTTGGAGCGTGAACCCAGAGACGGATTCCGCCATCGCGGGCTTCAACATGGATGGCGGGAAGCGGAGGGGCGTCTTTGATGTTCCAACCGTTCAACAGCAGTACGGGTTGTTCAGAGAGATCCGTTCTGCCTTTGCTCTGCGGTGACTTGGCTGAACCGCGTGGTGCTGGAGCCGGAGCATGCAGACCAACCTTCGTGAGCAGCAGCTCCCGATCAGCAGCCGGACCACCATCCAGCGGGAGTGGGCGAGCAACTCGCCCCTGGGCTGGGTACTGCGCCAGGGGGTAGCGATCGACAGCAACTTCAACGACAGCGTTTGGGGGGTCTGATGGAAGGTGCTCTGCAGCGTCCTCATTGAGCTGAATGGTGGCGAGCATTCGGTCATCCAGAGGTGACGCCATCAGCTGTTCGTCCTGCCGCTTCACCTGTGCAAGAAGCGATCGCGTCGCTCGTTCGAGAATGCATTGCACGCCACCTTCCGGAGATCTGCGTCGCCCTCCGTCACGGGTGACACGCACCAGTACGCGATCGCCATTCCAGGCGTGATTCAACTGGTGGTCACGGATGTAGATGTCATCTCCACCGTCATCCCGAATCGCAAAGCAGAAGCCTTTGCT
>QCUM01000013.1 GCA_003210735.1 Synechococcus sp. AG-679-D13
GGTTACAAGGTTTCGGGAGGCCTGCATGGCGTTGGTGTCTCCGTCGTCAATGCTCTGAGTGAGTGGGTGGAAGTCACCGTGCGCCGTCAGGGGCAGGTGCATCTCCAGCGCTTTGAGCGCGGCAACGCCATTGGCAGCCTGGTTTCGGAGGATCAACCAGCGAGCGAGGCCGGCGAAACAGGCACCACGGTGCGCTTTAAGCCGGACATCGAGATCTTCACCATTGGAATTGTTTTTGATTACGCCACTCTTTCGGCACGTTTAAGGGAGCTGGCTTACCTCAATGGAGGTGTGCGAATTGTCTTCCGTGATGAGCGTGAAACGGCTCTGGATTCAGAAGGCAATCCCCATGAGGAAACCTATTTCTATGAAGGCGGTATCAAGGAATATGTCGCCTACATGAATCAGGAGAAGGATGCTCTTCACCCGGACATCATTTATCTGAATTCCGAGAAAGATGGCGTTCAGGTGGAAGCCGCCCTGCAGTGGTGTGCTGATGCCTACTCCGACAGCATCCTCGGCTTCGCCAACAACATCCGCACCGTGGATGGTGGTACTCACATTGAGGGTCTTAAAACGGTTCTGACCCGCACCCTCAATGCCTTTGCCAAGAAGTTGGGCAAGCGCAAAGAGTCGGATTCCAACCTGGCGGGAGAAAACATCCGAGAAGGCCTCACGGCTGTTCTTTCTGTGAAAGTTCCGGAGCCGGAGTTCGAGGGGCAGACCAAAACCAAGCTCGGTAATACCGAGGTTCGCGGCATTGTCGACAACCTTGTTGGCGAAGCGCTGAGCCAGTTTCTCGAGTTCAATCCCTCGGTGATCGGCCTGATTCTCGAGAAGGCAATCCAGGCGTTCAATGCGGCTGAGGCTGCTCGCCGGGCCCGCGAACTGGTTCGCCGTAAGAGCGTGCTGGAAAGTTCAACCCTCCCCGGAAAACTCGCGGATTGCAGCTCCCGCGACCCCGGTGAATCCGAGATTTATATCGTTGAGGGCGACTCCGCTGGTGGATCCGCCAAGCAGGGCCGCGACAGGCGTTTTCAGGCAATCCTGCCGCTTCGAGGCAAGATTCTGAATATTGAGAAGACCGACGACGCAAAGATCTACAAGAACACTGAAATTCAAGCGCTGATTACTGCCCTAGGTCTGGGGATCAAAGGAGAAGATTTTGACGCGAAGAATTTGCGTTATCACCGGGTTGTGATCATGACGGATGCGGATGTGGATGGTGCTCACATTCGGACTCTGATCTTGACATTCTTTTATCGGTATCAGAAGGAATTAGTTGAAGGTGGATACATCTACATTGCTTGTCCTCCCTTGTACAAAGTTGAGCGCGGTAAGAACCACACCTATTGCTACAACGAGCAGGATCTGCAAAACACGCTGGCCGGTTTTGGTGAGAAGGCGAACTACAACATCCAGCGATTCAAAGGTCTTGGTGAAATGATGCCGAAGCAGTTGTGGGAAACAACCATGGATCCTTCCACGCGCATGATGAAGCGAGTGGAAGTTCAAGATGCTCTGGAAGCTGATCGGATTTTCACGATCCTGATGGGAGATAAGGTGGCCCCCCGAAGGGAATTTATTGAAACCCACAGCGCTGAATTGGATATGGCGGCGCTCGATATTTGATGGGTCCACTGCTTCGTTGGAGTTGGCTGCTGGGTTTGGCGCTGATTGTTCCCGCTGATCTGCCTGCGGGTGGGGCTCAGCGACGTCAGCCTCAGGTGCGGCGCCGGAATGGCAGCGGCCCCGTCTTCACGTCTGCTGAAACGATGTTGCAATTGAGCCCCATGGCTGTGGCACCCCCATTGCGGCCTCTTGCGGCGGGTAGCTCATTGAAGCTTCTGCGTCGTTGGACCTCTGGTGATGGCCAGGATTGGTTCCAGGTGCAGGCCCTTTCGGGGGAGCCCCAGCGTGGTTGGATCCGGGTCTGAGGCTGTGCTTGTGGCCTTGGGAGCGATCCCAGGTGCCTGGCTGCGGCTGAGGTTGGTGAACCATTTGCAGCCGATGCTGCCTCGCAAGCACTGGGGAACGTTTGCGGTGAACGTCATCGCCTGCTTTTTCCTCGGACTGGTGCTCGCCCTGGTGGAGCGTTGCGGTCCGATGACAGGCCTGGGTTTGTTGATCGGCGTGGGTTTTCTGGGGAGTCTCAGCACCTTTTCCACCTTTGTGATGGAGGTTTTGAACGAGCTGCGGGCTGGTCAGGCTCTGCTTGCGCTCGTGCTGATGTTCGCGTCGCTGTTGATGGGGCTTGTGGCTGCGGCCGCAGGCTATGGGTTGGGCTCCTATGGCTGACCACCGCTCTGCGCTGAAGTTCGAACTACAAGAGCTGCTGCTGGTGGCGCTGGGGGCTGTGCCGGGTGCTTTGCTGCGCTGGCAGTTGGCAATGCATCTGGCTGACCAGAATCTGGTGGCGAACACGCTCGGGTCAGCTCTGCTGGGCTTTGTGGTGGGCCTGCCTGCTGCACCGCGTCGGCAACTTCTCCTTGGCATCGGGTTCTGCGGATGCCTCACCACGTTCAGCAGCTGGATGCTGGATGTGGTTCGCCTACTCGGCGTCGGTGAGATCAAATCCGCTGCAGGATTGATTGGACTGACCCTCGGGCTGGGTTTAGGCGCCGCAGCCCTTGGGTTTCAGTTGGGTCGGCAGATCAGGCTGCCAGGGCTGCCTCGATCGGGGCTTTGAGATCGTCGGGGGTAACGCCACTCTTGTATCGGGCGATCACGTTGCCATCCTTGCCCACCAGGAATTTTTCGAAATTCCACTCCACATCGCCTGAGGGTTCAGCCTTGTTGAGGGTGGTGAAGGGTTCGGTGGTGCTGCCCTTGGCATGCACTTTGTCGAACAATTCGAAGTCCGCGCCGTAGGTGGTGGAACAGAAGCTCTTGATTTCGTCGAGCGTGCCGGGCTCCTGTGCGCCGAAATCGTTGCAGGGGAAGCCGAGAACAGCCAGGCCCTTGGCGGCGTAAGCCTCATTCAGAATCTGTAGGCCTGCGTATTGCTTGGTGAAGCCGCAGCGGCTTGCCACATTCACGATCAGCAGAACCTTGCCGGCGTAGTCGCCCAGGGATTTGCTGCTGCCGTCTGGGGTCGTCACCGACACGTTGGCAATGCTGATCGTCATGGTTCCATTGGAATGTTGCGAGAGATTAACCGTCCGTAACGGCCATACACTTGACTGCTGACTGGGAGGGGCATGACGGAGGCATCGGGCTGCCCTGTTGGCGTGACCACGGAACATGATCTGCTGGCTGAGGTGGTGACCCAGCAGTTGGAGGCCATGCTTGCCGTCGGTAATTACGACGCGGTGAAACTGCTGCTGCAACCGGTGCAGCCCGTTGACATCGCTGAGGCCATCGGAGGGTTGCCGCCGCAGTTGCAGGCCATCGCCTTTCGCCTGCTGAAGAAGGACGAGGCCATCAGCGTTTACGAGTACCTCGACACCGCGATTCAGCAGAACCTGCTTGGCCTGTTGCGCTCAGGTGAGATGCGAGAGGTGATGGAAGAGATGTCTCCCGACGATCGGGCTCGGTTGTTTGAAGAGTTGCCGGCAAAGGTGGTGCGGCAGCTGCTGAGCGAGCTCAGCCCCGAGGAGCGGCGGGTGACAGCGGAACTTCTCGGGTATGAGTCCGAGACGGCCGGGCGTTTGATGACGACCGAATACGTCTCCCTCAAGGAGAACCAGACCGCCGCCGTGGCCCTGGAAATCGTGCGTCGCCGTGCCCGCGACACCGAGACCATCTACTCCCTGTATGTCACTGATGCGCAGCGTCGGCTGACTGGAATCCTGTCGCTGCGGGATCTGCTCACCGCTGCCCCCCAGGCCCGCATCGGCGATGTGATGACGGAGGAGGTGCTCAGCGTGCGCACCAACACCGACCAGGAAAAGGTGGCCCGCACGATTCAGCGCTACGACTTCCTGGCTGTTCCGGTGGTGGATCTTGAGCAGCGGCTTGTCGGGATCGTCACTGTTGATGACGTGATCGATGTGATCGAGCAGGAGGCTACGCGAGATCTTTATGCCGCTGGTGCCGTTCAGGCTGGTGGTGATGACGACTATTTTTCCAGCAACCTGTTCACGGTGGCTCGTCGTCGGGTTGTGTGGCTTGCCGTGCTTGTGGTGGCCAGCTTCTTCACCTCGGAGGTGATCGCTGCCAATGAGGAGGTGCTCAAGAAGGTGGTGTTGTTGGCCGCATTCATCCCACTGCTCGGGGGGACTGGAGGCAACGTGGGCGCGCAGAGTTCCACGGTTGTGATTCGCGGGCTCAGCACCCAGAGCATCAGCGGCCTCGGGCCGTTTCGGGCGATTGGAAGAGAGGCTGTTGCGGGCGCTTTGTTGGGGCTGCTGATGATGGTTCTGGTGGTGCCCTTCGCCTGGTGGCGGGGGGAGAGCGCTCTGGTGGGCTTATCCGTGGGCATGAGTTTGCTGGCTATCACGACCCTTGCAGCCACGGCTGGCGCAGCGTTCCCGCTTCTGTTTGATCGCATGGGTCTCGACCCGGCCTTGATGTCAACTCCGTTCATCACCACCTGCACTGACGTGGCCGGGACGCTGATTTATCTGCAGACGGCAGCCTGGCTTGTGAGCAACCTGCCCCAGCTGCTGCAGGCCACAGGTATTTCTACCCAATTACTCACGGCAATGACTTCCTGAGAGTTTGTACACGATTCTTAGGGTTAAGCTTTACATAACTCAAAGAAGCGCCATGGCTCCGGTCGCTGCAGCTGCTTCCAAGACCTCAGCGCCCTCGCGCTCGGTTTCGGTCGACGTTGATCTGGTTCGTTCCTACCTCCGAGATATCGGTAGGGTTCCCCTGCTCACCCATGAGCAGGAGATCACCCTCGGCCGTCAGGTGCAGGACCTGATGGAGCTTGAAGCACTGGAGAGTGAAATCGAGAGCCGGGATGGCACCAAGCCAAGCCCTCAGCAACTGTCCAAAGCTGCTGGCATGTCTTCCATACAGCTAAAGCGCAAGCTTCAACATGGCCGTCGCGCCAAGGAGAGAATGGTTGCGGCCAACCTCCGCCTCGTGGTGAGCGTTGCCAAGAAGTACACCAAGCGGAATATGGAACTGCTGGATCTCATCCAGGAGGGAACCATCGGATTGGTGCGTGGTGTAGAGAAGTTCGATCCCACCCGTGGTTATAAGTTTTCTACGTATGCCTACTGGTGGATTCGTCAGGGCATTACCCGGGCCATCGCAGAGAAAAGCCGCACGATTCGGTTGCCCATTCACATCACCGAGATGTTGAACAAACTCAAGAAGGGGCAACGAGAACTTAGTCAGGAACTGGGACGCACTCCAACCGTTATTGAATTAGCCGAGTTCGTTGAACTGCCCGAAGATGATGTCAAGGATTTGATGTGTCGCGCTCGCCAACCAGTCAGTCTTGAGATGAAGGTGGGCGACGGCGACGACACTGAACTACTGGAACTCCTTTCCGGCGATGGTGATCTTCCTAGTGATCAAGTTGAGGAAGAATGCCTGAAAGGTGATCTGCGTAGTCTTTTAGGTCAGTTACCCCATCTACAAGAACAGGTCTTGCGTATGCGCTATGGCATGGATGGCGAAGATCCAATGAGTCTCACAGGCATCGGTCGTGTCTTAGGTATGAGCAGAGACCGAGTTCGTAATCTTGAACGGGATGGCCTGGCAGGACTTAGACGAATCAGTGATCAGGTTGAAGCTTATGTCGCATCTTAATCTTTGATTTCTTGTGGATTTCTAAATCCATAATGATGGCTGAGTGCAATTATTTGATCTAAACAAGCCTCCCTTAGCTGCTGTGAAATAAATGTTTCTACATTTTCAAGTTTACGCAATAATGTTATCATAGTAATTCTATTTAATTGATGAATCTGATCAAATAATTCGTCCGGATTAATATTTTCTGTGGACGCTGCGGCGCATGATTCTCTAAAAATCGTTCTAGGTTTTCTGGGTTGATTGAGAGATCCTAGCATTGGCCTATCAACAATTAAACTAGAATCTTGACGAACAAATTTAAAGTTTTTTAGATGTTCAAAGTTAATTCCTCCTTTGACATAAATTTTTTCTCCTTTGTGGTTTATGGATAAGTTTGTGCTAAATGCAATTGGTTCTTTGCAATTGAATCCGTACTGAAAAAGTCTTCTAAGAGGGTCGGAGACCGAATAGCGCACCAAAATTTCTTCATTGTATTGTCCTTCTATATAGATGCTTTTATCGTCTATGCCCCATGACGATTGATTTGGCGAATGATTGACCAGCTCAATCATAGGCATAAGATATAATTTATTTTCTTTGTTAATCTGCCGTGTCAAGATGAATCTTTGAAAAATTTCTTCATCTTCGATGGTTCCTGAAAAGCGATCCTTGATTGGTAGGCCTAGGCTATTTAGTGAATTTTTGATATCTTCTGGAAGTGATTTCAAGCCTGTCTCAAAAGCATATATTGAGTTTTTTGCTTCTGCTCCCCATGAATAATTGGCTTGAAACCGACGATACCAGTCTCCAAATCCTTTAGGGTAGCGGCTTTCGTCCTTGAGAACAATTTCACCATTTTTGAGCTCCACGTTGTCTATATCTATAAGTAGTTGGTCCGGTACACGTAGTTCAACTGGTTTAGAAGGATCGATTGGAAAAAGGCCCAGCCCAAAGGATCCTTCACGTTGAATGACGTTGTTTGCTGTTCCTCCGAATGCTCGAAATTCTTTTATGAGGGTGTCCCAGCGATTCCGTGAATCGGTGTTGATTGTGTTGTCGACCATTGTCTTATCAAGCTGAATGTCAGTTAGCTGGTTGGAGACGCTGACGAGCTTTCGTTGAGAAGGTCGTCCCGTTGCCCATAGTGATGGCTGAGTGCTGCCAGTTGGTCAAGACAACTCGTCCGCAACCGCTGTGCAACATCCCCGTCAATACCTTCCAGTTCTCGGAGCAGCTGTACCAGGGTCTGCGTGTTGCGTTGGTGGATTTGTTCGAAAAGTTCGTTTGGTTCGATTCCTTCGATGCTTTTGAGAGCCTGAATTGCCAATGTTCGTGGCATTTTGGGTGATCCATTGGATGCCAATAGAGGTTGCTTAATCACAATGCGGTCCTCATTGAGTTCGACGCTGCAGGGCTGCATGGGTTGGCGTCCCCCACCACCTTGAACGATCACCAATCGACCCCGGTGCTGCAGCCTCAATGAGAGGCTGAAGCCCATTCCTTCTCGCGCATTGAATCCGTAGGCGATCAGGCGCCTCAGTGGATCTGAAACTGAGTATTTCACCAGTATTTCGCCGTCGTAGAGCCCCCCAACCGCAATACCATCGCCGCTCATGTCGTATGGCTTTGAAGTTGGCGAGTGATTCAAAAGATCGATCATCGGCATGATCACCCTGCGATCTTTTCTGCTGATGCAACGTGTTTTGATGAAGCGCTGCATCAGCTCTTGCTCGACATCGTTTCCAGGGAAACGATTGTCTGCGTTGTAAAGGCCTACGCCCTTCATCAGCTTTTGGACCGTGTCGGGTAGATCTTTAAGGCCTTCTTCATGGGTAAGGATGCTCTCGCGACCTTCGGCTCCCCAGGAATAGTTGGCTTCATAGCGACGAAACCAGTCGCCATAACCATCAGGGAAGTTGCTGTCATCCTTGATGACTAGCGTTCCATCCCTTAGCTCGAGATTGTCGATCGGTACTAGCAGCTCGTCAGGAGCAAACAGATCCACTGGTTTGGCTGGATCAATGGGAAACAGCCCGAGGCCGAAGGCTCCTTTCCGTTGCATCACGTTTTCCGCTCTGCCGCCGAAGGTCCGGAACTCGTCCAGAAAAGCGTGCCAGTCAGCAGCGGAACCCATAGAAATCAACAGATTAATTCGGTGGATTGTCCCATGGCATATCAAGCTCTAAGAGGAATACAGCTCGGAATCAAGAATTTCGAGTCAGGGTTAAAGCTCCAGCGCGATGGCCGATGTGATGGCTTACCGCAGTGAGCTGATTGAGGCAGCCCAGACGCAGCAGACAAGCGGTTTCGTTCCGCACGGTCTCCAGCCGTTTCAGCAGCTCCACCAGGGCCATGGTGTTGGCTTGATGGATCCTTTCGAATAGCTCTCGCCCATCTGTTCGGCTTGTGCGTTGGCATGCGGTGAGAAACAGGGTCAGAGGCATACGGGGGTAGTCCGCGCAGCCGAGCAGTGGTTGTTGAACCACCAATCGCTTCTCTTTTTGTTCCAGTACTGGTGGCCTGAACCAATGGCGACCTCCTCCCCCTTTCACCACAATCACTTGCCCTCGATGCCGAAATTGCAGGGAAAGACTGAATCCAAAGGGTTCCTGGGCATTGAAGCCGTATCCCATCAAGCGTTGGAGTGGGTCGGAGTTGGAGTACTTCACCAGAACTTCGCCGTCGTGGAGGCCGCTCACGCCAACGCTCCCATCGGGTTTGCTCTCCCAGTTCGTTGCTTTGGGTGAATGATTCACCAGCTCCACAATGGGCATCACCAGAAGTTGTCCCTTCCGACCCAGGCAACGGCTGTTGAGGAATCGTCGAAGCATGCTGTCCTCAAAGGTTTTGCCGCTCAGCCGATGCTCGGGTTGATAAAGATTGAGTTGGATGAGCAACGCGCTCACGTTGTTTGGCAGATTCTTCAGGCCGGTTTCAAAGCGGGTGACTGATAAGGCCCCCTCAGCGCCCCAGGAGTAGGACGCCTGATAGCGACGAAACCAGTCGGAGTAGCCAGTCGGGAACGCGCCGTCGTCCTTGATGACCGCAGCACCGTTGCGCAGTTCCACGTTGTCGGCAGGAACAAGCAGCGATTTGGGCACCCTCAGATCAACGGGTTGGCTGGGATCGATGGGAAACAATCCCAGACCAAGAGGCCCTTCCTTTTGAATGACATTTTTGGCCTTGCCTCCATAGCTGCGGAATTCGTCGAGAAGTGCATTCCAGTCCTTAGTGCTGTCCCTCACAGATGCAGTCACGTTCCTGCTGAGGCTCCCAAAGCCAGGTGCTTCAGCAACAGTGAATTCACTGGATCGGGTGCTTCGTCATGGGGGCAGTGGCCGGCTTCAGGGATAACGGAAAGTGAGCGAATGCAAGCCAGTGTTTCGGCCCAATGTCTGGCCTCCGCTATCGGCTCCCAAGGATCCTTTTCGCCCCAGATCAAATCAACCGGCACCGTCAGTGTCTGCATCAGCTCAGGGGCTAGATGATCGTCGAAAAGATTGATGAAACCTCGGAATGCTTCTGGAGCGCCCTCCCGTTGGGTGGGTTGGTACAGCAATTCGATCAGGGCGTCATCGATGTTGTGTTCGCTTGGATAGGCCTGTTTCAGCACACGACGGATCACTCCAGGTCGAGCAGCATTTCGGAACAGAGCTGTGCTTAACCAGCGTTGACGGACCATTGCTTTCAGCAAAGGACGAATCCAGGCCATCCAGGCCGGTTGCGTCTTCAGTTGTTTGTCGTCCATCAATCGCTGGGCGCAATCGATCAGCACCACACTTCGGCAGGGACTTGCGTGTGGAGATTCCTCCAGGAACTTTGCAGCTCGTAGGGCCACCACTCCGCCGATGGAGTTGCCGATGAGGATTACCGGTCGTTTGATCACCTCACGACAGAAGTCCGCGACCTGCTGCCCCCAGAGGTCGAAGCCGTAATGGACGGAACTCGCCATCTCCTGCTCGTCCTTTAAACGTGCTTTGGGCTGATCGCTTGAACCGAAGCCCAGTAGATCAATGGCATAGGTGGGGGCTGCTTCGGCCAGCACCGGTTGGTTGAAGCGCCAGTGCTCGGTGTTGGCGCCGAAGCCATGGATCAGCAGGACGGCACAGGGAGCGTTGGTTTCGCCCATCCGCGTCCAGCCGATGCGGTGATCGTTCCACTCCCAGCAGGCCATGTCCGCGTGACTCTGAATGTGGAAGTTAGTGGTTTACCTGCTCCGTCGAACCTGGCTGCAAACTGTTAAAAGTGCAGAGAGATGGATCCCCTGGTCGACGCTGCACTTCAACAGCTGATGTCGTCCGTTGCTCAAGTGTTGTTGGGCAAGGGGGAGGAGGTGCGCCTGGCCCTGTGCTGCCTCCTGGCCGGGGGCCATCTGTTGATCGAGGACCGGCCGGGGATGGGCAAATCGACTCTGGCCGAAGCCCTTGCCCGCGGATCGGCCCTCGACTTCAAGCGCGTCAGCTTTACCAGTGATCTTCTACCGGCCGACCTCACCGGCATCAATGTCTTCGACGCGCGCACCGCGGAATTCCGTTTTCAACCCGGGCCACTGTTCAGCCAGGTTTTGCTGGCTGATGAGATCAACCGCGCAAGCGCCCGCACCCAGAGCGCACTGCTGGAGGCGATGGCCGTTGGCCGCGTCAGTGTTGACGGCACCAGTCACCTGTTGCCGCAGCCTTTTTTCGTCATTGCCACGCAAAACAGCATGGACCAGGTGGGCACCAGTCCGCTGCCGGAGGCCCAGTTGGACCGCTTTCTGATGCGCATCAGCCTCGGTTTCCCCAGCCGCGATGCGGAGCGTGCCCTGCTGGCAGAAGGAGCCCTGGATGTTTCGATGCTCGGAGCCTGCATCGATCCTGTTGGATTGCAGGAATGGCAGCGGCGTTGCCAGCAACAGCATTGCTCAGAAAAACTGATCGGTTACGCCCTGGATCTGGTCGTTGCCAGTCGTCGTGGTGCCCATGGACTGTCGCCCCGGGCCAGTCAGGGGCTGATTGCCGCCGCCAAGGCCTGGTCGTTGCTGCAGGGTCGTGATCACGTCCGCATCGATGACGTTCAGTCGGTGTTTCCCGCAGTGGCGGAGCATCGCCTGGATGCCGGTGTTCCCGGTGGTGCTGAACAACCTCTGAGTCAGGTGCTGCTCCGGTCCGTTGATGCCCTCCCCTGAGTTTTGCCTGGGGTTGCGAACCCTTTACATCATTCCCAGTCGCTTCGGGATGGTGTGGTTGGCAACGGCTGCCCTGCTGTTGCTGGTGGCGATCCAGACCTCCAGCAACAGCACTTTTCTGATTGCTTTTCTGTTGCTGGGTTTGATGTTTCTGGCGATGTTTCTGACCCACGACAACCTGCAGGGCATCAAACTGCGCTGTGGCGAGTCTTCGCCGGGATTTGCTGCAGAGCCGATCCACTACCTCCTGGTGTTGGACAGCCCAACGCCACGGCAACGGCTCCAGCTGCGTTTTCAGGGTCAGCTCCCCCATCAGTTGGATCACCTCGAAGCGGGTGAAACCCGAGTTGTGCTGTCCTGGACCCCCGGGCAACGGGGCTGGCAGGTGCCGCCCAGGTTGTTGTTGGACTGTGTTGCACCCCTGGGATTGTTCATTTGCTGGACCCGCTGGCAGCCCCCGAAGCCCCAGTTGATCTGGCCGGCACGACGTCGCGGGCCGGTTCAGGACTCGTCTCCTCATCGCCTTCGAGACGGTTTGGATGAATGGAACGATCTGCGACCGCTGCGGCCAGGGGAGCGACAGGCTCTTGTGGACTGGGCCGGTGTCGCCAAGGGTCGACCGCTGCAGGTGAAACTGTTTCGTGATCCCGGCGATGCGGAGCGGATGCTCAGCCCCTCTGCCGGACTGCCTTGGGACGAAGCCCTCGAACATCTGGCGGAGCGCATCTGGCAGCTGCACCACCGTGGTGAGCGTTACGGCCTAAAGCTGCGGGGTCGCACCCTGGCGCCCGCTTCCGGGATCCGCCATCGCGACGCCTGCCTCGCCCTGTTGGCGTTGGCATGACCCACATCGTTCTGTTGGTGCAGTGTCTGGGACTCAATCTCTCAGCGCCGTTGAGCTGGCCCACCTGGGTGTTGGTCATCTGCTCGATGCTGAAACGACGCGAAAGCCGGCGTGCCGTGGATTACCGCCTGGTGGCATTGCTGCAGTTGTTGTCCACCGGTCTGCTGGCTGCCCAGATGGAGGGGTTGCTGGCCAGCGGCTTGCAGTTGATCACGGTGATCTTGGCTTTATCCGGTCTTCTGGCCCATGAGCTGGGCGGAGTTGTTTCGTGGGCTGCACTCCTGCGGCGCAGCCTTCAGTTGCTGCTCGCGGCTCTGCCCCTGGCCCTGGTGCTGTTTTTGTTTGTGCCGCGTGTTGCGCCGCTGTGGTCCACCGATCTCGGCCCCCGCGGCGGCGCGGTCAGCGGGCTCTCACCGGAGATGGATCCCTTGTCCATTGGTCAACTGGCCCGCAGCGATGCCCCTGCAGCGCGGGTGACCCTGGACGAGGAGGAGCGGTTGAACAGCAACTCCTACTGGCGGGTGCTGGTGCACGAACAGTTTGATGGCCGCAGCTGGCGTCACGAGGATCCACCGTTTCCTCCGCGTTCCGGAAGGGGGGGTCCTTTGTCTGCCGGACCCTCCCAGTGGTGGCGTGTTGAGCCATCGGCGATCCGAATGGTGCCCTGGGACGGAGCTGCGCAGCCCGTATCGACCGATCAATGGATCAGCAGTGAAGGGGAACTGCTGATGGCATCGTCACCACGGCGTCCCCGTAGTTATCGCTTGCAGCAGGGGTTGTCTTCCGTGGGATGGCAGCAACAGCAGCCCCAGCCCAGAGACCGTGCACTCCCACTCCCGCCGGACCACTTGCCTCGTCTGCAGGCCCTTGGCCGCACCTGGCGGGATCAACCGAAGGACGTTGATCGGCTCGCTGCCGCTGAAGCCTGGTTTCGCAGCCAACCGTTCCGCTACAGCCTCGCGCCTGGAGCCTTCGTTGATCTCGATGCCTTTCTGTTTGATCAACAGGTCGGCTTCTGTGGCCACTACGCCGGTGCATTGGCTGCCTTGATGCGGGCGGCGGATGTTCCATCAAGGGTGGTTAGCGGCTACCAGGGCGGACGATTGGTCAGGCCTCTTGGTGGCAGTCCTTACCTTGATCTTCGTCAGAGCGATGCCCACGCCTGGGTGGAGGTCTGGTTGACAGGGCAGGGTTGGAAGCGGGTGGATCCCACCCGCTGGGCTGGAAGCGGACAACCATCGGATCCGTCGATCGATGCCGTGGTCTCCGCGCAAGCTGGGCCAGTGCCGTGGTGGCGTTGGCTCCAGTTGCAGTGGTGGGGGCTGGATCTGGCTTGGACCCGCTGGTGGCTCGGTTTTGATCAGGCCACCCAGGCGGCCTGGTTGCAGGCTCTGTTTGGTGAGCAGCTCCGCTGGGCTGGATTGGTGGCTGTCGTCCTGGCTGCCATCGCCGTGGGAGTCGGGCTGATGCTGTCGCGGGGCGGTTGGCCAGGTTTTCACCGCGATCCTCTGCAGCGAAGCCTCAGGTTGCTGAAGCGGTTTGGGGTGAAGGCCATGCCCGGTGAATCGTTCCCGGCGCTCTGCCGGCGCGCGGGGGGGCTCCGCCCTGAGCTGGCACTGGAGTTCCAGGCCATGGCGGAGGCCCAGCAGCAGCTGGACCATGCCCTGCTGGGCCGCCGTCAGCGTCAGTACCAACGCAAACTCTGGCGTCAGAGCCGGGCTCGGCTGATGGTCAGTGCTTCCCGATCCGGCCGATCAGCCAGGAGCTGAAGGCCAGCATCAACACACCGCCGCAGTACTGCAGCAGCTCGCTGATCGTGTTCACCTCGAAACTCACCATCAGCTTGAAGGCGGTCACGATCAGGGCCACGATGATCACCTTGGTCAGCTTCTGCTTGAGGCTGTCGAGGGAATCGATGTTGAGCAGGTTGCGGCGCAGGTCTGAGGAGTCCTGCTGGCGAGGATCGATGTCCGACACCACCAGCTCATAAATGCCATACCCGAAGATCAGCAGGGCGATCCCGATCAGGTAGTAATCGATTCCGCCCACCACTTTCCCAATCAGCAGGTTGCTGTTGGTGTGGGTGAAGCGGCCCTGCACAACGCTGTTGAGCACGCTCAGTTCGGCATAGGTGCCGATCACGAAGCAGCTGAGGCTTCCGAGCAAGCTCATCACCACGGGCACCAGGGTGATCAGTCGGTATTTCCAGATCAGCGCTTCGAAGCGGCTCTCCACCCCCGCTCTGCGGCTCCGGGGTCGGCTCATCTCAGATCAGGCAGCGTTCCCCTTGAGTCTGATCAAGATGGGCCGAGAACTCCAGAGCTGTTCGCATCAGCCGCCGTTCAGGGTTTTCAGAACGGCCATGGCTGTTTGTGAGCCACTGGCGATAGCACCTTCCATGAAGCCTCTCCACCCGTCTCCATGGTCTCCTGAGGCAAAGAAGAGCTTGCCTTCTGTGAGTGGAAGAGCTTCCGCGAAGCGTGTCACGGTGCCAGGGCGGTAGTTGCACCAACTGCCCTGACACAGAGGATCGGTGCCCCAGGGGTGGCCGAAGGTGCGGATGATCTGCAGGTCTGGCAGGTAGTCGTTGAAGATGGCTTGCCACTCCTCCACAGATTTGTCGAGAGCATCGGGTTCCAGGCTGAAGCCAGCCAGCAAGGATTGATGCTCTCCCCGGTGATAGGTAAAGCTGCCGATCAGAGCTGAGTCCGCACTGCGAGCCAGGGTCATGACTGGGCCCGGATCTCCCTTCACCACGAAGAACACTTTGGATCCCCCTCCAGCGTGTTTCACGTCTGCTGCTTCTCGTTTAATGGGTGACAGCGGTGGATTGAATGCAACGCTGTTCATTACATTCATGGGCACGGTGATCACTCCAAGGCGTCCGTGGTGGATGTCTCCGTTGGCGGTTTGAACGGTGATGCCATCAGCGTGTTGATTCACCGTGGTGACGGGGCTGTTGGTCATCACGTCAAAGCCCCCGTCACGCACCATGGCGTCCACCAAGGCCCCTGTCCCCTTGGCAAATTTGTAGCGTGCCGCCGTGTCTTTGAAGACGGTTGTGTTCCATCCACATAAGGCGTAGCAGCGCATCATTTCCACATAGGAAGCTGAGGCCGGTGCAGACATGGAAAGAATTTCGAGAAACCCTCCAATGGCTGCTTTCTGTAGGGGTGTTAAAGCGAGGGAGTCCATGCGATCGGCCACGGTGATGGCATCGCGCTCTCAGATTGCGTCCCAGGAATGTTTGGCGTCGTACGGACGTTCCCACACCTTGATGGCTTCTGAAAAGAACACATCGAAGCCGGCCATGAATTCGCCAACTTCGTCTGCGGCTAGCGCTTCAATGCGGTCACCACGATGGATGGCGATGTGCTCGGCAACACAGCCGGGTGTCTCCTCAATGGCCAGCCCATACCGTTCTTTTTCGGCCCAGATGAAGGGCTGGTTCCAGTAAATCCAGGTGCCACCCAGTTCAACAGTGCAGCCCTCGTCCTCGATGGTGTAAGTCCTTCCGCCAAGGCGATCACTTGCCTCAAGAACGACCGTGCTGAACCCCCGTTGTTTGAGGTCGCGTGCAGCCGTAATACCGGCCAGTCCTCCGCCAACAACAACGACATCCCATTGCGTTGACAGTTCAATAACTCATCGAATGGGCTGATTCAAGCCAAGGTTCCGCCACGGCTTTGTGCAGATGCCTCAAAGGCGTCCGATTCGGACCGGCTGGGTGTGTTGTTCGGATGTTCAGATCATTGTTGGAAATGCTGAATTTGTCTGCATCTCAGTGCTGAAGTTGCGATTGCGAAGAACGTTCATTGATGGCTCAGCACCACACTGCTGGCCACCAGCAGAGCTGCCGTCGTGGCGGATCCGATGGCCATTGATGGAAGTTCATAGCTGCGATTTGCGGGACATAGTCATGGTGGGTATGAACGTCGGCGTTTTGATGCAAAGCGCATGCGCACGCTGACCGGGGCGGATGTTGCGGGGCTGTCGGCAGCTTTGCTGGCCTGGTGGGAGTGCCATGGCCGAGGCGGTATTCCCTGGAAGCTTTTGCCCAATGGTGTGCGCCCCGCGCCGGATCAGGAGCTTGATGCTTATCCGATCTGGATCGCTGAGGTGATGTTGCAGCAAACCCAGTTGGCCGTGGTGCTCCCCTACTGGCAGCGTTGGATGGCGGCATTCCCCACGGTCGAGTCTCTGGCCGCGGCACCCCTGGATCAGGTGCGGCTGCAGTGGCAGGGTCTTGGCTATTACTCCCGAGCCCGCAGGCTGCATGAGTCGTCCCAGGTGCTTGCGGGCCGGCCCTGGCCCACCACGCTCGAGCAATGGATGGCGTTGCCAGGCATTGGCCGCACCACGGCCGGCAGCATTCTTTCGAGTGCCTTCAACACGGCAGAGCCGATCCTTGACGGCAACGTCAAGCGGGTGCTGGCGCGCCTGCGGGCTCACCCCCGTTCCCCGGCCCGTGATCAGAAGCTGTTCTGGGAGTGGAGCGAAAGGCTGCTCGACGCCCAGCGCCCCCGCGACTTCAACCAGGCGTTGATGGATCTGGGGGCAACGGTCTGCACGCCGCGGCACCCCGCCTGTGCCGACTGTCCCTGGCGGTGCGGCTGCGCTGCCTACGCTGCCGGCGATCCCTGTTGCTGGCCCGTGACTGAAGCCTCCAAACCTGTGCCCTTCCAGGTGATCGGTGTGGGTGTTGTGCTCAATGCCGAGGGGGAGGTGTTGATCGATCAGCGCCTGGAGGAGGGTTTGCTGGGGGGCATGTGGGAGTTTCCAGGTGGCAAGCAGGAACCTGGCGAAACGATCCAAGCCTGCATCGCCCGTGAGCTGCAGGAGGAGCTGGGGATCGCTGTCACGCTCGAAGACGAGCTGATCACAGTGGACCACGCCTACAGCCACAAGAAATTGCGTTTTGTGGTGCATCTGTGCACGTGGCTCTCCGGGGATCCACAGCCCCTCGCCAGCCAGCAGGTGCGCTGGGTTCGTCCTGAAACTTTGAAGGAGTATCCCTTTCCGGCTGCGAATGCTCAGATCATCGAGGCGTTGCTGGAAGCCTTGGGTTTGTCTGCTGCCTCGACAGCCTCGACAGCCTCACTCTGAGCGTCATGAACCGTCAGCTGATCCTGCACTGCGGGCCGATGAAGACGGGCTCAACAGCAATTCAGGATGCGTTCCACGCCTGCCGTAACGCTCTGCTCAGCCGTGGCATCAGTGCACATCACATCCTGGCTCGGACGTTGCTTCAGCAGATGGATCAGGTGCTGACCCAGGAACGAGAGACAGGTCACCCGGTTGTTCTGCTGTCAAGCGAATTTTTCGGGCAAGTGTCCCCCCGATCAATCCGCCAGATCCTGGATCGATTTCCAGCGGACCGACATGCGATTTTCGTGTCCAGGCCGTTGCGCGAGATCTATCCCAGCCTCTACCTCCAGAACCTCAAAGGCAGTTCTCGAAGGATTACATCGTTCCGATCGTTTCTGAACAATCAGCTGTCGCTTGATCGCGATCCAGGCGGAGGTTTGGGCGGCCAGGTCATGAATGCTCCGGTCCTTGACGCCAGGTTGCGTTCAGCGGGGTGTCAAACCCACTGGATCCGCTACGACCGCCAGACGTTGTTGCGACGTTTCGCCCACATGTTGCACACCATCACCGACATTGATGTCACCGCCTTGAATCAAGCTCGGGTCTCGCCTGCGACAGGGCTTTCTCCGCGTCGATCTCTGCGGATGGAACTGGCCGGTATGGCCCGTTTAATTAATCAGCTCAATCGGCATGGCCTGCTGGCTGATCGTCTCCGTGAACAGTTGCTGGTGTTTTGCCTGGATGTGAGTGATCAACTTCGACGCATCCACCCGCAGGAGTCATCGCTGTCAGTGGTCGATCGACAGCGTTGCGATCAGCTGGACCGCGACATCAATCAGGCTTTTTTAAGCAGCACTTGAACAACCAGCATCTGGCCATCCTGTCTCAAGAAGCACGTGAGGCTGAATGGGAACTCCAACGACCGTGGTCTGCTTGGGTGAAGCGTTGGTGGATCGTTTGGGACCGATGGGTGGAGACCCAGCCTCGGATCTACCGGTGGATGACCGCCTGGGTGGCGCACCAGCGAATGTGGCCTGTGGTCTTGCCCGTTTGGGGACAGCCGTCACCTTTCTCGGCCGTCTTGGTCGGGACGCCATCGGTCACGACTTTGCTGAGCTGTTTCAGCAGCGTGGGGTGGAGGTTGGTGCAGTGCAGTGGGATGACCAACGTCCGTCACGCATCGTTCTGGTGCGCCGCCACACCAATGGTGAGCGTCAGTTTCAAGGCTTCGCTGGCGAACGCGGGTTGGGCTTTGCCGATCAAGCCCTGACGCCCGTGCTTCTGCCCAAAGAGTCTCGCTGGTTGCTGGTGGGCAGCCTGCCCCTGGCCTCCTCTCCATCAGCGGAATCCTTGCAAGGGGCTGTCGCTCAGGCCAGGGCCCATGGCATGGCATTGGCAATGGATTTGAACTGGCGGCCCACGTTCTGGAACAGCAGCGCTGACGCTGCGTCTGGGCCCGACCATCGGGCTATGGAACTGATTCGACCGTTGCTGGAACAAGCGGCCCTGATCAAGTTGGCCAGGGAGGAGGCGTTGTGGTTTTTTTCCTGTGAAGACCCAGCCGTGATCTCAGCGGCCCTGCCCCAGCGGCCGGATGTCGTCGTCACGGATGGTGCGGCCCCCGTGCGTTGGTATCTGGAAGATCAGGCTGGCGTTCAGCAGGCGTTCCAGCCTCCCCGGGTGGTGGATACCACCGGCGCCGGAGATGCTTTCACCGCCGGACTTCTGCACCGTTGGACGGCAGCTCCCGCAGAACGGGTTCGTTTCGCGGCAGCTTGCGGTGCTCTGGTTTGCAGCGGGGCCGGCGGGATTGATCCGCAGCCCACAGAAGCTCAGGTGGAGCGATTTCTGGGGGGGGTGAGCTGAGCGCGGCGGCCATCTCCAGCATGCGACAACTCAAGCCGCCAGGCCTCCTTCAGCTCGATCCCCAGCCTTTCAGGCCATTCCACAGCCATCAGGGCCCCTAAGTCGCGGGCTTCCTCTTCTTCCTGCAGGAACAATTCATCGGCGGAGCCAGGGGTTTCCAGGCGGTATAAGTCGAGATGTACGAGTGGTGGCTGGCCCTTGGGGTAGTGCTGGGCCAGCGCAAAGGTGGGGCTTGTGATCGGTTCATCGATACCGCATGCCTCGGCGATCCCCTGAACCAAAGACGTCTTGCCCGCACCCAGCGGACCTTGCAACAGCAGGATGGCGTTCTGAGGAAGGGTGAGGGCCAACTGCTGCCCAAGGGACCTGGTCGTCTCAAGGGTCTCAAGCGACCACACATGACCTGTAGAGTCCGCCCCAAGCGAGCCCGAAGCCTCGGCGTCTCTGCAGAGATTCAACCCCACGTTTTATTAGGGAGTACCAGAACCATGGTGGCAGCGCCTACGGCTGAGCAGAAGCTCGGCGTTGATTACGTCATCGCCGACATCAACCTGGCCGACTTCGGCCGCAAGGAACTCGACATCGCCGAGACCGAGATGCCCGGTCTGATGGCCCTACGCGAGAAGTACGGCAGCGAGAAGCCCCTCAAGGGCGCCCGGATCGCTGGCTCCTTGCACATGACGATCCAAACGGCGGTCTTGATTGAGACCCTGGTGGAGCTGGGCGCCGAAGTGCGCTGGGCTTCCTGCAACATTTTCTCCACCCAGGATCATGCCGCTGCGGCCATCGCAGCACAGGGCATTCCAGTCTTCGCCGTCAAGGGTGAAACCCTTGAGGAGTACTGGGAGTACACCCATCGCATCCTCGAGTGGGGTGATTCCGGCACTCCCAACATGATTCTCGACGATGGTGGCGACGCCACTGGTCTGGTGATGCTGGGCAGCAAAGCAGAGCAGGACATCACAGTTCTGGACAACCCCTCCAATGAGGAGGAGACCTATCTCTTCGCCTCCATCAAGAAGAAGCTGTCTCAGGACTCCAGCTTCTACAGCCGCATCAAGGCGCAGATTCAGGGTGTGACTGAGGAAACCACCACGGGTGTGGCTCGTCTCTACAAGATGCAGAAGAGCGGTGAGCTGCCCTTCCCCGCCATCAACGTGAACGATTCGGTCACCAAGAGCAAGTTCGACAACCTTTACGGCTGCCGTGAATCGCTGGTGGACAGCATCAAGCGTGCCACTGATGTGATGGTGGCCGGCAAGCAGGCTTTGGTGATTGGCTACGGCGACGTTGGCAAGGGCTCAGCGCAGTCACTGCGCGGTCTTGGTGCCACGGTCTGCATTGCAGAAGTTGATCCTATCTGTGCCCTGCAGGCAGCCATGGAGGGTTATCGCGTCGTCCGTTTGGAGGATGTGGTGGAGGACATGGACATCTTTGTGACCGCCACCGGCAACTACCAGGTGATCCTCAATGAGCACCTGGTGAAGATGAAGGATGAGGCGATCGTCTGCAACATCGGCCATTTTGATAATGAGATCGATGTCGCTTCCCTCAAGAATTACGAGTGGGAGAACATCAAGCCCCAGGTGGACCACATCACCCTGCCCAGTGGGAACAAGATCATCCTGCTGGCCGAAGGCCGTCTGGTGAATCTGGGCTGTGCAACAGGCCACCCCAGCTTCGTGATGAGCAACTCGTTCACCAATCAGGTGCTGGCTCAGATCGAGCTGTTTACCAAGGGCAACGAATACGGCAAAGAGGTTTATGTGTTGCCCAAGCACCTCGATGAAATGGTGGCCCGTCTCCACCTTGGCCGGATCGGCGCGAAGCTCACCGAGCTCAGCAAGGACCAGGCCGACTACATCAACGTGCCGGTTGAAGGACCTTACAAGCCCGACCACTATCGTTATTGATTAAACAAACAGTTCTTGTTTATTATGGACTCTTGCATTAGCAAGGGTCCATTTTATTAACAACTAGCTTGAAATATTCACAAGTTTATCAACCAATTTTACTTATTCTTTTTTATAAAAGCCAATTAATTCTTGAAGTCTTTCAAACGATAATCAGTATATGCGTTGTGGTTTCAGAGAAAATATACTAAAATTGACTCAGATGCTCTAAGGTTATGAATTCTGAAGGAAAAGCTCCCAAGAAAAGAAATCATATCAAGACTTTTTTCCCCGAAATTGCGTCCAAAACTGGTTTGTCGGAGCAAGACGTTGCCAAGGTTTCGCGAATGTTAGTCAAACAAATTCGAGAGGTGATCGAGCGGGGCGAGGTTCTACATACTAATTCCATAGTTGTGCAGTCTGTTGTTAAGCCTGCAAAGCCTGAAAATGACAAAAGAGGAGCGCTGCCAGAACGGATGGCTGGCAGAATTTTGCTTAAGGATATCAAAAATGAATCAAAAAATAGTTAATACATTCAACTCTCTTTCTATAATAAACAGCGACACCTTCGGCAATGATCAAACGCCTTGTGATCCACCTCGGCGATTGCAAAACTGGATCAACTTCGATTCAATCAATTTTATCCAATAAAAGTTACAAGAGCGAACAACCCGATAGTAAGATTGAATATCCCTGTTTGTTCAATCATAGTCGTTTAGTTAAATCTCTAGATTCAAGAAAATTTTCAAATCAAAAGGAAAAAATATTCAAAAATATTAATCGGCGTTTTCATCAAAGTAATGCTGATTTTGGTATTATTTCGGCTGAACAATTTGAATTCTCTGATCCAGAAAAACTTAAAAATGCATTAAGTATTTATTTACCAGACTTTGCAAGCAATATTCAATTAATTGCATACATCAGGCCTCATGCGGATCGTATGCTGGCTTCATATGCTGAACGTGTTAAGAAAGGTGCTTTCCTTGGATCTCCCAGTCAATTCTTAGATGTATTAAAGGAAAAAGGAATTCTTTCTTATGCGCCTAGAATCAAGAGATGGAAAGATACCTTTGGTGAGAACTATCAAGTGAGACCGTTTATTTCCTCAGCGCTCTTGAATAGGGATGTAGTTCATGATTTCTTTTTTACTATTTTTTCTCATAAAAATTTTTCTTTCTTAGAACCTACTCGACACAATGAATCTGTAACAGTCGAGGATCTTTCGGTTTTGAGATATATTCAACAAATATTACTTGCTGATTCAACTAATGCTGTTGGTCATGCACGTTTAGGGAGTTTTTTGGCACAAATAATGGTTCAATTTCCCCCTAAAGAAATCACTAAATTCAGACTTCATAATAGCCTTGCCAAGGACTTGGTTCAAGAATATATGGAGGATGCCAAAGAAGTTGATGAAAAATATTTTCATGAGTCTATTTTTCAAGCGGCACTGAACGACTCCTCTCAGAGAGCAATTAAAGAGTCACAATCTCTTGAAATATCAAGTTATTTCGACGATTCTTCTATTCGATTAATTAATTGTTGGGTAGAACTTTATAAAAGCTTGATTCAACAAAATCCAGAATATTTTCTCAAATCATCTCGAAGACCGGGGCGTAATTATAATTCGAATTCTACTTAAAAACTTTGTCGAAAGATTCAACAATTTGATGTGGAAGTAAACGTGGTATTGTCTTTTTATTTTTTATATTGCTAGAAAGTAAAGGCAAATTTAAATGCTCTATATTGTCGAGCTTGATGATCTCTTCGCATTTTTCTAAAATATTCTTATTTAGCACGGTATATGGATGATCGATCCCATTATACATAAGAATTGGTTGAGTCATTTTATTTGCGATACGAATCTTTTGTTTGTATTGTTTGATATTGTCTATATTTGGTTTTTTTCTAATGATGTAAGCCTGAAGCATTGGGTGAATGGCTTCTTGCATTCGTTCTGGGTAGGTCATTAATTTAAATGATTTCCTCTCAATTTTATCTAATAGTCCTAGTATCTCTAGGAACATTATACCAATTGGGCGGCTTGAAATAAGGGACTTTTTAAAATCAACAACTTTGAGATTGGCTTCCGGAAAAATATATAACCAGTCATTCAAATTGTTAGAATAATCAAGAGAGCCATAAGCCTGCTCTTGCTCGAAAAAAGGGAGAATATTCATCTGATTCCCCTGATCTTTCACCATTTGATTATGCCAAGATTCGAGCCATTCTGAATGATGTCTAAGTGCAGCAACAATGGTAATATTTTTTGGCTTAAATATCTGGTGCAAATGATTAGCTAGTAGCTGAATCATATTTTTCTTTGCTAAATGTTCAAATTTTCCTAGTTCCCATAAAAGTTCTTCGCTAACTATAGAGATATCACAAGAGTCATTGACAAGATTTTTTTTGAAAAAGTCCCAGTAGTCATCTATTGTTTTTATTTCAGTATAATTTTTCCAAGATTCTCTTAATCGTAAGGCATGCCTTTCTCTAAAATTTGCCTCAGCTACGTTGTCTACAGATGAGTTAATTAGATGAAACAAATATCTATGACTGGTCCACGAATTTGGACGTTGAGCGTAATAAATTCCCGATAATTCTAATTGTTTTTGATTTGCATGTAAAAAACTTTGTATTGATGTTGTCCCAGTTTTTGTTTGACCAATATGTAAAATTAGTTTATTTTCGGTCATAAGTACTTTCTTTCTGTTGGCTCACAAGTGTGCGTCGATAACCCTCCAATACTATCTTAATCAGAGTAGTTTTTACACTTGTTGCAGATCCATTTACTTGCATGCCAACCAGAAATGGGTATTGCCCTTTGAGTGGTGATTTTTCAAATTTACATTGGGCTTGATATGTTAAATCATTGATCTCAGTGCTGCTAATTTGGTCATCTTTAAAGCTATCTGGACTGATTGAAGTTATGAGACATTCACGAATCGGAGGATTGTTTAATATTTGATATGCATTAGATGAAATCAAATATTTATCACCAACCTCTACGAAGGGTCTGTCTTTCAACGGAATAGTTAACATTGCTCCTGCAGTTCCTTCTGAAGTAAAGAGTGCTAGTACTTCCCCCGAGGAGACATTCTGATTGTTCTTGACATTGATGCGATGCAAGTATCCATTTGATGGGGCAGGGATGCTTTCAGACTGCTTGATAAGTGAGATTTGTTTCTCAAGTTCTTCTTTTGAAATTTTTTCTTGCGCAACTAATTGCTCCAGTTCTTGTGAACAACGTTGCTTGTGAATTGCTATTTCTCGATTGATATTATCTAACTCTCCTCTTGCTGCAAGCAAATTTAACCTTGATATTGCCTCCAGCTTAAAAGCGTTGCGTTTTAAAGCAAAGTATTGATTTGCATGCTCCAAGTTTTGTTGTAGGGTTTGACCAACACTTGTACACTCATTCGTTGACGATTTAATTTGCTTCCTGATAGTAGTTAAGCGAGTTTGCTTGATTCTAGTTTCTGCCATCATTACCGGCTGAATAAATGTGAATAATGGAGTACCACTTTTAAGCTCCACATTTTCCGGTGCTATTTTTTTAATAACAGTATTTATAGGTGCTTTGATTTGGTTTGATGGTCCATCAGATGCCATCTTTCCATCAAAATTTAGTGATAGGGAAATAGGCAGGAAAAAAGCTGATGCAGTCCCCACACCAATAAGTGTGAAATAAATTCTCAGAGTCTTTAGTTGAGGAATTGCTGGAACCCTCAGAAAAAATTTCTTGGGATGATTATTGTCCATTACTATTTATCTTTCGGATACTGTCAGAGGTGAGTTTGTAGTAAGACATATTAACGTCAAAGAGGAGCTTATTTCTTCCAAGCACAATTAAATTAAGATTTTTTTCTTGGTATAAGGATGAAAATATATTAATTAGTATGGTTGCATCTGACTCTTCAAAATAATCAAAGATAAACATTGAAACCGAAATGCAAGAAGGCTCCAAATATACTTTTAAAAGTTGGATCAAAGATTTGGTCTGATTGATTTGTCTTTGGCTTAGCATTTCAATAGGTTCGTTCTCAGCGATCACTGAGTCCATTAATAACTTTAATTCTTGATAATTATCTAGCAGATTTTTTAACTCATTTGCGCTATTTGGCTCAAAATAATGGTATATATTTTTGCTTAAAATTTGAATATTTGTTGGATGATAGATTGGAATGGAATTGAAAAAGTTGCTTGATAATTTTTTCCCCCCAAGGAATGCCTCACCATTAATTAGATACCGAAAGTTTGTATTCGACCTGTCTTTCGCGTGATTGGTAAATAAATCTTTAATGTAACTCGTCAGTGTAATACCATCAATGTATAAGTATGTAATTGGTTTTAGTTGAATTCTTGATGTCATATTGGCTATTACTAATCGACCATCAATATCTCTTATCGTCAAATTTTTAACTCTGAAGAATGGGTGATCAGAGATAATTGAAGAGTAGTTTCGATTAAACTCAAGTCTCGATTCCTTTGTTTTTTCATAGGTATTGAATAGTTTTTCTTCAATTAAACTAACTTTAAGGAGTGACCTTTCTATTAATCCCAAGGACTCTGATATCGGGAATAATTTATCGGTTGATGACATGAATTCAAAGAGTGAGATGCATCCATTTCGGAAAAAATTGCCAATGATTAAAAACCCTGCAACCTTCACGATTGATGTGACTTTAAAAATAACCAGTACCACTGCTACAACTAATATTATTATTCTACTTGCTTGTCTGATTAAATTCAAAAATTTTCTTTTTCTTACTCCTGTTAATTGACGAGTTGAAGATCTTTGGTTTGAATCATTAAACCCTATGAATTTTTCTTCGTCTGAGATAGATTGACCACTGGTCACATTGTTTATAATATAGAAGGGCACTATCCCTTGACTCTGTTCACTTTTGGCAAGAGATTGAGCATCTTGCACTTTAAAACTTTTACCATTTTTCCGAACGTCTAGTTTATTGTATTTAAAAACAACAGCTGCGCTGCAGCTTATGCTTGAAATGAGTACTAGAAATAACAGACCTGACGTCCAACCTAGGAAAATTGCTAGGGCTGGAAGTGCCAATATATTCAAAATGACTTGCAGAAATGTTTTTTGTAAATAACCTCTTTGGGAAATCAAAGATGGTTGGGAAAAATATAAATTTACCGCCTCTAATCGTTGGTCAAGTTTTTCAGCATAATTATTACATTCAACTTCGATAAATGTAAGCGCAATAAGTACAATTACAACTGCAATAGCTACTGGGAATAAAAAGATAAGTTGTGCGGGATTTGTAAAAATTTCGTCAAACTGAAGTGCTAAAAGAATAGAGCCAAGCTGCCCTGTCCGAATGAACAAGCCATACAGCATTAACTCTATAACTACTTTCAATTCTCCGTGCTGCTCAAGAGTTTTCATATTATAGAAGCTAACTAATATCTTTTGTGTTTGATTGTTCACTAGCAGTCTTTGCTTTTAAGGAATATTGAGCTAAATATTCAGAAATGATATGATTGCGATCACATATGAGTTTGCATTTTTTGGATACCTTGCGTGCGTTGGCGAATATAATGTCTAGCTTTTCAATTATTTCTGATCTTACTTTTTGAATTTGGGAAGCATCAGTTTTAGACGTCTCTATGATATTGGCAGTCTTGTTTGAATCATTAATTAGAATAATTTGATCAGGCAAACCAATAGTTTTCTCTAGATAAGCTCTCATTTGCGTCTCGTAATACAAAAAGGGAACCTTAGCTATCCTGCTGGAATCGATTCCGCCATTCTCTTCAAGAGCCTGTATCACCCTGTAGTTAGATTGCGAAAATCTTGAGTTTAAGCTACGCATCTTTAAGTAATAGTCAGGGTTATGAAATTTTTTGGCAGCGTCTTCATCATTCCATTCAAGTAGAGAAATGATTCGTTCTAAAACACTGTTATATGTATGTAGACCAGAAATGTCGAAAGCCGATGAGTGGCAATTTGTGCGGGTAAGGAAATAGTCACGTAATCCGTTGAGCCCTTGATCGTTATTCGCGGAGTCATGACTTGCAAAGATCAGGCATGTTCCGTGCAAGATGGCCATAAATTCGTGCCATAGACTATGTTTTGGTTCCTGAAATACGACTAGAAATCCATTGGCCTCACATTCAATATTATGATGTTTCAGATTAATACCCAACTCAATATCATCCCCCCTAAGAAAAAATGGAACTGGTAAAAATTGAATCTTATCTTCTTTATTCTTCGCAGAAAATATACTGTAGATAAAAGGCGGATAGTCTGTATATCTTGTTTTGATGATGGCGGCTTGAGTTTCTTTGTCACTAATTTTTTGCCCATTATGTAGGGGTGCAATACACGGCTGTGACGCATTAGATGCTGCTATACCCCAATTGCCACGGCCAAATAAAGCACCAGATTCCAAGATAGTGTCTGGATTTTTTGAATATAAGATCGTCGGTACTGTCGAAATACTTGTCTGCTTATATGCGTGAAGTGCAGCTAATGCTACAGAGAAGTAGAGCGTTCTAAAGGGGACTAGTGTGTCACTATCAAGCATAATAAATTGATTACGAGTTGCGCGCGTAATATATTCTTCATATACAGTTAGGCACATGTTGCCGCCGCCTCCAAGATTGGCCTTATTATGCTTCAGTGTAATGAAACTTATTCGTTCATCTTGGATCAATGATCTTGATTCTAAATAAGATTTACTATCAGACTCATATATGATCAGTCTTGGAAAAGGAAGAAATTCTGTTCCAGGATAGTCGTCTTTAGATTTTTCGTATTGGTCATGTAGGTCTATAAATTGATTAATTAACCGAGTTGAATCACCTAGAGTGCGACTGAGAATTGTTAATTCTTTGTATTTTTGAAGATAACTAGGTGGATCCAAAGCAATGTATGCCCAATTAAATATAGTTATGGCACTGTCTATGGCCTTGATCTTAAAGAAGATTAGCCGTGCATTGGGTTCGTCAAGCAGAATTTTGGGTAAATCAACGCTGTTTCTCCCTTCTATGAGGTCATAGTCTTTACAGTGATATATTTTTTGGTTTTCTAAAAGTATATAGAACGAGAGTAATGCCTGGCCTGAACATTCAATATCGAGTTGAACTTTTCTGACGGCAATCTGTTTGATGAACTCATGTGGTAAGGCGTCTAAAAATCCTGTACTGGTGTATTCTTCTCCGCTTTCAAGAGTTGCCGGAAGTTCACAGGCAAGACCATTTCTATTCTTATAGCCAGAATATAAGCCTTTTTCCATAAACATAGGCCTTTCTGGTCCGCTTAAAAATAATCGAGAATATGTTGGCTTGGTCATGGCTTTTAATGGCTATGCGTTTTAATTTTTTCAGCCAACCTTGCTGAAGCTTCAATGACCATGTCCATGTCGAGATATCGATATGAACCTAGGCGTCCGTGAAATATGAATTTTGAATATTTCTCTAGCTTTGCTTTTTTTTCATATAAATTTAATCGGTTCAAATCTTCTGTTCTTCTGATTGGGTAATATGGCTCATCTTCGAGATCAGTCAATTTACTAAATTCGGTAAAATACACTGAATTAGACTTAGGCAGATCATTTTTCCAGGGTTCGAAGAAAAATGGCTCGTTGATTCTTGTGAATGGCTTATCTTCTGTTGTGTAATTAATAACTGCATTGCCTTGAAAGATGCCATTGGATATATTACGTTCCCAGTAGACTGTTCTGTAGCTTAGCCTGCCGAATTCAAAGTTAAAAAATTGGTCTATGGTGCCTGTGTAAATTATAGAGTCATAATCACTGGCCATATAATCATCGTAGGTCGTGTCTAGGCTGAGATGCACGTTTTTATCTGAAAATATTTTTTCAAAAAGTGCTGTATAGCCCTCCTCTGGAATTCCTTGGTACTTTTTATTATAATAATTATCATTATAATTAAGCCGAAAGGGGAGACGTTTCGCGACTGCCGCTGGTAATTCGCTTGGTTCCACTCCCCATTGTTTCTTTGTATAACCGTAGATAAATTCTTTGTATAAATCTCTTCCTAAGTGGCTAAGCATTGTATCTTCAAAATTTTTGGGATCATTTGTGCGATAGGGCGCAGTTATTTTGTCCATAAACTCGACTGCTTCTGCCACGTTCATGGATTTGCCGTACAATTGGTTGATTGTATGTAGATTTATTGGCATTGAAAATATGCCTTTTGGGGTAGATGCCTTTACTCTGTTCGTGAATGGATGCATTGTTAGATATGCATTAATAAACTCCCAAGCAATCTCGCTATTTGTATTAAAAATATGTGGACCATACTTGTGAATGGTGACGTCTGTTTCTTCGTCTACTTCTGTATAGCAATTCCCTCCGATGTGTTTTCTTTTGTCGATGACATCAAAAAAAATTTCTTCTTGCTGGAATTTTTTTTGATTTAAAAAATGTATTAAAGAAGCATTCGCAAGCCCGGCTCCGACGCAGAGGACTTTCATCGGACGCTGGAGAAAGTTTTAATTAGCTAAAAAGTTCATTAGAATTATCTTGATCTTTGGCCACTGATTTGGTCACTAATTCATTGGCATCATCAACTCTGGTGTCGGCAATATTTGATTGCGCAATATCAGGGGAATCGTATTGCAGGCTCATGATTTGACAAAATATGTTTTCATATTAGCTTAAACTGGAATTTTGTCAATAGTTTGATTCTGATTTCCTGGATCCTCTTGAAAAGAAGGCGTGGCCTGTCGAATCGTTTGTTGGGCAACATATTCATTTGGGGTTGAGAAATCGAATCATTCATTTTTCATATGACTCCTAAATTGCATGAAAAACTGACTTACTGATGAGCAGGTTCCATGGGGCTTTCTGATCTGATCACCCAGCTGCCCGAGCTGATTGGCCAGGCGGTAGAGGCCAACCAGTGGCTGGGATACACCGCCATTTTTGCGGCGATGTTTCTTGAGAATCTGTTTCCCCCGATTCCCTCGGAACTGATCATGCCGTTGGGGGGGTTCTATGTGCAGCAGGGGCAGCTGGAGCTGCTGCCAGTGCTTCTGGCGGGTCTGCTGGGCACCGTTCTCGGCGCTCTGCCCTGGTACGGAATCGGTCGCTTGATCAACGAGGAGCGGATCGAGCAATGGCTGGGGAACCATGGGCGCTGGATCGGCATCAGCCCGGCTGAACTGGCCCGCAGTCGCCGTTGGTTCAGCCGTTACGGCACCGCTCTCGTCTTCTGGGGTCGCCTGGTGCCCGGCATTCGCACGCTCATTTCCGTGCCGGCGGGCATTGAAATGATGCCGATGACGCCATTCCTGCTCTGGACCACGGCCGGCAGCTTGATCTGGACTCTTTTGCTCACCGTCGCTGGCATGGTTCTCGGTGAGGGCTACAGCAATGTTGAGCTGTGGATCGACCCTGTCTCCAAGGTCGTGAAAGTGGCCCTGGTAATAGCGCTGCTGGGCGGCGGCATCTGGCTGGCTTTGCGCATCTGGCGCCGGCGCCAGTCATCGGACTGAACGCCGGCAGCGAATTCACTTATCAGAAGGGAATTTCTTCATCCGAAGCCTGGCCGCCGAAGCTCCCGGCTGATTCCTGGTTGTCGCGCTTCGAGCCAAGAAGTTCCAGCCGATCAACCCGCACAACCGGTTTGCTGCGCTCTTCCCCGCTGGCTCGATCCGTCCACCGATCGAGCTTCACGCTGCCGATGATCCCAAGTAAAGAGCCCTTCTTCACATAGTCAGCGGCGACCTGGGCCTGTTTGCCCCAGATCTCCAGGTTGAACCAGTCCGGCTCGTCGTCGCGGCTGCGGCGGTTCACGGCCATGGTCAAATTTGCGACCATGCTCCCGGATTCGAAGTAGCGAACCTCTGGGTCTCGACCGGCTCGGCCGACGAGGGTGACGGAATTCACTCCCATGGGTGTTTCTCCTTTTGATGAGTTTCATGATGCGCCACCGTTCAGATGGCTGCTTTCAAGGAGTTCCACCCGGTCTGCCGGACGTAACAAGCAAGCCCAAAATTCGCCCCTATGATTCGCCGGTTTGAAGGCTGGGGTCTGTGCTGTTTCGTCGTTTTCAGCTGTCCCGTGACATCGGCATCGACCTCGGCACAGCCAACACTCTGATCTACGTCTCCGGTCGCGGAATCGTGCTTCAGGAGCCCTCGGTTGTGGCTCTTGATCTCGAACGGGGCAGCACCCTGGCAGTGGGTGATGAGGCCAAGTTGATGCTGGGCCGCACCCCAGGAAACATCCGCGCTGTGCGCCCTCTGCGTGATGGCGTCATCGCTGACTTTGATGCCGCTGAGCAGATGCTCAAAACCTTCATCACCAAGGGCAATGAGGGGCGCGGGATCATCGCTCCGCGCCTGGTGGTCGGGATTCCGAGCGGCGTGACGGGCGTGGAGCGCCGCGCCGTGCGTGAAGCCGGCATGGCCGGTGCGCGGGAAGTGCATCTCATTGATGAACCTGTCGCTGCCGCCATCGGCGCGGGGCTGCCCGTCACCGAACCCGTTGGCACGATGATCGTTGACATCGGCGGCGGAACGACGGAGGTGGCCGTTCTGAGCCTTGGAGGCACGGTGCTGAGTGAATCGGTACGCGTCGCTGGCGATGAGATCAGCGATGCGATCAGTGTCTATCTGAAAAAAGTGCACAACATGGTGGTGGGTGAGCGCACCGCAGAGGAAATCAAGATTCGAATTGGCTCAGCTTTCCCCGACGATGACTTTGACCAGCAGTCCATGGATGTGCGTGGCCTGCACCTGCTGTCCGGTCTTCCCCGCACCATCAACCTGAAGGCCGGAGACCTTCGTGAAGCAATCGCTGAACCGCTCAAAGTGATTGTTGAAGCGGTGAAACGCACGCTCGAACGCACCCCGCCCGAGCTGGCTGCCGACATCGTTGACCGTGGAATCATGTTGGCGGGTGGTGGTGCTTTGGTGCGCGGCATCAGCGACCTGATCAGTCACGAGACCGGAATCTTTGTGCATATCGCAGAAGATCCACTGTTGTGTGTCGTCAACGGCTGCGGCCAGGTGCTGGAGGATTGGAAGAGATTGCAGCGGGTGGTGGATACGCCTGAATTCGTTCGCGCCGCCGCTGGCATTTGACGCGATGGCGCCGTCGCTTCGGCCAGGGAAAAAACGTTGGCAGGGCTTGGGCCGACTGGCCCCCTGGTTGCTGCTGCTGACGGGTTTGCTGTTGGTGCGGTTCAGCAAGGGTGCCGGTTTTGTTGATGCCTATGCCCTGTTGACTCGACCGTTCTGGCCAGGGTCGGCTCAGCGGGAGTGGGTGGAGGCCGCCGTTGATCTGGAGCAACGCGCTCGTCTCACCCTCCTGGAGCAGGACAACCAAAGACTGCGTGGCCTGCTGGAGCTTCAGCAGAGTGGAGAGACCGGTCGTGATGTGGCTGCTGCGGTGATCTCCCGGCGCCCCCGGGACTGGTGGCAACAGCTGGAGCTCAGCCGCGGTGCCCTGGATGGAATCGCCAAGGATGATGCTGTCCTTGGCCCTGGGGGGCTGCTGGGTCGGGTGGCGAGTGTGACGCCTGCCACAGCCCGGGTCAAGCTGCTAACGGCCCCGGGACATTCCATTGGTGTCTGGTTGCCGCGGTCACGGGATCACGGCCTGCTGGTGGGAACCGGCGCCACCCGCCCTGAGTTGCGTTTCATCGTGCGCGATCCGGATGTTCGCCCCGGTGATCTCGTCAGCACCTCTCCCGCCAGCACGTTGTTGCCGCCAAATTTGCCCGTGGCAGTCGTGCAGTCGGTGGATGACCAGGCCGTGCCGTTTGCCACAGCGGTGGTGCAGCTGATCGCTGCGCCAGAAGCGATCGACTGGGTTCAGGTACGCACCCGCTGACATGACCCGTTTGCACCGCCAGCCGATCTGTGTCGCTTCCGCTCTGATGGTGCCGATGGCCATCCTCGCGACACCACCATGGTTGGGCCTGGACGGGGTTCCGCCCTGTTGGGTGGTGTTGTGGCTCCTCCCTTGGGCTCTGGCGGATGGCCCCATCTCCGGGGCGTTGGCCGGCGCTGCTCTGGGGCTTGTGCTCGATGGGTTGACCCTGGATGGACTCACCCTGGTGCCGGCACTGATTGGTCTCGGGTGGTGGTGGGGCCGGATCGGTCGCCGCGCTTCCCCGGTTCAGCGCAGTTTCAATCTCGGATTGCTGGCGTTGTTGGGAACGGGAATGCTGGGCCTGACCCTCCTGCTGCAGCTACTGATCGGTGCAGGTGGAGCACTCGAGCCGTCCCAGTGGGCGTGGGGATTGCACACGCTTGCTTGCCAGACCTTGGTGACGGGTGTTCTCGCTCCAATGCTGGTGTCGCTCCAGCTTCTGCTCTGGCGGCGCAGGGTGCCGGTATGAGGAGACGTGAGCTGCTGCGAGGAAGTCTGGGAGCCGGCCTTGCTGCAGGTTTGGCGGCCTGCGCTCGCAGCGTTAACAGCTCGGGGTTGGACCTCTGGACGCTGCAGTTGGCACCAAAGTTCAACACCTATTTCGCCAACGTTCTCGCCCGTTGGCAACAGTTGAATCCAGAGGCTCCGGTCCGCTGGACAGATCTCCCCTGGGGCTCGGTGGAACGCAAGTTGCTGGCGGCTGTTTTTGCTCGCACCGCACCGGATCTGGTCAATCTCAATCCTCCCTTTGCGGCCAATCTGGCCAGCAAAGGCGGACTGACCGACCTCACACCTCTGCTGCCGGAGGGCGTGTCCGAGCGTTATCTCCCAACGGTCTGGGCTGCTTGCCGAGACCCCGATGCTGGGCAGATTGCCGTTCCGTGGTACCTCACCGTGCGCCTGAGCCTGGTGAATCGCCAGTTGCTGCAGGCCGCCGGTCTCGAAACACCCCCCGTTCGATGGGAGCAGGTTCCCGCGTTCGCCCGCAGGATCCGTGAGCGCACCGGTCGCTATGGGCTCTTTGTTACGGCCGTTCCGGATGATTCCGCCGAATTGCTGGAAAGCCTGGTGCAGATGGGAGTGGTGTTGTTGGATGCACGCCGTCGAGCGGCCTTCGCCACAGAGGCCGGTCGCAAGGCCTTCCGCTTCTGGACAGCGATGTACCGCGAGGGTCTGCTGCCCCGGGAAGTGGTGAGCCAGGGTCAGCGCCGTGCGATCGAGTTATTTCAGAGCGGTGATCTTGCCCTGGCCGCCACCGGTGCAGAGTTTCTGCGCAGCATCCAGACCAACGCTCCAGGAGTGGCGGCCGTCACCGAAGCGCATCCACCCCTCACCGGTGCTGACGAAAGGGCCAATGTGGCCTTGATGACCCTGGCAGTACCGCTGCAGAGTTCGCGCCAGCGTGAGGCGCTGCGCTTGGCGCTTTACCTCACCAATGCTGAGCATCAGGCCCGCTTTGCGACGGAAGCACGGGTCCTGCCGTCCTCCCGTGAAGCCCTGGCCTTCATTCGTCGACAGCTTGATAACGAGCAGCCGGCAACGGTGCCGGAGCAACAAATTCGTCAGGCCCGTCGTTTGTCAGCCGAAATCCTCGAGCGAGCAGACGTTTTGGTGCCGGCATCGCCGGGAATCAAACGGCTCCAGTCGATCATTTACACCCAGCTGCAGCGAGCGATGCTGGGCCAGGTGGACAGTGACCAAGCCCTGCGACAGGCGGCCCTTGAGTGGAATCGTTATTCCGAGTCGCGCTGGCCTTAACCATTCGTCAGATTATTAAGACAATCCGAAAACAACGCTGAGTCGGTGTTGTTTTTGAGCGGTCAGGAAGTTCTGAACTGTATGGTTTCAACCTGTTAAGCCAGGACCATGGTCGGGGATCTCCCTATCCAACCCAAGGCCACGGTTCTGGTGGTGGACGACGAAGCTTCTGTTCGTCGTGTTTTGGTGATGCGTCTGCAGCTTGCGGGTTACACCGTGATCTGCGCAGAAGACGGTGAGCAGGCCCTCGAGCTGTTCCACAAGGAATCGCCCGATTTGGTTGTTCTCGATGTGATGCTGCCGAAGCTTGACGGCTTTGCGGTCTGCCGTCGCTTGAGAGCTGAATCCTGCGTTCCGATCATTTTCCTTTCGGCGGTCGATGCCATCTCCGAAAAGGTGGCCGGCCTCGATCTCGGTGCCGACGACTATCTCCCAAAGCCGTTCAGCCCAAAGGAACTCGAAGCACGGATTGCCACCATCCTCCGCAGGGTTGGCCGCGGCAATGCCGAGGTTGAAAGTCGCGAATTGCCCACCGGCCAAGGCGTGCTGCTTCTCGGTGACTTGGTTGTCGACACCAATCGTCGTCAGGTGACCCGTGGTGCCGAGCGCATCAATCTCACCTACACCGAATTCAGCCTGCTGGAGCTGTTGTTTCGGGACCCCGGTCGGGTTGTTCCTCGGGCAGAAATTCTCGAGCAGCTCTGGGGTTATCCCCCGAGACGGGCTGCCGATCTTCGGGTTGTTGACGTGTATGTGGCTCGGTTGAGGGGCAAACTCGAGCCGGACCCCCGTAATCCTGAAATGATTCTCACCGTGCGCGGCATCGGTTATGCCTCCCAGCGCATGGGTGAGGCCGCGGCAACCGGTTGATGGAACCACGGGCGGGCAGGATGGCGCGCGAACGCCCCTGCTGCCTTGTCTGAGCTGCGCGATACCCGACTGGAGAAGGCCAAGTCTCTTGCTGAACTGGGACAGGGTCCTTACGCCCTGAGTTTCGATGCAAGCCATCGCATGGCTGCCCTTCAAAAGGACCATGCGGATCTTCCCAATGGGGAGGAACGCCAGGTGAGCGTCGCTGTGGCCGGTCGCGTGATGACGCGTCGCGTGATGGGCAAGCTGGCCTTCTTCACCCTGGCTGATGAGACTGGAACCATCCAGCTTTTTCTTGAGAAGGCAGGTCTTGAGGCTCAACAGGAGGGTTGGTTCAAACAGATCACGTCCTTGGTGGATAGCGGCGACTGGCTGGGCGTCCGGGGGACCCTGCGTCGTACCGACCGCGGCGAACTGTCGGTGAAGGTGACCGACTGGTGCATGCTCACCAAGAGCCTGCAACCACTGCCGGACAAGTGGCATGGTCTTGCCGATGTGGAGAAGCGTTATCGACAGCGCTATCTCGATCTGGTGGTCTCACCCGACACCAGGGATACCTTCCGGCGTCGGGCCCGCCTGGTGAGCGGCATTCGTCGCTGGTTGGATGACCGTGACTTCCTTGAGATCGAAACCCCTGTTCTGCAGAGCGAACCTGGAGGTGCTGATGCCCGACCGTTTGAAACCCACCACAACGCCCTAGATCTGCCGCTCACGCTGCGCATCGCCACCGAATTGCACCTGAAGCGCCTTGTGGTGGGTGGGTTTGAACGTGTTTATGAGCTGGGACGGATCTTCCGCAATGAGGGGGTCAGCACCCGCCACAACCCTGAGTTCACTTCGGTCGAGGTCTATCAGGCCTACACCGATTACGTCGGGATGATGGAGCTCACCGAACAGATGCTGAGCTGCGTCTGCCAGGAGGTCTGTGGCAGCACCCGGATCACTTATCAGGGCACGGAGATCGATCTCACTCCGCCTTGGCGGCGGGCCACCATGCATGAGCTCGTTGAAGATGCGACGGGACTGGACTTCACCCGTTTTGTCAGCCGAGAGGAGGCCGTCGCAGCGATGGCAGCGAAGGGTCTGCATACCCCCGAACTGGCCGATTCCGTCGGGCGTCTCCTGAACGAAGCCTTTGAGCAAGCGGTGGAATCCACCTTGATTCAACCCACCTTTGTGACCGACTATCCGGTGGATATTTCACCCCTGGCGCGGCCCCACCGCAGCAAGCCTGGTCTGGTGGAACGCTTTGAACTGTTCATCGTGGGCCGTGAGCATGGCAATGCCTTCAGTGAGCTCACTGATCCAGTGGATCAGCGTCAACGGCTGGAGGCGCAGCAGGCTCGTAAGGCAGCTGGTGACCTAGAGGCTCAGGGGCTTGATGAAGATTTTGTCAATGCGCTGGAGTTGGGTATGCCGCCCACCGGCGGCCTCGGCATCGGCATCGATCGGTTGGTCATGCTGCTGACCGACAGTCCTTCGATCCGGGATGTGATCGCCTTTCCGCTGCTCCGTCCGGAGTCCCGTGGGGGCGATTCCCTCGCAGTGGAATAATGGTGACAGTGGCACAGTCCAATCCCCATGAGTGGTGAACGCGTCGGGTTCCGCTTCAAGCACGCAGATGCTGTGGTCAAGCGCAATCCCCAGGGCCGTTCCCGCAGGGGATGGGTGATGGAGCCGGTGGAGCAGACCACCAGCCGCGGCACCAAGATGCCGGCCTATCGCATTCGCTGGCGCGACAGTGAGCGCCCCGAAATCGTGCTGCAGCACATGCTGATCGCTGATCCGGACCCAACTCCTCCGCCCGAGGGTGTCAGCCTTGAGCCCCCTGCCCCCAAGGCTTGAGATCAGCTCAACTCAGGCCAGCCTGACGGCGTAGGTCCTCGAGTTCCTGCTCCGCTTCAAACAGTGCCCAGTCCTGATCCAGGTTGCTGCGATTGCTGTTTTGCTGCTTGAGCTCGAAGAGTTGAGCGTCCACTTCGTCGAAGCGGCGACCCAGGGAGGCCAAATCATTCCAGAGCTCATGCCCCTGATTCATCAGTTCGGCACGGTGTTGGTCGGCCCTTCTGGCCAGTTCTGATGCGCCTGCTGCTCTTGCCCTGTTGGTCCGGTCGGTCCAGGCTTTGACATCCGCAGCCAAAGCCAGAAGCTGGCGCCGTTGTTCGCTGGCTTCCTCGGTCAGTTGTTGCCGTTGACGTTGCAGAGCGTGCACACGGTCGCGTAGATGCTGTTCTTCGAACAACCGCACCTGTACGGGATTGCTGCGTAAAAAGGAGGACAGCCTTTGGTCCAGTTCCTGTTCCAGCTGGTCCAGCCAGGTCATGGTCCCGATGCAGGGGTGGTCAAACCTCAGTTTGCCGGCAGCAGAAGATGCAGTGACACGTGGTCGTTCTCATCGTGCCAGCGTTGCTGGATTCTCCAGCCAGCCCGAAGCGCCAGCTCTTCAGCCGCTGTTGGGCTGTATTTCACGCTGTGTTCCGTGATCCACGCCTCATCAGCATCGAAGTGCCAGCGCTGCCCAGCCAGGGTGATGGTCTGAGAACACGTACTCACCAGAGCCATCTCAATACGGCTTTGGGAGCTTTGCCAGCGTACGCGGTACTCGAAGCGGCTCACGTCAATGTCGCCCTGCAGTTCGCGGTTCAGCCGTTTCAGCAGATTTTGTGCAAAGGCGGCGGAAACACCCGCGGCATCGTTGTAGGCGGCCTCAAGCAGCGTGGGGGTTCTTGGTTGATCCAGTCCCAACAGGAGGGGCCCGCCTTTGAGCAGTTGTCTGAAGCGTTGCAGCAGTGCCACAGCTTTGTCCCCGCTGAAGTTTCCGAGGGAACTGCCGGGGAAAAAGCCAATGCGGCGTTGCCCATCCAGCAGCGGATGATGGGGGAGATCCGTTAGTTGGCTGTGGTCGCAGCAGATGCCCAGCATCGTGCTTTGCGGATGCTCCCGTCCCAGACCTTCGAGGGCATCACGCAACGCAGTGCGGCTGATGTCAAGCCCCACGAACAAATCGCTGTTGAGGGCCTTCAGCAAAGGGGAGACCTTGCGCGCGTTCCCGATGCCGAACTCCACCAAGACCCCTGATCCCAGGGATGCCGAGATGGCCTCTGCCTGTTGGCTCAGCAGGGCGATTTCGGTTCGCGTCAGGCTGTATTCCGGTTGCTCGCAGATGGCCGCGAAGAGCCGTGATCCTTCACTGTCGTAAAGGAGCCAGGCTGGCAGTTGTCGTGGGATGGCTGTCATCCCCTCCCGCACCAACTGCTCCAAGTCGGCTGGGGCTGGATGAAGGTCAAGCAGCTCGACGTTCATCGGGCCAGTCGGATTCCGCTTCCCATCCAGCGGCTAGCCGGCGGAAAGAAGTTTCGGTAGGTGTCCCGTTCATGGCCTGCCGGAGTCAGCCAACAGCTGCCCCTCAGCACGAATTGTGAGCTCATGAATTTGCCGTTGTATTCACCGATTGCGCCGGGGGCCGCTGAGAAACCTGGATAGGGCCGATAGGGGGTGGAGGTCCACTGCCACAGGGCACCGTGAGCATTTCGCATGGTTTCGTTGTGGATGCTGCGGGCCTGTTCCCATTCCGCCTCGCTTGGCAGGCGTGCGTCGCTCCAGCGGGCAAAGGCGTCAGCTTCGAACCAACTCACATGGCGGACCGGACTCTGTGCGTTCCTAGGACGTCGCCCCGCCAGGGTGAATTCCTCTCCATCGCCGCGCCAGTGGCGTGGCGCTTGCCATCCGTTCCGCTGACAACAGCTCCAGCCTTCGCTCATCCAAAGCTCGGAACGCCGATAACCCCCATCAAGAATGAATTGCTCATAGTCGCCGTTGGTGACCAGATCACTCTGCAGCTCAAAGCGATCCAGCCACACCCGGTGGCGCGGCGATTCATTGTCGAAGTGGAAGCCCTCGCCATGGTGTCCAATCTCCACCAGCTCCTCGCTGCAGTGCAGCCATCGCTTGTCTTTCACCGTCGTGGTGAGATCAGCCTGGATGTTGTAGCAGGGTTCCAGGGGTTGCCTGCTGAACCCGTCGAGCACATCCATCAGCAGCAGTTCCTGGTGTTGCTGTTCGTGCTGAAGGCCCAGCTCCGCCAGCTGGATCAGCTGGCGAGAGGGAGTGTCGAGCAAGCGACTCAGGCCCTCGTCAACGCGGTGGCGCCAGTCGAGGATGGCTGCAATTCCGGGCCGGCTCAGCAGGCCGCGTTCGGGCCTGGGGTGCCGGTCACCTACAGCGTCGTAATACGAGTTGAATTGATAACTCCAGCGTGGGTCGCAGGCCTGGTGGCCTTCCAGGTGGGGTTGCAGCAGAAAGGTTTCGAAGAACCAGTTGGTGTGGGCCAGGTGCCATTTCGGCGGGCTGGCATCGGCCATGCCCTGCAGGCAAAGATCCTCGGGCTCCAACGGAAGGATCAGCGCCTCACTGCGTTGACGCACCTCTTGCAGCTTGGTCAGCAGCACAACGTCCCAACAAGCTGTTGCTGCGCGGACGTTAAAGGTCCATGTGGATTTGTGGATCAGTTGGTCCAATGGGAGTGAATCGTCTGGCGGGAGTGGGCCGCGGTGTCTTGAATGGCCAACGATGAGCTGAATGAGCGGGAGGGATGATGCCGGCTGAGCAGCGTCAGCTGACACGGGCTGAGCAGCGGGAACAGGGAGCGGAAGGAGGCCTCGCGCCCGTGGTGCTGGCCCTGGCGCTCTCAGCCGTTCTTGGCACTGTGCTCGGCTGGCTTCTGCTGTCACGCGATGCGGGTGAACAGCGTTCTGCTGCTCCGCCACAGGAGCGTGCCGAGCGCGACAGTGCCCCCCCATCCAGCACCAATCAGCAGCGTCAGCAGCTGTTGAGTCGATTGCGCGCGTTGCAGGTGGATCGCTCCTGGTTTCTCAAGCTGGTGGACAGCTCACTGTTGCAACGTCATCCCGATCGCTTGGGGAGGCTTCCATCTGAAGCGCCTGAGGATTTGGCCTTGCGTCAGATCTGGGACGACTTGGCTCAGGATTGGTTGTCACGGGTTGAGCGGCTGCCTCCCTCCTTGCGGGCAAGGCTCGGTTCGTTGGGTGATGGGGATTGGCGGGGATCATCTCGGCGGCTGACAGATCAGGGCATTCACCCCTTGGTGCTGGAACGGTTGGTGGGTGCAGACGCCCGGGATCTGTTACCTGGAGAGCCTCAGGGTGCAGCTCCTGCCGAACCGTTCCGGCAGCTGTGGATCGCCGCTGCGATGCGCACCCTCGATGACCTTCGGGTCGCAACCGTGGAGGCACGACCCGGTGAGGTGGTGAATCGTTCCTTACTGATTCCTGCCAAAGGTGCCCAATTGCTGGCAGTGTCCGTGCCGCAGCAGCACAGTTTGGTGCTTGGCATCAATGGCACGCCCTTAATGCAGATGACATTGTTTCGACCCGACGGAACCCTGCTTGATAAACGCGGCCCGCTGCGGGTGATCAGCCTCGAACCCGGAGTTGGCTCGCCGTTGCAGCTGCTGGTCACCAATGACGGTGTCGCATCTGCTCTGATCACGCTCTCCTGTCGAGCGGATTCGACACCGCCGAACGACGTGTGATCAGCGACGTGTGATCAGAAGCGAGCGATCGCTGCTTTGACCTCCCGTTTCGACTGCTTTTCCTTCTCTGCAGCCCGTTTGTCGTGCAGCTTGCGGCCCTTGCCCACACCAATGGTGATTTTGATCCAGGATCCCTTCAGATGGATGTTGAGGGGAATCAGCGCCAGGCCCTTCTGGTCCAGCTGTCCGCGCAGTTTGTCGATCTCGCGACGGTGGGCGAGCAGACGGCGAGTGCGTAGCGGGTCGTGGTTGAAATAGCTGCCGGCATGGGTATGCGGGGAAATATGCACGTTGTGCAACTGCAGTTCACCGTTTCGGATCAGGCAGAACCCATCCCGCAGATTGGCTTTGCCATTGCGTATTGACTTCACTTCGGTGCCCACCAGTTCGATACCGGTTTCGAGGGTTTCAAGAATTTCGTATTGATACCTGGCCTGGCGGTTATCGGCCAGCATTCGATTGGCGGCGGCTCGGGCCGCAGCGGCGGCTGCTTTTTTCGCTCCTCCTTTTGCCATGGCAGTTCATTCGTCTTCCGACCCTATCCAGAGCTGGGTACCCTGCCCGCATGGCGATCGTGTCCTCCAACGCCGGCTCTTCCAAGCCCCGTCCACAGCGGGTGCTGGACACTCAGCCAACGCCCGAGGAGGCGACGGCCCGAGCCGATGAAGGTCTCCGCCCGCGGAAGCTGGCCGACTACATCGGTCAGTCCGAGCTGAAACAGGTGCTTGGCATTGCGGTGCAGGCGGCTCAGGGGCGCGGCGAAGCCCTCGATCATGTGCTGCTGTATGGCCCGCCAGGTCTCGGCAAAACCACGATGGCCCTCGTTCTGGCCGAGGAACTGGGGGTTCAATGTCGGATCACCAGTGCCCCGGCTTTGGAGCGCCCACGCGACATCGTGGGACTGCTGGTGAATCTTCAACCTCGTGAATTGTTGTTCATCGATGAGATCCATCGCCTGAACAGAGTCGCTGAGGAACTTCTCTACCCCGCTATGGAGGATCGCCGGCTGGATCTCACCGTTGGCAAGGGGAGTACCGCAAGAAGCCGGACCCTTGATCTGCCGCCTTTCACCCTGGTCGGTGCCACGACTAGGGCGGGGTCCCTCAGTTCCCCGTTGCGGGATCGCTTCGGTCTGATTCAGCGGCTTGAGTTCTACAGCCAGCAAGATCTGGAGGCGATCGTGGCGCGCACGGCGGATCTGTTGAAGGTGAGCCTCACTCCTGAGGCTTGTGCGGGAATTGCAGGCTCATGTCGCGGAACCCCACGGATCGCAAATCGTCTGCTGCGTCGGGTTCGTGATGTGGCTTCTGTTCAGGGACAGGATGAGCGGATTGATGCCGATCTGGTCACCAAGGCCCTGAGCATGCATCGCGTCGATCACCGTGGATTGGATGCCGCTGACAGGCGTTTGCTGACATTTCTGATGGAACAGCACGGGGGCGGGCCTGTGGGCCTTGAGACCCTGGCTGCTGCTCTGGGTGAGGACCCCACCACGCTGGAAGCAGTGGTGGAGCCCTTTTTGCTGCAGCAGGGCCTGCTGGTTCGCACACCGAGGGGTCGCATGCTCACCGATGCGGCGCGGATTCATCTGACGGAGGCTGCATGATCCGACGTTGGCTTGCTTCCTGCCTTGCCCTGATGTTGTTCTGGCCATCGGCTGCAGCAGCCGAGACGCTTGAGGGCTTGTACAACCGAGCGCTGAAGGCAAGCCAGAGCGGTGATTTCGTTCAGGCTTTACCGCTCTGGGACCTGGTGCTGGATCAGGCACCCAACGATGCGGCCGCCCTGAGCAACCGCGGCAATGTGCGACTCGGCCTTGGAGATCTGCAGGGTGCGATCGCCGATCAGACCCGATCGATCGAGCTGGCTCCTGAGGAGGCCGACCCCCATCTCAATCGGGGCACTGCAGAAGAAGCCCTCAAGGATTGGTCGGCCGCGGCCGCCGATTACCTCTGGATTCTTGAACGCAATCCAGACGATGCCTCGGCTCTCTACAACCTGGGCAATGTTCGTGGCTCTACAGGGGACTGGAGTCAGGCTCTGGAGTTGTACAGCCGTGCCGCTGATGTTCAGCCCGGATTTGCCATGGCCCGATCCAGTGCGGCCCTGGCTGCTTGGCAGGAGGAGGATCTCAGTGGGGCAGAGGTGGAGCTGCGCAAATTGATCCGCCGCTACCCCCTGTTTGCTGATGCTCGTGCTGCTTTGAGCGGTCTTCTCTGGCAGCGCGGCGCTTCGGGTGAGGCTGAAAGCCATTGGGCGGCGGCGGCGGGGCTCGATCCCCGCTACCGCCAGAGGGACTGGTTGTTGGAGGTGCGCCGCTGGCCACCACAGCCGACGCGGCAGCTGATGGCATTTTTGGCTTTGGAGGATGGATGAGCCTTCTCGATCGCCTGGCTCAGGAGCTGCCTGAGTTAATTGAGCTGCGGCGTCATTTGCATGCTCATCCTGAACTCAGTGGTGAGGAACATCAGACGGCGGCCCTGGTTGCTGGAGAGCTGAGGGCTGCCGGATGGCGGGTTCAGGAAGCTGTTGGCAGAACAGGTGTCGTGGCTGAACTCGGCCCGGAGCAGGGCCCCACAGTGGGATTACGGGTGGATATGGATGCTCTGCCCGTTGAGGAGCTCACCGGATTGCCCTATGCCTCCACTCGCCAGGGAGTGATGCATGCCTGTGGCCATGATCTGCACACCTGCATCGGTCTTGGCGTGGCCAGGCTTTTGGGTGTTGCAGCGGAGTTGCCCTGTCGTGTGCGGCTGTTGTTCCAGCCCGCCGAAGAGCTGGCAAAGGGAGCCGTTTGGATGCGGGATGCAGGGGCGACCGATGGTCTCCATGCCCTGTTCGGTGTTCACGTGGTGCCAAATCTTTCAGCAGGCACCGTCGGCATCCGTCGAGGTTGCCTCACCGCCGCTGCTGGAGAGCTCGAGATCCAGGTGCAGGGAGAGGGGGGGCACGGGGCCCGGCCCCATCAGGCGGTGGATGCGATCTGGCTTGCGGCGCGGGTGATCACCGAGTTGCAGCAGTCCATCGCTCGCCGTCTCGATGCCTTGCAGCCCGTGGTGATCAGTTTCGGCAAGGTGGAAGGTGGTCGGGCTTTCAACGTGATTGCGGATCGGGTGCGTCTGCTGGGGACTGTTCGCTGTCTGGATGTTCAGTTGCATGCAACGTTGCCGGGCTGGATCGACGAGACCGTTCAAGCCATTTGCAGCAGCGGTGGAGGGTCCGCCCAGGTTCACTACCGCTGCATCGCTCCCCCTGTGGATAACAACGTGGCGTTGACTGATCTGATGGAACGCTGTGCCGTGGAGCGTCTTGGGTCGGATTGCGTTGTGCAGGTGGAACAGCCTTCGCTCGGGGCCGAGGATTTCGCTGAATTGCTCCGCGACGTGCCCGGTACCATGCTCCGCCTGGGGGTCGCCGGGGACGAGGGCTGTGCACCTCTGCATCACTGTCGCTTTCAACCCGATGAGCAGGCCCTGGAAGTGGGAGTGAAGGTGCTGGCGGCGACTGTGCTGGCTTGGATGGATGACCGAAAAGCCCAATGAAGCATTGGCTTCCATTGCTGGCTTCGTTGGCAGCGCCATTGCTGATCGTGCTGGCCGTTGTGGCAGTGCAGCATCGTGAGGGACGAGAGCGATCGCAGGCTCTGCCGCCCCTGTTGGTGGGTTCAGGGTTGATCATCAGTGCTGCAGTGGGCCGGCGACGTCATCGGGGCCGCCTGCTTGAGGCTCTGCAAGCCAGCCGTCAGAAGCAGCCCTGACCACGATCGGTTGCGAGATGGTTGATCCTGGTAAGCCCGAGAGCTGTGCCTGTGTCCGATCGTCCTGATCCTGAGCAGTTACGGCAGGCCATCGTCAGCGGTGATCCTGTGCAGGCCATGCCAGCTCTGACTGAGCTTCGCTTTCTCGAGGACGATGTAGCCGTACCGCTGTTGGTGCTGGGTACGGAGCAAAAGCCGTTTTTGGTGCGATCGCTCAGTTGCAGTGGTCTGGGCTACAAACGCAATGAACAGGGCTGGAGGGTGTTGAGCCGGCTGCTGATTGCCGATGACGATCCCAACGTGCGTGCGGAGGCAGCCAATGCTTTGGCCAGTTACGGCGTTGAACGGTCCTGGCCCCTGCTTCGGGACGCTTTTGCTGCCGATGAAGCTTGGCTGGTGCGTTGCAGCATTCTTTCTGCTTTTGCCGAGCAGCCAGAGATTGCCTTGAGTTGGTTACTGGAGCTCTCCACCATGGCGATTGCCGATGCTGATGGCACCGTTCGGGTGAGTGGCGCCGAAATCCTTGGGCGTTTGGTGCGCGAGGGGGATGGGCAGACGATCGGTGAGCAGGCCAGAACATTGCTGCAGCCCCTGCAGCAGGACAGGGATCACCGTGTGGTGGCCGCAGCACTGAATGGGCTGCAGGCCAGCTGAAAGTTTTTTCCCAAAACCGTTGCTAGTTATTCAGCACCACTAGGGGTGCCCGCTGACATCCGTCAGTAAGGGCTGAGATCACACCCTCTGAACCTGATCCGGGTCATGCCGGCGCCAGGGAAGTGAAGCAACGTGATCCACGGTCGACCGGCCGGCTCCTGGTCATCCACACGCGCAATGGATCATGCGTTCTTCTTGGGTTGAATCCCGCAAGGGCCAGACCAATGTTTCCCAGCTGCACTACGCCCGTCAGGGTCTGGTGACTGAGGAAATGGTCTATGTGGCCAGGAGGGAAAACCTGCCTGAGACCTTGGTGATGGAGGAGGTGGCACGGGGCCGCATGATCATCCCGGCCAACATCAATCACACCAATCTCGAGCCGATGGCGATCGGCATTGCTAGCACGTGCAAGGTGAACGCCAACATCGGTGCCTCCCCCAACGCCTCCGATGCAGCTGAGGAGGTGAACAAATTGAAGTTGGCGGTGAAGTACGGCGCCGACACCGTGATGGATCTCTCCACCGGAGGGGTCAATCTCGATGAGGTGCGCACGGCCATCATCAATGCTTCTCCGGTGCCTATTGGAACGGTGCCCGTGTACCAGGCGCTGGAGAGTGTCCACGGCTCGATTGAAAAGCTGGACGAGGACGACTTCCTCCACATCATTGAGAAGCACTGCCAGCAGGGCGTTGACTACCAGACCATCCACGCCGGGCTGCTGATTGAGCACCTGCCCAAGGTGAAGGGTCGCATCACCGGCATTGTCAGTCGCGGTGGCGGGATTCTGGCCCAGTGGATGCTGTATCACCATCGTCAAAATCCGCTATTCACCCGATTCGACGACATCTGCGAGATCTTCAAGCGTTACGACTGCACCTTTTCGCTTGGGGATTCACTGCGTCCCGGCTGTACGCACGACGCCTCCGATGCGGCCCAGCTCGCTGAACTGAAGACCCTCGGAGAACTCACCCGTCGTGCCTGGAAGCACGACGTCCAGGTGATGGTGGAGGGTCCCGGACATGTGCCGCTTGATCAGATCGAGTTCAACGTGAAGAAGCAGATGGAGGAGTGCAATGAGGCGCCCTTCTACGTTCTCGGCCCCCTGGTCACCGACATCGCTCCCGGCTACGACCACATCACCTCAGCCATTGGTGCGGCCATGGCTGGATGGCATGGCACGGCGATGCTCTGCTACGTGACTCCCAAGGAGCATCTGGGTCTTCCCAATGCAGAGGATGTGCGTGAGGGCTTGATTGCCTACAAGATCGCTGCCCATGCGGCTGACATTGCCCGTCATCGCCCGGGAGCCCGGGATCGCGATGATGAACTGAGTCGCGCCCGCTATGCCTTCGACTGGAACCGTCAGTTCGAGCTGTCGTTGGATCCTGAGCGGGCCAAGCAGTATCACGATGAAACGCTGCCCGCTGATATCTACAAGCAGGCAGAGTTCTGTTCGATGTGCGGGCCTAAGCACTGTCCGATGCAGACCAAGATCACCGATCAAGATCTTGAAGGGCTGGAACAGGCCCTTGCCTCCAAGGGTGGTGCGGCTGAATTGACCCCGGTGAAGCTCGACAAGGCGGACTGAGGCCTTTCGGCAAAACATGAACCGACGCGCCGGCTCTCCTTCGGAAGAGCCGGTTTTTCATGGACACAAAAAACCCCCTGCCGCAGCAGAGGGTCAAAGTTCAGAGATTCAAAACCTGGTTCAGCCGAGCAGGGCGTTGGCTTTGGCCACCACATTCTCAACTGTGAATCCGAACTCCTTGAGGCAGGTGCCGCCGGGTGCTGAGGCACCGAAGCGATTCATGGTCACACTGTCGCCGTCGAGGCCAATGAAGCGGTGCCAGCCAAATGACTCAGCAGCTTCAACAATCATGCGTTTGCGTACAGCGTTGGGGAGAACATCTTCTTTGTAGGCATCGCTTTGTTCATCGAAGAGTTCCACGCACGGCATGGACACCACGCGAACTTTCTTGCCGGAAGCGGTGAGTTGCTTGGCGGCTTGTACACAAAGGTCGAGTTCGGTGCCGGTGCCGATCAGGATCAGTTCAGGTGTGCCGTCACAATCCTCGAGGATGTAGCCCCCCTTGGCCACTTTCGCGATCGAGGAGTTGGCCTGGTTGGCCATGCCCTGTCGGCTGAGGCACAGCGCGCTTGGGCGCTTGCGGTTCTCAATCGCCAGCTTGTAGGCACCGCTGGTTTCGTTGGCATCGCCGGGTCGGAACACCAGCATTCCAGGTATGGCCCGCAGAGATGGGATGGTCTCGATCGGCTGGTGGGTGGGTCCGTCCTCACCAACACCGATGGAATCGTGGGTGAGCACATAGATCACGCCAAGCTCACTCAGAGCAGATAGACGCATCGAACCGCGCATGTAGTCGGCGAAGACCAGGAAGGTGCCGCCATAAGGAATCAGGCCGCTGCTGTGATAAGCGATGCCGTTGAGGATTGCGGCCATGGCGTGCTCGCGCACACCGAAGTGCAGATAACGCTTCTCAGGGGTTTCCGGCTGGTAGGACCCTGTTTCGCCCTTGATGTCTGTGTAGTTGGAGTGGGTGAGGTCGGCGGAGCCACCGATCAGTTCAGGCAGGTTGGGGCCGAGGGCACCCAGGCAGATCTGGGAGTGCTTCCGGGTCGCAAGACCTTTGTCGTCCGGGCCAGCCGTGGGTAGGTCCTTGTCCCAACCCTCGGGCAGCTCACCCCGCAGCATCCGCTCGAATTCGGCGGCTTCACCAGGGAATTGGGTGCGGTAAGTGGCCAACGTCTGGTTCCACTCGGCTTCGAGGCTGGCGCCACGATCAATGGCCTGACGGAACTGGTCATAGGCCTCCTGAGGTACTTCGAAGGTTCCGTATTCCCAACCCAGCTGCTGGCGCGTCAGAGCGGTTTCGTCTTCACCAAGGGGTGCACCGTGCACGCCAGCGGTATCGCCCTTGTTGGGAGAGCCATAGCCGATGGTGGTGGTCACCTTGATGATCGAAGGCTTGTCCGTAACGGCCTTGGCGGCTTCGATCGCCTTGGCGATGGCGTCAACGTCGGTGTTGCCATCAGCCACGTGCTGCACGTGCCAGCCGTAGGCCTCATAGCGTTTAAGGACGTCTTCGGTGAAGGAAACGTCGGTCCGTCCGTCGATGGTGATGTTGTTGTCGTCGTACAGGGCGATCAGCTTGCCCAACTTGAGGTGACCGGCCAAGGAGGCGGCTTCGGAGGCCACACCCTCCTGATTGCAGCCGTCACCCATGATCACGTAGGTGTAGTGATCAACGAGGGTCGAACCAGGCTTGTTGAACTTGGCCGCCAGGTGGGATTCGGCGATCGCCAGGCCGACGGCGTTGGAGATACCAGCACCCAGAGGGCCCGTGGTCACTTCAACACCGGGAGTTTCGAAGGTTTCAGGATGACCAGGGGTCTTTGAGCCCCACTGGCGGAACTGCTTGATGTCGTCGATCGACACCGAGTCGTAACCGGTCAGGTGCAGCAGCGCATAAAGCAGCATGCAGCCGTGACCGGCGGAGAGCACGAAGCGGTCGCGGTTGAACCACTTGGGGTTCTTCGGGTTGTGCTTGAGAAACTTGTCCCAGAGGGCATACCCCATCGGTGCGCAGCCCATGGGCAGTCCGGGGTGGCCGCTTTTGGACTTGTTGATGGCATCAACGGCCAGCATCCGGATGCTGTTGACGCAAAGCGTGTCGAGTGATGCGGGCGCGGCGACCATGAAGTTAAGGAATGATGGGACGATTGTGACGCACGGTGCGAGCTGGCTTGCTCAGGCTGCGCGTCGGAAAGCCAGGCAGACGTTGTGGCCGCCAAAGCCGAAGGAGTTGGATAAGGCCATGTCGAGTTTCTGATCCCGTGCCTGGTTGGGCACGACATCCAGATCACACTCGGGATCAGGCGTGGAGTGGTTGATGGTGGGAGGAACAATCCCTTCCATCAGCGCGAGCACGCAGGCCACAGCTTCGATGCCACCGGATCCACCCAGCAGGTGGCCGGTCATGGACTTTGTCGAGCTGACGGGGATCTGCAGGGCCCGCTCCCCCAGCGCACTTTTGATGGCCGACGTCTCGTTCTTGTCGTTCGCCGGTGTGCTGGTGCCGTGGGCATTGACGTAGTCCACTTCGGCAGCCTCAACGCCGGCATCGGTTAATGCAAGACGCATGGCTTC
>QCUM01000014.1 GCA_003210735.1 Synechococcus sp. AG-679-D13
CCGCAGTGAGACCCGTGGTGTCGGGGGGATTTTTTACGACTATCAGGACTCCCAGGGTGTTCTTTACAAAGGTCAGGATCCGAGTGGACCCGCCGCTCGCGTGTCAGCGGATCTCGGCCCGCGGCCCCTTGGATGGGAACAGTTGTTTGCCCTTGGCCAAGCCAATGGCAGGGCCTTTTTGCCGTCGTACGCCCCCATCGTTGAGAAGCGCCATCCGATCGCCTACGGCGACCGGGAGCGTCAGTTCCAGCTATACCGCCGTGGTCGTTACGTCGAATTCAATCTTGTCTGGGATCGCGGCACGATCTTCGGTCTCCAGACCAACGGTCGAACTGAGTCGATCTTGATGTCTCTGCCGCCCATGGTGCGTTGGGAATACGGTTACAGCGCTGATGCCGGCTCCCGGGAGGCTCTGCTGACCGAGCTGTTCACCAAGCCGCAGGATTGGCTGAACGACTCCGGCCTTGATGACCGTTGCCGCCCCCATGGGGCGATCAACTGACGCCCTTCACCAGGGCATCCACAACCCGCTCGGCCAGGCAGTTCACCGTTTGTGAGCGTGTCGCCTGGTCGCGCAGTTTGTCTTCCAGGGGTGGCTCGAGCATGGCCATTTCAAGAATGCCGATCCCCCGCCGAGGACCTCCCAGGCCGCCTCTGAAGTTTCTGGGAAAACGCCCGAAGGCTTGCCCAAGACTTTCATCCAAGCTGTTGAGTGGTCGGTTGATGGCGGGGATCAGGCCCGAGCCGAACCCGTGAGGGCGGTAGGCATCGAAATGAATCTCCAGGATGTATTCCCCACGGGCGGACCATGCCTTGGCTCTGGACCAGTTGGTTCCTGGATTGTCGTCATCGAGGATGGTGATTGACGGTGGGGTGTAGGAGCGGATGGTCAGCCCTCGGGATGTCCCCAGACGCACCACCGCTGCCTGAACCTGTCGGTTCCAGAACAGTTCGTCGCGGATCCCGGCCTGCATCGGCGGCAGTCGGCGTTTGTCCACCGCGTAGCCGGGAGTGCCTGAGCTGCCGGTCCCCTGGGAGTCGGCATGGCCTGCCATCACCACGATCGACAGATTTGCAGCGGCTTTGGTCCGTCCGATCCAGCGTCCGGGCATTTTGGTGCGAGGGCCGAGCAGCGGGTCCGGGTTGGCAGGAGCAGGACAGGCGGCTGATAAAGCCGGTTTGGTTTGCTGCGTGGGCGCGGGTGTGCCGAGCCAGTTGCGCTGTTCAGCCGCTTTGGTCATCGCGAGCGGTACTAGGGATAGCCCTGTGATGACGACCCCTATGGCAAAGCGATGCCGTTGAACCCCGGCTGACAGACCCATGGTTCAGATCGGAGATGACAGCAGAGATCCATCGCTGGACAGTTCGAGCGACTCCGACAGCTCCAGTTCAATGGCGATCAATTCGTCGCGATGGGCTCGAAGCCGCAGATTGCTGCCTTCCATTGCTGCGGAGGTTTCCAGAAGCCGCAGCTCAAGCGCTTCGGTGCGGGCTGATCGACGGGTGTAAATCCATCCTGCTGCAGGTCCGATCAGCACAAGTGCCAGAGGCCACCACTGGAGTTGCGGTGCCAGTTGCCGCAGCACCAACCCGAAGCAGCTGCCACCGATTGCCGCCAGAGCTGAAAGCAGCACTGCCAGGGGGCGACTGGCTGTCACCTCTCCGCGGAAGCGAAGAACCTGGCGCTCTGCGTCGCCGCCGTCGCGGCTCCAGCCGCGCTGTTCCAGCCAGCTGCTGATGCCATTGAGCACCTCGAGTGGTGGTCGGGGAGAGTGCACATCCACAACAGTGGTTCGGTCCTTGCTGGCGGCCCGCAGAAAAAAAACGAGGCCAATGGCCAGCAGAACCGTGAGCAACAGTGTGGACTGGAAGCCCGATGGCATTGGGCAGCGACGGTGAGTGCAGCTTTTCTAGGCCGGCCGCCGCCGTTCTAGTTCAGCACCAATCGATGAGATTCCAGCCAGCTGTGCCAGGGCTGCATCAGTTTTTCGGCCTGCCCGCGGGCATCGGCCTGGAGATGGAGCATGCGCCGTGGGCGTCCCCGGCTGGGGCAGCGCTGGGGATAGGAGCTGATGGATCCTTGCTGCTCGAGGAAATCCAGTGCCTGTTGAAGCACGGTCTCCGACAGTCTCAGCTGGGGCTCCTCACGCAGCAGCTTCTGCATCAGACCAGACGGATAGTTGTCGTCCTTCAGAAGGCATTCGAGCACCCAGCACACGGCCAGTTCCAGATCCAGGAACTGCGGCGGTGGTTGTTGGAAGTACTGCTCGATATCAGCCAGGCAGGCGCGGGAGGGTTTGCGACGGGAGAACACAGCGGCAGGGACGCTTCCCTTATCTAAGGCGATCTCATTTTGAGATTCAAGGGGGAAGTGTGAGGTTTTTGGCGGCGGTGGCGATTCACACTGTCTCGGTATCAGGTTCGACGTCATGGCTGATCCCCGCCCCGCTCCCGCTGAGTTCGCCGTTTTTGATGGGGATCTCGATGCCGACTGGACTGAGCGCTACATGAAGACGTCCCGCCTGGCGGTCGATACCGAAGCGATGGGATTGATTCACGGCCGTGATCGGCTTTGTCTGGTGCAGATCGCCGATGCAGAGGATCGGGTGAGTTGTGTGCGCATCGGCCTGGGGCAGAGCGAGGCACCCAATCTGCAACGGCTGATGGAAGCGCAGGCTGTCGAGAAGGTCTTTCATTTCGCCCGGTTTGATGTGGCTGCCCTCGCCAGTGGCCTGGGGCTCGCCGTGAACCCTCTGTTCTGCACCAAAGGGGGAAGCCGTCTGGGACGCACCTACACCCCTCGCCATGGTCTGAAGGATCTGGTGATGGAGCTCGTGGGGGTTGAGCTCGACAAGGGAGCCCAGAGCAGCGATTGGGGCCGGGTCGACGAACTCACGGATGTGCAGCTGGCCTATGCCGCCAATGACGGGCGGTATCTGCTGCCTGCCCGTGAGCGGCTCGAAACGATGTTGCGGCGCGAGGGTCGTTGGGATCTTGCGCTGCGCTGTTTCCAATGCATTCCTGTGATGTCCGAACTGGATCGGTTGCGTTTCCATCAGACCTTCGAGCATTGATCGGGCGCCGCTGCATCCGCTTCAGTCTTCGATGATGAAATTGCCGTCGCCTTCGCTGACGCTCAGCAGGGAGTTCAACCGTTCGGGGTTGTCGGCATTGCTTTCATCGCTGTCGTTATCGAGGGCATCCAGCAGGGATTGCGCCATGGCGCGACGCCCTTCGACATCTCGGCGTCCTTCGCGGGCTGCGGCCTGATCCACGCGACGGCGGGCACTGGCCAAGCTGATGCTGAGGCGGGTGGCGAGCTGGGCACAGAGCTTGACGTAATTCTGGTCTTGGATGGCAGCCATGGATCGCTTCAGCAGACCTTCAGTATCCGTGCAGCCGTTCCAGCACCAGTTCCGCAAGCCGAGCGCTACCCCCGGGGCGACCCATTCGGCTGCGGCCGATTGCGGAGAGTTTCTGGCACAACTCCGGCGAAGTCAGCAGGGTTTCCAGGCGTTCACGTAGGTCCGCTCCACTGGAACAGGGCCTCACCGCTCCTCCCAGCAGTCGGGCCTGACGCAGCGCGAAGGGCTTATGAAACTGTGGTCCAGGTCCCGGCAGCGAAAGAGCTGGGATGCCTAAACCCACCAGCTGTTCCGTGGCCGTTCCAGCTGTGGCCAGGCCAACTTCGGACCAACCGGCCCATTGGGTGAATTGGTTCCTTCCCAGGATCACCAGCAGTGGTCCACGCACCCAGCAGGCTTCTGCGCCGAGTTGATCCGAAGGGGGTAAGCCGCGCCGGAAGCCTAGTTTCTTCAGGATCGGCTCCGTTTGTTCCGGTGAGGGCTGGGTCCCCAGGGCAAGGAGCACAGCCAGTGGTGTGCTGTTGCTCAGCGGTGTGATGGCCGCCAGCAAACGTTCCAGGTTGCGGCAGGCCTCCGGCATGCGACTGCCGCACAGCAGCAACACGCGCCGGCAGCGCTGCAGGCTTGCTGGCGGTGGAGCCGTCTTCAGGCCATCCATCATCGGGTTTCCTGCAGCCAGGGCTGGGATGCCCAGGCGCTTCAGGCCCCGTGCGGTGAGTGCATCGCGCATGGCAACGAGGCGGCAGCGTCGGTGACGCATCAGCATCCATTCCCATGGATCCCACTCGCTGCCTTTGCAACGGTGATATCGGTCGCTCAGTTGGCGTCCAGGCCCGCTGCGCCAGGTGTAGTCACTTTTCGGTGTGCCAATAAATCCATAGCGGGCACCGCTGCCCCAGGCCATCAGCAGTGGCAGTAGATCTCCCACGGCCAGAACGGTGGCTCCTCGTCGGGCCCGCTGACGCACCAGGCGCCACTGCCGCCAGCTGAGCAGGGGAAGCCCCGCACCAATGTCTGCCATCAGACCGCGCAGGCTTTGATTGCTGAACCCGCCACTGGGCAGTGCTGCTCCAGGCCCGATTCGGGTCAGCCACCCGGCTTGCGTGGCTGCCTCAAAAGCACTTCCAATGCCCACCAGTGGGAGCACTTCGAGCCGGGGACGGGGGTGGTGGGTTCGCAGTTGTTCGAGAACGCGCAGGGCGATCAGGTCTTCCCCGTGACCATTGCTCAAAACCAGTAGGGAAGGCCCGTCTCGGCTGATACGATCCTGCTTAGGGAATGAGAGTTCCCCCCCGGCGGCATGGCCAAGTGGTAAGGCAGAGGATTGCAAATCCTTTATCCCCAGTTCGAATCTGGGTGCCGCCTTCTGAAGATCGTTCCAGCTTCTCGAGTTGTTCTGCTTGCGGCTGGGATTTGTTGGCAACAGCACAGGTGAACTCTGGGCGTTAGTCGCCTTGATCGAATCAGTCTCCCAAATGCACGACGTTCAACGCTGATCTTCTGGCCGCTGCCCCAGCTTGCAATCAGTAATCACTGTCGGCAACGCACATTCCCATGCAACGGATTCCATTGCTTGAGGTGCGTTGGCAGTGCTCACAGAGAACCTTCTCTTCTGTCTGGCTGGCTTCGGGCTGCGCCAAATCGGTGCCCAGCCCAGCTGTCGATGATTCGGCCACCATGGACCCCTTGTTGATGAGGAGATCATGGCTGCCAGTGGCGGTGGTCCGTTGAACGGCATTGGATTCGGGACTTGGGCCTGGGGGAATCAGCTGATTTGGGGGTATGAACCACAGCGGGATGATGCTGTTCTGGAGGCCACATTCCGTCAGGCGCTTTCATCGGGCCTGACTCTTGTCGATACAGCCGATTCCTATGGCACCGGTCGGTTGAATGGCCGCAGTGAGCTTCTTCTGGGTCGTTTCACCGCAGCCCTGCCGGCGCCGTGCCGCGCTGAGCTTTGCATCGCTTCAAAACTGGCACCTTTCCCCTGGCGTCTCGGGCGCAGGGGGATGGACCGTGCTCTTCAAGCCAGTCAGGAACGTCTGCAGGGATGTTTGAAGAGGGTTCAACTTCACTGGAGCACCGCCCGTTATGCCCCCTGGCAGGAGGCGGCCTTGCTGGATGGTTTGGCGGATCGCGTTCAGGACGGGACCGTGGCTGAGCTGGGGGTTTCGAATGTCGGCCCCCAGCGGCTGCTTTGGATGCACGAGCGGCTCGCGAAAAGATCTGTTCGTTTGAGCAGTGTGCAGGTGCAGTTTTCGTTGCTCGCACCTGGAGAGCGTTCTGGAGAGGCTCTCGTCAAAATCTGCAGAGAGCGAGACATCGAGGTGCTGGCCTACAGCCCCCTGGCTTTCGGAGTGCTCTCGCAAAAACCGGGTGCTGATTTCTCCACTGGAACGGCTTTGCGGCGGCGGATCGTCCGTCGCCTACTTCCCGCCAGTGATGGCTTGCGGCAGGAGATGCAGGAGATTGCTGACCGGCGTTCTGTGTCGATGGTTCAGGTGGCGCTGAACTGGTGTCGCGCCAAGGGAACAACCCCGATTCCCGGTTTGCGGTCACCTCAGCAGGCACAGGATGTGGCTGCTGCTCTGGATTGGACGCTTCTTCCCGAGGAGGTTGAACGACTCGATCGACAACGGGAGCGATGCCCTGTTCGAATGCCGGCGAATCCCTTTCAGAGCAGTTGAGGAGTTCAGGCTTCCGCCGCTGTGGGCGGTGTGGGGCTGACCACCACCGGCAGGCTGTTGGATGGATCCTCCCCATGGAGAGGGATCACTTTTTTGGGAGGTTCAGGGTTGGTTGGAGGCTCAGATGTTTGGGCGGCCTGGTGCTGCTCGCAAGCCGTGAGGGCTTCCTGCAGCAGGGAGTCAAAGGTGCTCCCAGGCAGACGATGGCGAGCTACTTCCAAGAAAGTGCGCGGCAAGGATTCCCCTGCTGCGGTGCGCAGGGCAGGGTTGTTCTGCCGGAGTTGTTTCTCTTCCTCCAGAGCACGAAGAAAGCGACGGGTCACATCGCGCTTTGTGCTGGCTTTGATCAGGGTGTCGCGATCCTCTGGCCCTTGGCTGAGGGACTGCTCCAATTCGCCGATGCGACGTTCAAGGCTTTCCAGCACCTCTTCGGCTTCCTTGCAGATATGAGTGAGCTGGCCGTCGGATAGATCCGGCATGTCTGCCACGAAAACTTTCCCGTGGTCCCTGAGGGTGAGAAAAGTCGGACGTGTTGATTGCCTGTGGGCACCGGAACGATCGCTAGCACCGATGGGCCGGCGTGGTGGAACGGGTCCAGCAGAGGACCTACGGCGCGTAACGCGCTGTGGTTTATCAAATGGCATCGGATTAATTCCAGACGTATCGGCGCTGCGCTCAGGGAAGTTCCCTGATGTGCTTGACAACACCATAGGGAAAACCTCGATGCAGATTTTGCATCAGGGTTTTCCCGTACGAATCCGATGCATTCAGGTCAGATGCATTCAGGAGGGGATTCCCAGCAGGCCCTCTTCGGCCTGGCTCGCCTCAATGGCACCAATCTTCCAGGCTTCATGCCCAGTCTCCCGGCAAATCGCCAAGGCGGGATCGATGCCTTCGGGAGGTACCACCAGGCAGAAGCCGATTCCAAGATTGAAAGTGTTCCAGAGATCGATCTCGGGGATTTCACCAGCGGTCTGGAGCCAATCAAACAGGGCTGGTCTCGGCCAGCTTTCAGGGGTCAAGCGGGCCTGGCAACCATCAGGCAAACAACGCGGCAGGTTCTCCGGTAGACCGCCACCTGTGATGTGAGCCATGCCATTCAACGGGATGTTGTTCTTCAGCAGGGCCTGCACCAACGTCGGATAAAGCTGGGTCGGTTTCAGCAGGTCGTTGATCAAAGAGTGTTGAGCGGGTCCGTAGCGCGTTGATTCATCAGCACCAGCCTTCTCCAGCACATTGCGCACCAGGCTGAAGCCATTGCTGTGGACTCCGCTGCTGGCCACTCCGATCACGGCATCACCCGCTTGGATGCGGTGGCCGTCGATCAGCTCGCTCTCCTCCACCACCGCAACGCAGAAGCCGGCGAGGTCGTAACGACCAGCAGGGTAAAAGCCAGGCATCTCGGCGGTTTCACCGCCCAGCAATGCACAGCCGCTGTCGCGGCATCCATCAGCGATTCCCTCCACCACCTCCGCCATGGCCTCTGGGCTCAGAGCCCCGGTGGCCATGTAATCGAGGAAAAACAGTGGTGCGGCGCCGGACGTGATCACGTCATTCACACACATGGCCACAAGGTCGATGCCGACGCCGTGATGGGCGCGATGGTCCTGCGCTAGTTCGAGCTTTGTGCCGACGCCATCGGTTCCGGACACGAGCAGGGGCTGCCGCATTCCACTTGGCAGGCGCATCATTCCTCCAAAGCCCCCTAGGCCTCCAACCACCTCGCTGCGGTGAGTGGCTTCCACGGACGCTTTGATCCGTTGAACGAAAGCCCGACCGGCTTCAACGTCCACGCCGGCACTTTTGTAATCCATGGATCGCTGCGGCTGTTCTGATCCTCCCCCGCCGCCGGGCTCGTCGTGCCGGATGCAACTTGTCGCTCTCGCGACAAACCCCTACTGTCGCCACGACTTTTTTGGGCCGATCAGCATGGGCATGGCTTGGAACCTGATCGGTATCGGCGCTGCAGCGTCTGCTCTGTTGATGAGCATGCCGCTGCAGGCAGCGGAGGACTTGGAGCCAGGCGCTCCAGAGCTGACCAGTCGGCTTGAGCGGTTGCTCGATTCCGTGGCGGTCCCGAAGCCGGTCCAGAAGAGGGACCAGAGGACGCCCCAGAAGACGGTGCTGACCCCAGCGGAGATTCGTGAGGTGTCTCTTCCAGTTCCCGCGGCGATCCTGCCGCCGCCCAAATTGAAGCCTGTGCCTGCCGTGGTTCGGGTGTTGACGGGTGAAGCCAGCTGGTACGGCCCGGGCTTCTACGGCAACCGCACTGCAAACGGAGAGATCTATCGCCCCGGCACGATGACCGCGGCCCATCGCACCTTGCCTTTCGGCACCAAAGTGAGAGTGACCAATCTTTGGAATGGACGGACGGCCGTGATCCGGATCAACGACCGTGGTCCTTTCATTGATCATCGCGTGATCGATCTGGGCCATGGAGCAGCCAGCCACCTCGGACTGACGGCGTCTGGGATCGCCCAGGTGAAACTTGAGGTGTTGCGCTGACTCTGCGTTTTCTCACAACGGAGCAAGAGCTGCGCGGATGGTGCCAAGGCGCGGATGCTGCTGTGCAGTTCGTCCCCACCATGGGCGCTCTGCATGCCGGCCATGGTGCCTTGATTCAGCGTGCTGCGCCGCAGGGGCCAGTGCTGGTGAGCGTGTTTGTGAACCCCCTGCAGTTCGGACCTTCGGAGGATTTTGATCACTATCCGCGCACTCTCGATGCGGATTGTCTGATGGCTGAGGAGTGGGGGGCCGCGGCTCTTTGGGCTCCCAGCGTGGCAACGGTGTATCCCCAGGATCGGCAGGTTCCCACCCGTGTCGCACCAGTGGCGTTGCAGCAGCATCTCTGCGGTGCCGGACGACCGGGCCATTTTGACGGGGTGGTCACTGTGGTGGCAAGGCTTCTGGATCTTGTGCGACCGCAGCAGATCTGGCTTGGGGAGAAGGACTGGCAGCAGCTGGTGATCCTGCGTCGCCTGGTCCAGGACCTCGACTTGCCGCTGAGGGTCTGCGCCGTCGCCACGTCCCGAGAGACAGACGGGCTTGCACGAAGCTCTCGCAACAAATACCTCTCCCCGTCTCAGCGGCTTCAGGCCTCAGCCCTGCCGTTCATCCTGGGCCGTGCGGCTGCCGATGCTCCTTTGGCAGCGATCCGAAGCGACCTCACCGAAGCCGGTCTCGAGGTGGAGTATGTAGAGAGGGTTGACCCTCTTACCCTGCAACCCTGCGGAGCAGAGAAGGCGATTTCGCTGCTTGCAGCCGCGGTGCGCTGTGGAACGACCCGACTGATCGATCACGTTTTCTTGATGACCCGCCAGCCCCTCGTCGCGATCGATGGCCCCGCTGGTGCCGGGAAAAGCACGGTGACCCGCGCGTTTGCTGAACGCCTTGGCCTTATTTACCTCGACACCGGTGCGATGTACCGCTCGGTGACCTGGTGGGTGCAGAAGAACGGTGTGGACCCCGCTGATGCTGCTGCGATCGAACCGTTGCTGGGCCGGTTCGAGCTGCAGCTGCAGTCGCAGCAGGGAGCCGGTCAGCTGGTGCTGGTCAATGGTGTGGACGTGAGCGAAGCGATCCGATCCCCGGAGGTGACGGCGTCCGTGTCTGCTGTGGCGGCGCATCGTTGCGTCCGCCAGGGGCTCACCGCTCAGCAGAAGGCCATGGGGGCAAAAGGTGGCCTGGTGGCTGAGGGCAGGGATATCGGCACCGCAGTCTTTCCTGACGCGGATCTGAAGGTGTATCTGACGGCCACTGTGGCCGAGCGGGCCCGACGGCGCGCCCTGGATTTGGGGCAGCGCGGTTTCCCTGTGCCAGAGCGCGCCGAGCTCGAGGCTCAGATTGCTGAGCGGGATCATCTCGACAGCACCCGGGAGGAGGCGCCGCTGATCCAGGCTTCTGATGCGGTGGAACTCGTGACGGATGGCATGGATATCGATGCTGTGATCGAGGCTCTGATTGCAGAGTTCCGCTCCCGTGTTGCGGAGGAGGCCTGGCCTACTCCGGCGGGCTGAGCTCATCCAAGAGGTTGCTGCAGGCATCCTCGAGCAGATCGAGAACATGCTCAAAGCCCGCTTCACCGCCGTAGTAAGGATCAGGAACTTCCGTTTCATTGAAACGGCGTGAATAGCTCAGCATTGGCTTCACGGTGGCCACGGCATTTGGGCCTGCCTCCTGAGCCAGGCTTTTAACGGCGGCCAGGTTGTCGTTGTCCATCGTCAACACCAGATCGAAACTGGAGAAGTCGTCGAGGCTGATCTGACGCGCCCGACTTGGCAGGTCGATTCCCCGTCGGTTGGCTGCTGCTGTCATCCTCCGGTCGGCGGGGTTGCCGACATGCCAGCCGCCGGTTCCAGCGGAATCCACCACGAACTGATCACTCAGCCCCCGTTGCTTCAGCAGATGCAGGAAGACACCTTCCGCAGCGGGGGATCGGCAGATGTTGCCGAGGCACACGAACAGCAGCTTCTGGGTCATTCGGCGTTGAGGCGTTGAAGGGCGAGTTGGGCCCGGAGGCGCACCACCTTGACATCCTCGGAAGAGGAGGAGAGCTGCCGCAACAGAGCCAGGGCCTGATCAGTCATCGAACCCGACACGTTGGAGTGTTGCAGGCGCCGTTCGAGTCCGAAAGCAGCGGCGTAGCGGACCACCCATTCGTCGTCTCGGCCAGCCAGCAGCAGCCCGTCGCAGCAGCGACGGAGGGCATCAGCATCCCTGCTGTTGTTCAGGTCCAGCTCGGCCAGGCCCTTTGTTGCGGCTCGCCGCACACTCGGCGCGATGTCGGCCTGGAGAGCGTGTTCGAGAAGTTCGAGCCCCCTGGGGTCACGCAGTGTTGCAAGCACCTTCACCACCCAGGCCCGGGCGCCGTAGTTCCTGGCGTCCAGGCTCACCAGCAGCTTGGGAACAACCGCGCATCCCAGGCTGATCAAGCCCTCGGTCGCCACGCTGGCCATGGCAGGGTTGTTGAACCCCAGCACCTTGATCAGCGTTTCGGCAGCTTCCGGATCCTGGAGTGACGCGATGGCCCGGGTCGCCTGAACCAGGTCAGCCGTGCTGGTGGCCTGGTCTAACCGTGCAAATGCTGCTGTGAGCTCAGCTGTCGCCATCAGATCAGCGCATCCATGGCTCGAAGCACCTGCGGATCCTCGCTGTCTTCCGCCAGGCCGCGCAGGGCCACGAGTTTGAGGCTGGGTTCCACGGCAGCTGCACTGATGGCCGAGCCGGCCCCGATCCAGCCCGTGGCGCCCAGATCCAGCAGTGCACCTAGGCGCACCAGGGCCTCAGGGTGTTTGAGCAACTCGATCAACTGAACTCCCCAGCTGGAATCACCGGTCAGTTGGAGAAGGGCCCTGCAGGCGGCAGCGCGGATCAGAGGGCGCGGATGGTCTGCGAAAGGGCGAATTGCCGCCAGCGTTTCAGCGCTGCTAAGACCGATTTCACCGAGGGACTCGATCAGCGCTTCGCAGGGCTCCTGAAGCAAGGGTGAGCCGGCCTGTTCGCCTCCAGCGACTGCGGTGCCGCTTTCAATCAGGCGTCGGATGCCGGGTACTGCAGCTGGATCCCTCAGCCGTCCGAGGCTGCGAGCTGCTTCCTCGCGCACGGTGTAATCGGTTGAGTTCAGCAGTTCGCACAGAGGGTTGCGGGCTGCCAGGTTTCCCAGTCGTCCGAGGGCACGGATGGCATTCAGCGCAACCCCGCGACGGTCTGGTTCTACCGGTGTCTGCTCCAGTGCTTTCAGAGTCTTTAGGAGCAGAGGTACCGCTTCTGGGTGGCGGCTTCGCATCTTTCCCAGCCACCAGGCGGCGTAGTACTGCGCGGATGGATCGGCGCTCTGGCCGAGGTTTGCGATCACCTGAGTTTCGTTCAGGGGCTCCGTCACAGCCATGCGTTCGTCATGTCCGAAGCCCAGCTCTCGGTTCTGCGGAAGCGGAATTCACCCGCGACCGATCCCCAGCAGCGTTCATTGGTGATGGGGTCATGCCCCCGATCCAGAGTGGCGAGGGCCTCGCCCTGGAGATGGAATCGACTCACCAGCACGGTGTCTTTGCCGTTGCGGTGCACGATGCAACGACAGCCCGGTTCCATGGCTCCGTGATACCCATCCGACTGCTCCACAACCTGGTAGTGGCATTGGTCCAGACAGATGAGATCGTCGTCACGAATCTCCAGTCGCTGGTCAGGATCAAAGGTTGCTGTTGCGAAGCGAGCTGGGTCGTGAAAGGTGTGATTCCAGAGCTTGATGACGCCTTTGGACTGCTCCTCCGCCCGAATCATTCGCAGTCGATAAGGGTTCTTGGGATCCACGGCATAGCTTTGCTCCAGCAGGATTGATCCTGGTTGCAGATGCTCCAGAGGTCGATAGCGCAGGAAAATGTGGGCGTACAACGGTGGGTTGTCGAACGCCTGCTGCTGATTGCTGTACTCACCACAAAGCAGAGTGAGGAAACGCCGGACATCGGGGGTCATCGCACGACTCGTTTTTGGTCCGGAAGCAAACAGTAAAAAGCCCCCCTTTGGAGGAGGGCTGAGGGAATGGCGCAGCGCTGATCAGATCAGGGCGTTGATGGCGTAGTCGATGTAGCTGTTGGCTTCGGTGGCTGCGTCACCACTGAGGCCATGGTTGGACTTGATGTGCTTGAGCGCTTCCACATACCAGGAAGGGGAGAGCTCGAAAGTGCGGTTGATTTCGTCCAGGCCAGCGATCAGGTAATCGTCCATGGGGCCGGTGCCACCTGCCACCAGGCAATAGGTGATCATGCGCAGGTAGTAGCCCACGTCGCGGGAGCACTTGGCTTTCCCTTCATTGGTGGAGGCGTAATTAGCGCCTTCCATCTGGGTGGTGTAAGGGAATTTGGTGTAGACGGCCTGAGCGGCGCCGTTCACCAAGGCGTCGGCCTTGCTGGTGAGAGCCTTGGCAGCCTCGAGGCTGGCTTTGGCACGGTTGAAGCGGCCGGAAGCGGCTTGAACTTCTGTGTTGCTCAGGAAACGACCCTGAGAATCAGCTGCTGCAACAGCTTCGGTGAGGGGGGTTTTCATGAATCTGTAAAAGGATTAATGACGTCGAATCCAGGCGCCGATCAGGCGACAGACGCGGCCGCGCGATCGAAGTAAGTGCCGATCTCACTGCTCAGTGAGGCACAGTCTCCAGCGGAGATGCCAGCTTTGTCGTTGATGATTGCAAGAGCGGTTTCCTTCATCAGGTTCACGCCGGCTGCCACAGAAGCACCAGGGGTGCCAAGGGCGAGATAGGTCTCGCGCAGACCGTTCAGGCAACGGTCTTCCATCACGGAAGCATCACCGGTGAATGCGGAGTAGGTGACGTAGCGCAAGATGATTTCCATGTCGCGCAGGCATGCAGCCATGCGACGGGAGGTGTAGGCATTACCGCCGGGGGCGATCAAGGCCGGTTGCTGAGCGAACAACTGGCGTGCTGCCGAAGCCACGATGGTGGAAGCACTGCTGGAGATGCGATTAACGGCATCCAGACGCTTGTTGCTGTCAGAAACCATGGCAGCGAGAGCATCGATCTCGCTGGTGTTGATGAATTGTCCCCGGGCGTCGGCCTGGGCGACAACCTTGGTGAAGGCGTCGAACATGGTTGTTGTCCTGTTAACTACGTCTGGAGAGGGATCTCAGACTCAGATGGGATGGCAAAAAGGCTATTGCCCTCATCCCGTCGTTGGTGATTCTGACCAACAAGCCGGACGCTCCCCGAAAGCTGTTCATAATGCTTAACTCCCTTGCCACGACAAGGAAGTCAGCGGTTTTACTGCTCAGAGATCGAACAGCACGTCGTGAATGTATGCCTCGGTCCACTCGCTGCCGTAAAAACGGGTCAACATCCCTCGAGCAGGGTCCTTTTCAGCTCGATAGCTGGTGTACCTCTTCTGCCCCGCTAAAAGTTGCGTGCTTCTCGCTTGTTCCACAGGCTCGGCTTCTTCGACGAGTTCTAGATAAAGGCTGAGGTAGTCCTTGAACGCCTGATTGACCACACGATCGATCAGTTCATCACCTTCCTTGCCGAGAGGGAGTCTTGTCCAGAGGAAGGCTGGGGAGAAGTAGGGCTCCGCTTCCTCCGGTATGGGGCCTCCACCAGGAAGCTCACCGCGCCATCGCTCGAAAATTGGCATCAGACGATCCCACACCGGTTGCGTGTGCTGGGCATCTCCCTTGTCCACCGGCTGAAGATCAAGGGCAAGCAGGTGACCATTCGGCAGCGTTACCAGGTCGGCCCCGAAAAAAGGCAGATCAAATTGGCAGCTCGGATTGATCACAAAATTGAGCACCGATGCGGCGGCTCTGGCCTCGACGCAGGCACTGCGGACCTGTCGCAGTTTCTCAGTGCTGCAGGCCCAGGTGGCAGTCGTCACCTGAGTTGGTTTCGCTTTCGAGCCAGTTTCTCCAGTTTTGTGCAAAAACTGTTCCGCCACTGGGTAAGGCTTGGGTTGCATTGAGGCCAATGCTTCGACAGCGGTGTCCAAGAACGGCTGCCACCGCCAACCGTTGATCTGAACGGGATCCAGGCTGCTGGTGCGGAGGTCAGAACTCATGCGGGTTGATGGCTGGCGGGGAAGAGGAACTCGTGCAGAAAACGATCAGACCAGTCTTTACCGAAATGGCTTGTGAACAATCCATGGGCGGGATCTCTCTCTGCGCTGTAAATGTCATATGAAATCTGGAGCCTTTTTACTTCTTCGGGGGGAAGCTTTGACCCTTGTTCTGCAGCGGCATCGTGCATGTCCCAATAGGCATTGAGGAACGCATCAAAAGCCTTTGGTAATGAGCCTTCTGCTTGGTCTGCGCCTCCTCTGCAGAACAACAACCAAGGGGAAAAATATTGGTTGGGATCAAAGGAGCGCATCGTCTCTTCACTGTTGAGATCCGGGAATTGTTTGTTTAATGATTTCAAGCCTGTGAAATGCTGCTCGAGATATGTCGAATCTTGAATGAGTGGTTGGAAGTCGAGAACAGCTACAAGTTTTTGTCGATCTCCAAACCAGAGTAAGTCGATCCCCATCAAAGGGTGATCCAAAGAATGGTCTGGGTATGCCACTGAGTTCAACACTTGCAGCTTAGAACCTGCATCTAGCCTGGTAACTCTCCATCTCCTGAATCCAGGAACTTCCCAAAGCCAGCTGGTGATTTTGCTGTCTTTTTTTTGAGAATGTTCGCTTTCCAGGCCTGCAGGTATTTCCAGATGGGAACCTCCTCTGGAAATGATTTTATTCTGTAAAGTTTCAAGAAAGTGGTCAAACATTTTCTTTAAAGGATTGGAGTTCGGTTAGCTAAATCACTGGCACGATCGGCAACCTCGCGAATTTCATCGTCTGTAGGGCATCTGAATTCAGTGCAATATGTTGTCATTGTTACTCCGTCAAGGCACTGTACAGAGCTGACGCGCATGCGAAGTTGGTCTGTTACGAACCAGCACCTTTCGATTCCAATATTTGAATCGTATCGGGTGGTAATTGTTAGTACGCCATCGCTGGCAAAACTATAAGTGCTGATAACCGAGTTTTTTTCAACATATCCCACATCCCTTAGGAGGAAGCCTTTTCTTGAATCATTTCTCTCCGGAATGTCAATAACGATCGCGGCATAATCGTCGTTTCTGACTCCCTTCTTGGTGTTACTTTCCCACCAAAAACGTGCACCACCTGTACAGTCTTCAGTTTTAACATTCAAGTTATTGCATATTTTGCTGACTTCTAGATCTTGTGGGCCAAATGGTTCTATGATTAAATTTGAGTCAGCTGCTTCATCATCCTGATGATCCAAATGATGCACAGCTCGGCGATTTAACCAAGTCCCATGGCTGGCTTTGAAAAAAGCTGCCATGCTCATCGGAGTTTCAAAAATCTTGGACATTGATGTTGCCGAGCATTGATACTAATCGGTTGTCAAATTTTCACTCAGTTTTTTGATTGCTGGGCATTTCTCTGGGCCACTAACTGTGACATGACCTCGTCAAGCCGATTAAGTTCTTGATGTTCGGCAATCGTGGCGTCGATTTTCTTTTGAGATAGCCTCAACTTTTTCCCGAGGCTCACAACATCTTGAAAAAGACGCTCTTTGTATAAAGCCAGTTCGTCTATCGATTCTTGTAATTCTTTGATGCTTGGGGGCTCGGAGTGAGGTTGTTCCATGACGTCAAGCAATGTTTTGTGTAGTTTACTTAGCCCCTGGGCTGACATGGCTTATAGGGCTGTTTCCGAAATGATGCAATTTTTACTGAAGTAGAGAAGAGTAAGAGAGCAGTCGGTTCCAAAAGGTACTACCAGCTGGTCATTTCTTAGCCAGGCAAGCGTTAGGTGACAAACCCTTGCGTGATCGCTGCTTTTGAGAAGCTGCCCTGAAGAGCCGACTTATGTTGCTTTGGCGCTTCTCCCCCCCCTTTGGGATTTCAGGTTCCCTCAACCTGTCCCCCCAGGTGGCTTTAGAAGCACTGCATATACCAACTGTCTGGCCCCCAATGCTCGACGCATTTTCCCGCACAGTCGTCAGTGCTGACGCCAAAACTGCACCCGTAGGTGGTAGCGAACTCGCTAGCCTCCGTGAGTACGTACAAGATGGCAACAAGCGCCTTGACGCTGTTAATGCCATCACTTCAAACGCTTACTGCATCGTTTCTGATGCTGTAACCGGAATGATTTGCGAAAACACTGGTCTGATTCAGGCTGGTGGCAATTGCTACCCGACTCGTCGCATGGCTGCATGCCTACGGGACGGTGAAATTGTTCTTCGCTACATCAGCTATGCGCTGCTGGCCGGCGATGCTTCCGTGCTTGATGACCGCTGCCTCAATGGCCTGAAGGAAACCTACATTGCTCTAGGTGTTCCTACTCAGTCCGCTGGCCGTGCTGTCTCAATCATGAAGTCGGCTGCGACTGCTTTGATTGGCCAGACGAATACGCCTGCAAATGGTGGTGCCAAGTATCGCAAGATGGAGACCACCCAAGGTGATTGTTCTGCACTTGTTGCTGAAGCTGGCTCCTATTTTGATCGTGTGATCGGCGCAATCAGCTGATTGATCTGAACTCATCTTTCATCAAACATTCAGCACCACTATTTAAGGCTTCTTAAATGAAATCCGTCGTCACTACTGTTGTGACCGCAGCTGATGCAGCCGGTCGCTTCCCCTCTCAAAACGATCTCGAAGCAGTTCAAGGCAACATTCAACGTGCAGCAGCACGTCTTGAAGCAGCTGAAAAGCTGGCTGCCGGCCTTGACAATGTCACCCGCGAAGCTGGAGATGCCTGCTTCAACAAATATGCCTATCTGAAGCAGCCTGGTGAAGCTGGTGACAGCCAGGTCAAGGTGGACAAGTGCTACCGCGACCTTGGTCACTACATGCGTCTGATCAACTACTGCTTGATCGTGGGTGGTACTGGTCCTTTGGATGAGTGGGGTATCGCAGGCGCCAGAGAGGTTTACCGTACTCTGGGTCTTCCTACTAACGCTTACATCGAAGCTCTTACTTATACCCGCGATCGTGCATGTGCACCTCGCGACATGAGCCCACAGGCTCTTAACGAGTTCAAGAGCTATCTTGATTACGCTATTAATGCTCTTTCTTGAATCAAAGATAGATTCAAATTCAGGGTGGTCTTAGACCACCCTTTTTTTATGCCCAAAACTATTCGTAGCCTTTGCGTTCTCACGGTGGGGGTGAGGGGGCTCCACGAAGGAGAACAAAACCCATTATGATCATAAAAAAGTTTAAATGACAACGTTCATCCTTTCCCACAACCTTCAGGTTCAATCCGAAGGAGTCCCAGCATTTATCAATCAAGAACTGGCGGAAGGTTTAAAATCTTGCTCTAATTCAATATCCAGTAGTGAAGTGATTAATCATCCACACTGGATTATTAAAATCACTTCCTCTCTCTCTCATTCAGAGTTAGCTGTTGAATTAGTAAAAGCGTGGAAAGCCCATAGAGCAAAGCTGGGCCATCAAATAGACCATACAATTTTGGCTCTGGGTGGCAAGAAAGATACTGATGCTATGCCAAATGCCCCTCTTCAAAAAGATTTTTGGGGGGTTGATTTGGTTGAAGTCGTGGACAAACCTGCTTTTCTTAAAGCAATAAATTGGGAGATGCTCAAGGCATCTCGCAATCCTGATAATATCTTTGAAGTTTATCTATGAAATTGGTTGGTTTTTAGCGAGCCTTGCGCCTCCCTCTTTTGCGAGCGGGTTTTTTCTCTTCGGTATTGCTCTCTTCTGCTTTTACGGAATCCTCTTCTTTGCCTTTGCTGCTCGGTTTCGTTGCTACAACTACTTTTTCAAGTAGTTTTTGGGATTGAGCCTTCAATTTTTCGCCGGTATTTTTAGTGCCTTTTCCTGGCTTTTGGTCAGCTTGGACATCTGTAATTATGCCTCCATTTTGCATAAAAGATGTCATCCATCTGCTCATTAATCGCGTATCAAGGGAAATTGTTTGTGGAGTAGTAGGCCTCGAATCAGGCATTACATTAACTGATACCCTTAGAAAACGACCTGGGAAGGGACCCATCTTCTGATGTTAGAACTTTATGCATTATGTTCTGCATTCCTGATATTGCAAGTCAAACAATATTTTTCTTAGTCTGGCTAGTGGCCTCTGGCTTCTAGAGCTGTGGCTGGTCATTTGCCGATTCAAGGATGTAAAATTAGTTAATAGCCTATTTGATTTAGATGTCAGGCGCACTTGACAATATCCATCCAGAATTAGACCAGACAAGTACGATCAATATCCTATTGAAAGATGTCAATGATATTGAGAGCGATAGCGATTATTATATGGCCGTTTCTCATTTAGTTAATTTCCCAGACTCAAAATCGATTCAAGCATTAATCAGTTTTCTGGAGTATTCATCACCAGCTAGGTCTGTTCTTCTTGCACAAAGGAAGGCCGTTGAGGTTTTGGCTCGTTTAGGTGCCGTCGAGGCAGAGCATGCCATTGCCTCTTGCCTCAGAAGTTTGGATATTTATATGATAGAGAATGCAGCGTGGGCCTTGGCCGAATTGAATTGCCAAGAGCCATCCGTACATTCTTTGATGACAGAGTTGGTGCAAGATACTAGCCAAAATCAAAGAGTCTTAATTCAGAGTTTGGCCAAATTAAATGTAACTCTGGCTATTCCAGCCATAAAAAATTTGCTGAAAAGTTATCAGCCATCGGTACGTGGTGCTGCAATCGCAGCGATGGTTCGGTTAACAGGAGAACGTTCTAACTTACAAGACCTCGGTGAACATTTATTTGATCCCAATCAGATGGTACGCCAGTGTGCGGTTCAGGATATTATTGATTCTGATGCGTCGGAACTATTAACCGACCTATTGCAGGCACCAATTTCACCTTCATTTCGGCTGAGAGCTATTCAATCTTTCATCAACCAAAAGAAAAATTCAGAATTAAATCAACCATATATTGCAGCAATTGATCAAGTGCTACGCGATGATCCCAGAAAGATTACTGTATTGCATTCTTTCTCTGAAATTATTCCAGTCGAGATTTTATTGCAAAATTTATTTCATCCCGACTTTAGTCGCTGCTATCTTGCAATGAATTCCTTGCTGCAGTGCTCTCCAGATGAAGTATGGCATTATGTGGAAGAAATTTGGAATTCAAAAATTCATAATGACTACGGTGCTCATTATTTTTTGATTCAATTATTCGGATTGATGAATGGGTGGAATCTTAAGGATAAGAATTTAATTCGCCCATTGCTTTTAGAGGCGGTTTTTGATCTCCGGCCTCAATTCAAGAAGTCACCTCCTGCAGCGTTGTTGTCGCTTTCTCGATTGTTCCCTGGTGAATGTGATCAAATATTCCAAATTTGGCTTTTACCTTCGCAGACATCATCGTGGATTTATAGATACTCTGCTCTATTGGCTATAGAGTCCGATCACTCTTTGGCTGGCTATTCTGATCAAATCAGGGAATTGTCTTTGTCTGACCCTGCAATTTTAGTGCGCTGCAAGGCTCAGAGTATTTATGACACTCTGTAGAAACGATTTGCGAGTCGTTTCGCCACTTCCTCCTCAATGCTATATTTAAATTATTGCGTTCACTCATTGCCGTGAGCAACGATCAGTCTAATCCTGCTATCGATACACTATTTGAAGACTTGATGCATCCCAATCCTCGGATTCAAGAAGATGCTTGCCTTCAGATGGCAGAGAATTATGCATCAGAAGCTTTACCTCGTCTCCTTGAATTGTTTGAGCATGAAGACCCCAAAGTTTACCGTGGAGCAGTGAAGGGTGTCGGATTCTTTGGTTATAAAGCCTTTTTGCCCATTATTGAGCTTTATGGTCGAACCAAGAATCAAACCGCAAGACGATGTTGCCCAAAGGCATTTGTTCAGTTGTTCAAGAATTTTCCTGATCAGCCGTTTCCTGGCGAGGTGATGGAGTTGCTCAGGGATTCGATCGCAGACTCAGATATGGTTGTTGTTCAAGGAGGATTAATGTGCCTTGGACAGCTTGGTAAGCAGCAAATTGGTGGTGATGAAGCCGTTCAGCTCCTTATCAATGTGCTTAAAAATGAGAACGTTGCTTTGGTGTTCAGCGCAACGCAAGCTTTAGCAGATATTAATCATCCGCTTGTTGCTAGTTCATTGAAGTCTCTGATGGATTCATCCACGGATCCCTTGATTAAGGAAGCTGCCGAATCTGGATTGGCACGACACGAAAATCTAGTGGCAATTTCTAAGCAGGAATAAAGCTACTTCTTGCGCGACTTGTCTTTGATTCGGCAATGGCCATTCTGATATCAATAATTGGATCAGTTTGGCGGGACTTGTTTGAGTCGGTGAATAGTTCAAAATCTACTGGCTTTTCACAAGCGATCACCTCATACGCCATCACTGCCGAGTAGCGCAGGCCCCAATCATCTGGTTCAGTTAATGCCCAATTCAGGGTGGACTGAATCGACGATCGGGTGTCTTGGCCTTCATCAAATTCGTGGTAAATCTTTCCTAACGCTAATAGAGCGACGCGTCGAATCTTTCCCTGGCAGTGGTTTGCTATTTCAAGCCCGATCACTTGTTGGAGAGCAGCTGCCGCCTGAGTGCATTTCATGTAATACAGAAGTTGCACAATTGCGGCACGAATGTCTTGATCGTGATTTTCAAGACATGCTGCGCAAATCTGCGTGCAATCAGCTGGTTCATCCTCTTGTAGTGTCTTTAGTAGCTGCTCATGACCAACAGGGTTTTGTTGAATCAGCTTGATTAAATGCTGTTTCGTCAGCTGAAGTGGGCTTACCCCCACAGTGCTGTTGTTCTTGACGTGGTGTGTGGAGGGCAGATTCCCTTGAAATGCGTCTGTTATCAGAGAGTCAATCTTTGAAATTAGGGTCTGGATTGTATTGTCGGATATTAATTTTCCTGAGCTGGCGAGATTGCTTTCTCTGATATATGTCTCCAGAATCTGTTTCAATGCTGCCATTTTTACATTGTTTGGAAGTTCGGCGGTTGCTATTGTCTCGTCCAGATTGGCATCATGGCACTGAGCTATATCAAATGCCGCTGATTGCCTTAGGAAAGCATTCTGGTCTGATAAATTATTGATGATGATTTTTAGATACTGCTTATCCTTTGTCATCCTGTAAAAATAAACCCCTGCGGCTCCTTGGATTCGTTTTGAGCTGTCATTCAAATATGGACTGATCAAATCTTCCACCTCCCATATCTCAAATGCAGCTAATGCCTCGATTAGCACCTCCATGGGCTTTGGAGAGAATGCTGTCTTGAGATATGCAATCAAACTTGGAGCCGCTCTTGAATCATTAATTGACCTCAAAGCAAGAATCGCGGCTTCCTGAAGACGCAAATCAGTTGAATCCAGTGACTGGATTAATGAGGTCACGGCCTGCGAATTCGCGATCATTCCTAGAGATCGTGCAGCTTGCCGACGCAAGGGATATCCTCCTAATTCTGTTTGATCATTATCTTCATTGAGAACTTCACACAGGACTGTCAGTGCTTCTAGTGCTTTATTTTTTCCAAGCCACCAGATTGCATGGTATTTAAGGGCAGTGTCATCACTCTTTTTAATGACATCAAGAGCTGAACTTATTGAATTAATGACAGCCATCTGTGCTTTACAGGGTTAAGGATTTAATAACCAGCGACTGCTTGAGGCCAGCTTTATGAGTTCCTTGTCAGATCGGCTCGAGTCCTTGGTAATACCCACCGGCACGAAAGTCGTACCGTTCAACCTCATCTTCTTTGCTGCACGTTGTTTGGGAGTATTCCAGCAGTGTTTTAAAGCCGGCCGGGACAAGTTTTGGGCATAACTCACCTATGTCGTTTGCAAATGGACAGAAATACACTCCTGCCCATCGGTTCAGGAAGCGACCTTGAATTTCTTCTGAAAAAACAAAACCATGAGCCTTGGCAAGCCTGAGTATTTCTTCTGGTTGAGCTTCGGCAAATTGACCTCTGAGATCGCTGTCTTCCCGAAGAACACCAATGAAACGAATGAATTCGGCTCTTGACATGTCTGAAGACCAAAATCTCTTTTGATCTTATCAGCAGACTCCTGATCTCATTGACCTTGCTTTGCTTTTTATCATGCTTCTATAAGGACGAATTAAATCCGTTGACAGAGATGTAATTAGTTGAAAATTTTATTTATTCATTGCCTGTTCTTAGAATTTTAATCGCAACATTAATCACTTTCTTGACATCTGAATCTTCTTCGGCATTAGCCGCGTTTGTAAGCCCTTCTATTGCTTGAAAAGCAGTGAGCTTCATCAACGAGAGCGCAGTATTCTTTCTCACCTGTGGGTCTGTGTCGCTTAGCTTTTTAATCAGTAGATCCTGTACATCTTCTGCATCACATGATTTCCCAATCAAGGTGACTGCTTCGGCTCTTACCTCACTGCTCTGGTCATCGACTGCTTTAATAAGGCGGTCCATTGCTTTGTTGTCTTGCAAGGCTTGGATTTGATCTCCAAGTGCTGAGATGGCTGCTACTCGCACTTCTGCATGGGGTGAATCACATGCTTCCAGTAATGCTTCTGGTGCTTTTGCTCCAATAAATGTGAGCGCTAGATTGATCAATCCAACCTGGAATGGCGTACATTCTGGATTCACCAATATTCCCAACAGTGATTCCAATGCATCTGGACCAATGGTTGCCATTGCTCCTGCTGATGAGCCTAGAACGACCGGATCATCGTCTTCAAGAAAAGCTTCTAGGAGATAGGGCAATGCGGTTTTACTACCAATTAAGTTCAGCGTTTTTGCGGAGGCTCTTCTAACAACAACGTTTTCATGTTTTCGTAGAGCTGTGCACAAAATTGGAATTGCCTCTGTTCCAATGGCACCTAAACTTTTTGCGAATGTAAGTCTTAATTTACCGCGAGTATCACCTAATCCTGCCACCATTTTTTGTATGGACTCTTGATCTGAGCTTGGTGTTTCCCCCTCCATTAACTTGTTAGTGAGTTCATCGGCCAATTGAAGAGCCTCTTCTTCCGTCAGCTGACTATTGCTGATGGACGAGAGGTCTGAGGGACTCTGCTGCACTGCTCTTATCAGAGTTTTGTTGATTCAATCTAGTCTATAGCAATAGGGAATTATCTTTCTTTGGGCTCTTCCTGTGTGATTTGAAAATCGACAAGAAAAAACTCCCTATTGTGGTAGGGAGTTGATTGAATCAATAGTAAACGTAATCTCGATTGAGTTAGTCTTACTCTATTTTTTAGAAGTGAACTCCAAATGGTCGGAATGACGCTTTACCTGTGACCTTGGGTGGGTTGTGACCAGCGTATTTCTGCACTGGCAGTGAAGGTACTGGCTTCATTGTTGTTGTATACATTGATATTACTGCTGTTGCTAGTGGATTTGTTGTTCTACTTCTTGCACCTTGTGCACTGTCGCTGACAGCCACCTTTGTGCTGCCCAACTCTCTCATCATGTTAAATGAAGAGGTCATCATGCCAGCATAAGAATCACCTGTTCTCCAATAGGGGACTATTGATGAACCAAACACTTCGGAATACTCAGCAGAATCCGTCAAACTATCGATCAAAGCTTCAAATCCTTCTTCAGCTTGCAGCTTGATGCTGTTCTGAATCTCTTCTTGATTCAGTGGTGCTCTGCCAAGCAAGTGTTTGAAATTTAATTCAATACCCCTTTGAGGGGCGACAGAATGAAAATAGTGCTTCTTGTAAAATTCAGATTTCGCAAGACCATTCACGAAATCACGAACTGTGATTTCACCATTCATTAATCGCGCTTCTAAGGATGTGCATCTTTCTAATTCAGTCGGTGGTTGATTACCATATACTTGGCGATACCCAGACTTAATAGTGCGTTCCAGCGCAGCTGAGTCACTGGGATGATATTCATCAAAAACTGAACCGAATGGACACTCACTATGAAGCCTAGGTCCAATGCCTAAACCCATCGACGAGCATGTGTTTCGCTTGAAGTCTGCAATGGATCCAGCAACTGTTCTTGTTACTGTATTTTTTCCTGCCTTGCTTGCTATTGAATACGAAGCTGACCTTGTTTTGTTTGTTGAGGCCATTCCAGCAGGACTGGTTTGCGTACTGAGCATGATGAGGTGGGAGGTTGGTGTTCAAAATATCTTTCCCTCAGAATAAGCATCAGTACGCAAATGCGTAGCTAATTGCCTTTATTCGGAGAAAAAAATTTCTGTTTTGACGAAGGATTCGAGTTTTGTTGGGTCAATTATCTATTTCTATAATTGCGTTCTCTGAGGAGTCGCATTTGTTGATCGAATTAATTTGACCAAAGATTTTAATATCTTCGATCAGGATTTCATTGGTTGATACAATGCAAATACGTCCATAGATGCTTCTTGAAATTCGTTAAAAAAAAGGGATGAGCCTTAGCTCATCCCCTCGATCACTTAAGAAACATCAGTTTCAACGGAACTGAGAATCAACCCAGGGAGTTGATGACGTAGTCCAGAAGCTGGTTGTATGCAGTCAGAGCCTGTGCGCTCATGTCGCGGGGGGCACAACCACGTGAGCGGATGTGGGAGAAGCCAGCAACATAGGTACCAGCATCGATGCTGAGTGCCTTATACACTTCCTTCTGACCGTTGATTGCCAGCTCGTCCAGGGGGCCGGTGCCACCGGTGACCAGGCAGTAGTTGATCAGACGCAGGTAGTGAACGAAGTCACGCTTGCACTTTTCCTTGCCTTCTGTTGCACACTTACGAGGCTGACGCCCAGTAGCACCATTGGGGTACTGGCTGTAAACAGCATCGACAGCTTCTTGAGCAACGGCGTCGTAGTTGCCAGCGAGCTTTTCAGCAGCTTCCAAACGTGCAGCAGCACGCTGAATGGAACCTTGCACAGACTCCATATCGGAGGCTGAAGGGAAACGTGAGGAGCTATCGGCTGCACCGATAACGGTGGTGATGACAGACTTCATGATTTAGAAGTGAAATGTTGAAATTTACTAGGATTCAGTCTGTGACTCAGCTAATAGCGCTGACCACCATGTCGAAGTAGCTAGCTGCTTCACCAGACAGGCTGGCGCAGTCACCAGAAGTGAGGGCCATTTTCTTGGCACCACTGTTGGTGTTAGTGATCAGAGCACTGGCAGCTGCCTTCATGATTGCCACGGCGCGGGCGGCAGATCCTGTGGGGACGCCCAGAGCAGCGTAGGTTTCGCGAAGTCCGTTCAGGCAACGATCCTGCAGTACGGACGCATCGCCGGCCAGCAGTGCGTAGGAGACGTAACGAAGAACGATCTCACCATCGCGCAGGCATGCAGCCATCTTGCGGTTGGTGTATACGCCACCATTGGGGGCGGTCAGACCAGTGTTCTCGCAGCAAATGCCTGCAACTGCGTCAGAGACGATGCAGCTGGCGTTTGAAGAAATGGCGTTAACTGCGTCCAAACGCTTGTTGCCATCAGCAATGAAGGCTTTCAGTGAGGCAAGCTCACCTCCACCGATAAAAGAGCCGCTGGAGTCAGCTGACACTGCAGCCCGGGAGAATGCGTCGAGCATAAGTTGTGGAATACGTGTTTGAGGGGGATGCATTCCGCATCACGAATGACAATAGCCTTGCTTGTTTGGACAGATTCTCAGACCCGCTTGTCAGGACACACAAGTTGACAAAAGAAAAGTCAGTACACATTCGTTGACATACGAAGTAACTTTTTTCACGGATTGCCTCTTGTCTTGATCCTGATTTCCATCACATCTGCTTAAGAACATGTTTGCACGTCCATTTCAGTGGTATCCATGGGGCCTCTTCTGCCAATTCTTCAAGTAAAGGTTTTTGATCAGTGAGCCCTAAGTTGAGGCATCCCCAAGCAGCAGCAATTCTTGATTTTGTGTATTGAGGGATTGTTTCTGCTAGCGCCAAACGAATGAGCTCAGCCTTGCTTTCTATTTTTTGAAGGCTAACTACGGATGTTAAGTAATAATGGGTTACGTAGTCGCTCCAAAGTTTTTCTTTTATTTCATCTATTAGTTCCAGTCTTTTTGGTATTTCTAGTCTCATTAGGCTCAGTGCTCCACCATATTGTCTGGCTTCATCTCTGTGCTGAAGATTGTTCACGATGTCCTCTGGATTAATGTCGCAAATCCATTCAGGCCTTAAATTTAATTTCTCAGGATTATCTTTTAGAAGTTCGCATATAAGTGATTCATACTCTGCCGCAACATTTGCGGTTTTCAATGGGTCTACTAAATTGAATGCACTTCTGGCTCGTAAAGACATCGATACAGGGGCATAAACGATATCCTTGATTCGGTGAACATCACCTGCATCCCCCAAATCAATGACCGCAGATCTTCTTCTTCCTGCAGTCTTGTCACTAAGTTGCGGAATCAAGTCATCAAGTTTTTCGATCTGATCATATACTTTTGCAAGATACGCCTTTGCTGCACCCGATACGAGCGGATTGGTGTCATTGCTTAGTAAATCTATCTTCGGCTTCGCATTGGTAACTTTCATTTTGCATAGGGCCTGAATTGCAGCACGTTTTTGAATATCTTCACCTTCTAAGGTGTTAATCAGAAGTTTCTCCTCATCTTTTGTAAGTTCTTGGCCGAGTTTTGTTATTGCATCGATAGCATTGATTACCGCTGCCTCATCTTCGCCGGATAGAACTTTGATGAGATATGGCTTCGCTCTTGGGTCTTTTCTTCTCCCCAAAGCATCAATAGCCTTGCGTCTTGTTATACGGTCGTATAAATTTTCTGGGCTTAGCTCTGTCGCAGCTAGTAATACTTGAAGTGATTCTTCTGTGTTGCTTGCACCTAGTCTTGTCGCAGCCATGTATTTATCAACGGGGCGATCTAATTTTTCAGGGTCTGCCAGAATCAAATTGATTGCCTTTTCTTCGGTAAGACCTTCAGTCAGATTGTCAAAACGTTCCGCCATTTTATGAGAAAGCTGGGCCGCCGCTTTTAAATTTTTTATATCCTACTGGATTGATATTCTGTTGATTCTATAAGTTTTACAATTTACTATATTGAACGCCTCCCCCATCAGTCTTGTCTGTTCCCGGGTTGCGTTCACTGTCTACGTGAACTTTTCGTTAATCCTTGTTTCTGTTATAGTGTTTCGATAGGCTTATATGATTATGCCAGCTTCCCCTGAACGCGAAAAAGCTTTGTCGCTATTTGTGGATAGTATTCGTGATAATCCTAGCCTGCAAAATAATCTCAATCTAATTAATGATACAGCGGGTTTAAAGTCTTTCGTTGATGGCATTGATTCATCAATTACTGGCATGGCATTAATACCTTTAGAACAGGCAACAAGCCCACCGAAAATTACTGTCGATTCTGGCATTCTTGAGGCTAATATTCCTTGGCGCCTTTTACGTTGTCCAGGTGGTCCGCTGGTGCTGCAGATGATTTGTAGCAAAATTAATTTTGCTCTTTGGATTGAATCTTGTTGATTTTCGATGGATTCTCAATTACTTGAATTCGTTAATGCTGTTGTTGATGACCACAGTATTGCTACTGGCCTGAAGGCTTGTAAAACTGATCATGACATTGTCGACTTTGCAGAATCCAAGGGCTTTGTTTTTTCCCAATCTCAGTGGAATGATTTTGTCAGTAATGATCTGTCTTTATTGAGTTCCGAAGATCTCGATGTTGTATCGAATACTGCAGCTGATCATTGGACATGGGCTTTTCGAAGAGTAAAGCCTTGGCGTAATATGTTAATGCCTGGTGTTTGATCACAAACGCCACAACAAGGATTGAATTATGTTATAGTTACATAAAATTCTTTCTGATGTCAGCCGATTCATCCTCTATACAAGACTCAAATCTTGAGGCATTTATTTCACTTGTTCTTAGCGATAATAAGCTAAAGACCGAGATTAAATCTGCGTTAAATCAAGATCAAGTGATTTCAATAGCTGCTTCAAGAGGTTATGAATTTGACTCTTCGGCTATACTTAGAAAATGGAGCAAGCATACTGATTTTGCCGGTGACACTTGGATGGGTTGGTTTGATGATTAAATCTTTAACTGCTAATGTCTGAATATCTAGTTTGTCGACTCCCTTTTTTTGCCCAGTAAGTCACTATATTTTCGCCTCCAGGTCTTGGTACGCTACAAGTAGCTCTTAGTATTTTAAATGATCTTCTTGGACCCATTGGCCAGTTACCTACGGCTTCTATTTTCCTAATTCTTCCTCCGATTGATTGTATACACACTTCAAATTTATCTAATTGAGTCTGATCTACCGTTTCAAAAATAAAGTCTGTACCAACGCATATGAGATGCTGTGATCTGACCCATGTTTTTAATTGTTTTAGTTTGTCTTCCATTCTTCAATTTTTCCTTCATTAAATTGCTCTGCTTTTATTTGATCAGAATAGCTTGCAATTCTTTTGAAGATTAGTTTTCCATGCTCAGAGCCCCATACTTGCTGATCATTTTTGGGATCGTAGCCACGGTCTCGACTTATCCATTGATGTTTATTGACTTCGACTTCGCTAACAAGATAAGTTATTTTTCCATCTCTTGGAACTAAACATTTTTTACCAGGCTCAACTTTGCCAATATAATTACCTGGCAAGTTTTCGCGAAAGTGCATTGAACATCCACACCTTTGTGTAAGAGTATCTTTGTTTAGATGTTTGAGCAGATCTGGATTTTTACCTGCTCCCGCAATGCGTTGAGCATTGTCAAAGCCGTAGTTGTTAACAATAAAGATGTCATCTGAGATTTCAAGACTATGTATACCTTGTCTATAGGGTTCCCATGGAGCAAATTCATAAACTTGTTCTGAATAAAATCCTACACCATTGAATATTTCCCAGGGAAGAGGTCTGAAATATATATGTATGCGAGCAAAATCTTTTGGATTCTCCTGTGACTGATCAATGTTGTCATAGCATCCAGCCAATATTTTCGCAAAGTTTTCTATATCTTTAATTGTTTTCATTTTATTTATAGGCTAATTCTTTTTACTTCTGAGGCGAATGATGTTTGCAGTATTCCGCTCCCTTCCGAGGTTTTCAAAATGGATGATCTACATCTGACATTTTCACTTACAAACCATATCCTTTCCTCTGCTATTGATTGTTCATAATGTGTTTTCAGGACCAATGTCCCATCGCTCGAAAATTGATAACTTGACTGCGCTATCTGTGCTTCGGCATAGCCTAGGCTTCGTATTAATAAACCACTTTCATCATCTTTCTTCAGTGGAATTATTATACAAGTACCCGAAGAGACTTCGGAAGGATCATCTGGTTCCCAATCGCTCTCTGCAGACCAACTCATTTTAAATGGTTGAATAAATGTATGTACTTCAATCTCATTTTTTTTGTAATTTTGGTATAACTCATTAACCCCTTCTTCATTTTTATCAATTTTTTCAATCGTTATTTCACTAAGCACTTCTTCAAATTGCTGAAATGCAAGTGAATGGCCCGATCTCATTGATCTCCAGGATCCTTCGCTTTGAGCAATGAATTGCTCAATTGTCATTGTTTTACTATCTAAAATCGGTTTGACGCTCATCCAGCTTTGAACGGTTTATCTGGATCATATTAACCATAGAATCGACCATCAGGGATACCGCCATTGGTGTAGACGAGACTGATTGTTCAAATTCTGTTTGATTCTCTTGATTTTGTGGGCTGGAACGATAAATGGGCATAATTAAGAATCTGAATGATTTAGATTGTTGCTTTAATAGTTTTGGTATTCTCTCACGGAGTGAGAATTCCCAGGCTTTAAAGCGTAAAAGTTAAATTTTTGAAATAGAAACGATTTTGCCGCCTTGGGACAGGATCGTTTTAATTGTTGCAGACATTGATGTTTGAGCTATGACTGAACGCTGCTCAACGCGACGATTAGCACCTACTTGGCGATTCGAGGTCCAACAGATTGTGATTTTATTGGAGAAGCCAACACCTTTTCTTTCAACCGCTGCTGGTGCACTATCCATACAAAGACTCTTCAGAAGTTTCGAATCTTTGGATGCATTGTCGTAACCCGCAAAACCTGCATCTAATGCATTAGATCGTGCATAGTTTAATGTTTTCCCACCAACCATACTTTCTTTTGCGCGATCATAAGGGACGTTATCAACGCCAAAGGCTGCATAGTACTCGTCTGAATATGTATAGCTTGTAATTTCTGCTTCATATCCTTCTTCCTGAAGAAGCCTTACATGACTCATCAGTTCAGCTTGATCATGAGGTGGCCTACCTAAAAGATGTTTGAAATTTAGTTCAACAAATCTGTAGGGGTTATTCGTTTCCAGAAATAATTTTTTGTAGGTATCGGATTGAGCCATTGCCGTGACAAGGTCTTGTACTGACAAGTCACCATTCATAAACAAAGCTTCAATGGATGGATTCTTGTCCAGCTCCATCATGTGTTTATTGCCGAAGACTTGCTTGTAGGCTTGATTGATGACATCAGCCGAATGACTGATGTCTACATTGGCTTTTGACGAAAGAGTTGTGATTTGAGACATTGGTTTTTTGTTATGTATGCAAAAAATAGGGGTCGTTTTTGCGACCCCAATTAATTAGTGATTTATTAGTTACATCACTTCTGTGATTGACGTGATTGTGCCACCCCGCGCATGAATGTATTTCATTTGGCTGGACATATCTTTGCCGGAAACAAGATATGTGTTGCCCGCTGTTCTTTGTCGAGTTCTTGCTGACTGAGTCGATACAGTGATTCTGAATCGCTTCGTTGTTTGATCTGCCGATCCCGATTGAGTACCTGTACGATTAATTCTGGTTGATGTTTTGCTCCATCCACTGGGTACACTATTTGTAGCAACTGATCTCACAAGGCTGGATCCGGTTAGTACGGTATCGCTTGCAGCGAAGCCTTCTGCCAAGTTGAGATGTCTGTTGAAGGATACTTGTGAACGACCATTCTCGCTAAGGATCCGTGCGTAAGGAACAGTATCCTCTCCATAGATATTTTGATATTCACTACTATCTACATAGCTGCTAATTTCAGCTTCATACCCACCTTCTGCCAAGATTTTGGTGTGTTCACTGATTTCTGCCTGAGATTGAGGCGCTCTACCGAGAAAATGTTTGAAATTCAGTTCAATGAATCGATACGGAGCATTGGATTCAAAGAATCTTCGCTTGTATTCGGCAGACAGTCCGATGGCACGAACCAGTTCTCTTGTGCTTAAAAATCCTTCTGCATACTTGCTTTCTGCACTGATAGCCCTTTCAAATTCCATCAAATGGGGGTTGCCCATCACGTGCTTGTAGGTTGCGCGGATTAAAGCATTGACCTGATCCGCTGTATCACCAGGGCAGCGCTGGTATTTCTCCTGCTCTCTTTGCGCTAATCCGAATGTTACATACGCATCGCCTCTCAGTGGGCCAGAATCTTTCCCACTTGTAACACCAGGTGCTTTTGGAGCGAATTTCGTTGAGGTAATACTGGCTTGTGTGGGTGCAAAGCTGAAGGCTTGGCTTGGAACACTAATTCTTGGGGCAACACCACTAGCAAGGTTTCTTGTTAGCGCTGGGCTACCACCTCTCGCGCTATCACTTCCTGCAAAGCTTTTGGAAAGAGCTGCCAACAGCGGAAATGCCGCTGTTGATAGGTCAGCTGGAGAATTCCAAGAGCGTGCGTAGGGAACAACATCGCTCCCAAAAACTTCTAAGTACTCTGCGGAGTCGACAATGCTGTCAACGACTGTGTCATATCCGCTGGATGACAAGAGCTCAATCTTTTTGGAAACCTCACCCTGATTCTCTGGTGCGCGACCCAGCAAGTGCTTGAAATTCATTTCAATGCCGCGTTGAGGGGCAACACTTTCAAAGAATCTCTTCTTGTAGAAACTCGATTTGGCGAGCCCTTTAACGAATTCCCTTACCGTTAAGCGACCATCTTTTAGTTGAGCTTCTAGTTCTTTGCAACGCTCGAAATCCATCACATGAGCATTACCAAAGACTTGTCGGTATGCAGCATTGATCGTTGTAGCAAGCGCAGAAGCGTCATCAGGGCTGTAGCACTCACTTGTCACCCTATGGGGGCAGTCGCTGTGGGATCGTGGCCCCACACCAATCGCCATTTGGTCACAGGATTGCTTTAAAAATTCTCCGGGTGTTAATGCTGCTTTTTTCTCCTTTTTACCTTTGTGCTGAAACTGAACTGGTTGATCCCATTTCTTAGTCGCACCGAACCCTTGAGCTTGCTGATTGTTAGACATCTGTTTAGTAAATTGAGTTGAGTAAGTTGTTGAATTGAAAAATTAGTTCACAGGAGTGATGCTTGCTATTTTCCCACCTTCCTTGTGAATTCTTTTGAATTGCTCGGAAAGTTTATCAAATGGAACGTAGAAGATTCTATTACTTCTTGTGTATCTAGAAATTCTTCGAACGTTGTTTGCGCTGTAGGCAGTGACTTCGACTCGGTATGTAATTCCTTGGTCGCCAGCACCCACGCCCAATCTTGCTGGTGCATCCTGCAAGTTTGTTGATGGTCGGAAGCTCCATCCCTGGGTTTCAGTGGATGATGGTGGAATGACAGCTAATGGTTTGTTTTGGTAAACAGCACCACCTAATTTGCTCTTGATACCTGAAAGATCACCTTTAAGGCTGCTGCTGCTATTACCTCGAAGTAGCTGAAAACTCCAGGTAAATTCCTGCATTGTTCCACAGCTTTCTGTCTTCCATCCTCTTTGGTATGGAACCACCCATTCACCAAAGTAATTTTGATATTCTTCGGAATCGAGGAAGCTATCAATATCAGCTTCATATCCTTGGCTATCGAGTCTTTCTGAATGAGCTCTCATTTCTTCAAAATCTACGGGAGCTCTTCCGAGTAGATGTCTGAACGTCAATTCAATGTAGCGATATCTGGCACAACTCTCAAAAAACCTGCTTCGATAAAGGTCGCTTTTTGCCAATCTCCGAATGAACTCTCTAACACTGATCTCTCCCAGTTTGAACTGAGACTCTGAGACAATTTGTCGCTCGCTGTCCATGACATAGGCATTGCCAAGAGCTTGCTTGTACAAAGAGCGAATGATTTCCTCTTTGTTGGCGTCAGTTGCTCCTGGCAAGAGTTCGACAGGTGCTTCGCTGTCCTGAGAGAAGCGTTCGACCCCAAGTAGCGAGGCAGGACCGAAGGGCATGGATGAGCTCGCGTTTCGCCCTGCAATGATCGTCTAGATGGCTTGCGGCCAACCGCTTTCTTTATAAACCTCAATCAATTGTGTTCATATGTTGCCTGTCGTGCGCAACCCATTGAATTGCGGGCGGGTGGCGTGCAAACGATTGCGACTATGCATGCAGCTTTGTAAATAAACTTTCGTCGGCTCCCCTCCCCGTGTTATTCCAGCGATTCAAGGCTTGTGCGAGTTGTTGATCTGGTTAATGGGTTCCAGCAATCCAGCTCAGCACTCGGACGGTTCAATAGATATTGAATTTGCTCTCCCAATCCTGTGCATAATGTGAAATCAGCACCCTTGATTGATTCAACATTCTCTAAGTTTGCTCCTTGAAGATTTGCACCCCTGAGATCTGTCATATTCAATTCACTAGTTCCAAATCGTGTATCTCGGCACATTGTTCCTCTCATAATCGCTGATCGCAGATCTGCTCCAGCCAGTGAGACACCATCCAGTAGTGCTCCCGACAAGTCGCTTCCGCTGAGGTAGGCTCCCATCAACGACGCTTTCCTTAAATCCATTTCCCTTAAGTCAGTGCCGTTCAGATAGGCACCATTGAGCTTAGCCCCCGGACCAATTGCTCCACTTGTCGAAATATCAAATTGATCAGGGAATTTTGTATCACTATCGTATTTCGCTAGACGTAAATCTGCTTCATTCAACTGGCATAAGGACAAATCGGCTCCCCGTAGATCACATCTACAGAGTTTTGCTTTCGTGAGATTGAGCTTGCCTAATTTAATCCTTCTCCAATCTGCACCTCTCGCATCAACGATTCCGTCTTCCAGTTTCTCTGGACTAGTCTCTTCTGGTTTTTTCCATTGATCTAAGTCGAGTTTGTTTGAATGCCCCATGTTGATCTTTAAGTTCTCAGCATCGATACTGCAATTGTAATCAATAGACGTGTGATTTCGATACCTCCAGCAACGATGAGAGCAAGCCAAAGCCTAAGTGCAAACGTTGGGACCTTCCCATTCACCCAATTGGCAGACATTTCTGCTGGCGTTTCCAGGGCAAGTTTCCCTTGTGCAGAGGGAGCTCGCATTTGTAGTGAGTTACGCCAGTCCATTCCGTAGCGTGGATATTTTTGATAAATTGGCAATTCACCAATACTTTTCCCTGGCAGTATTCTTGAACGTTGTTGTGGTACGAGGTCGTAACCAAAGCTTTCCATGTATTCATTGCTTTCCAGTATCTCGTCCACAAATCGTGTAAATCCTTTCTCTCCTATCAACACGGCCCATGACCTTCTTTCCGCATCGCCGTGGACTGGTCTGCCTAATACACGCCCAACGACCTGGTCCACCATTCTGTAATTTGAACTGCATTGGTAGTAACCCTGTTGAAACCTCTCAGACAGAAGCAACCCCCTAATAAAGTCCCGAACGGTTATGTTTTTACTTCGAAGTTGTGATTCAAGATTTGGGTCTTTATCACAGCTCATTGCGTGAAAAAATATTTGTCGATATGCCTTCTCGATTGATGCATCGATCGTCGTCCTGACTCCTTCATCACCTGCTGCTACAGATCCAATGTTCTGTGGCTGGTTTGTGCTGTTATCACCCGCCAGATCTGTAACACGGGAATTTTGAGTTGATAGCGGGTGTTCAAGTAGCGGGATTCCCATGCGTGACTTCTGAGTATATTTACTTTATCCTATCCGCCTCGAGCCTCACTCGTGCATTGATAGGTCTTATCAGGTCTTAACAGCAGCAATATTAAGTTCTTGCATGAGATGCTCAAAAATATTTGTCAGTTGTGCTTTGCCCTTGGCAGTTCCCACCTCCTCTATTGTCAAAATTTCAAGGTATCTGAGAGCTGTGCTTAGCCCGCTTATCGGTACACCCATTTTTTTATAAAGTTCTCTTAGGGCAGCCATTCCTTTTGGGCTGGTGAACTTTGTTTTGTTGCATGCATATGCATAATTAATAACTCGATGAAATTGCCAGCAATCACTCCAGCAGGCTTCTGCTCTTTCAGTTGGATATAGTGCTCCTCCTGGCTTTACTAGATCAGGCTGTTCCTCCAGCAGTCCCTTTCTTGATGCTGTAACTAGATCATTTGATTTGGTTTGAATCTTTGATATTTCGCTTGTAATTGTTCCTGAGATTTTGCAAATCTTTCTGATCTCCTCTTGCGTCAAATGTCTTTTCTCTTCGTCTGCATTCTTTATGGCTGTTCTCACTTCAATGTTCAGAGTTATGTCGTCACTCAATCCTTGAACTTTCGCCTTTTTAATTAATTCATTGATTTGCGGACTCGATTCACTCATGCCCTCAATTTATTTTTCATAAATTAATTTACGCCCTTTGTTCGCCCAAGATCCCCTTGTTTATAACTCTTTACTTTTGCCTTCTCGCATTTTTGTTCCGTTGCATTTGCTTTGCGGCTGACAATTATTATCAACTCTTCGTCGTTTCTTATCATCGGCACCTTTGGTTCTTTGGAATGCTTCTGTGCTGTGCTGCGTATCTACTTGCTTTCTTTTTTGATTTATTGATTTTACGTGAGCTCTAGTCCCTTTGTTTGATTCTCTTAGTTGCTTTGTTTTGTGTTTTTTTTCGTTTTTTAGACTTCAATCTGTTGGTTGAACCTCTTTGGCCCGCAAGCGCCTTGGGCCGTGCTTGAACTATTGCAAAGATTTTTCTCGTAATCTCATAATCCACTGTATTTTCCCCGTATTCACATCTTTTTTATGCCAGCCCTTAAGTACAAGAGAGACTTCACCCATCAACAAACAGTTTCTTTTGCGCATTCCAATTCTGTTGATGCGGCTAAAAGTTCTGGTTCTTTCAAGTCAAGGGCTGCTGCTACGCCTGCAGAGTTTAAGCAAAATCAATGTGCATCAATGGGCATTGGGATGGGCCCGCGTCTTCACGAGGTTTGCCCCTTCTCGGCCGTTAATCATTCCTATGCCGCTGCAGGCGAGTCATCTCTCGAGCTTGCAATTTCTTCTGCCTACAAACAGGTCTTTGGCAATATCAGCATCAATGACAGTCAACGGCTGACATCTTTGGAGGCTTTCTTGCGGGATGGCCGCATCAAGGTTCAGGGATTTATGGCTGGTTTGGTTAAATCTGACTTGTATAAGTCCAAGTTTTTCCATGCTGTGTCACCTATTCGTGGCATCGAACTCACCACCAAGCATCTGCTCGGACGTCCTCCTATCGATCAGGGAGAAATCGGAGCTTCTGTCAAGTTCATTGCGGATCATGGGTTTGATGCCTTTGTTGATTCTTTGGTGACTTCCGAGGAATATCTTGAAACTTTTGGCACTGATACGGTGCCTTACCTGCGGGCCTTTAAATCTGAGGCCAGAGCATCATGCTCAACCTTCCTGGGTATGGCTGAGGTTACGCCCGCTAACGCCGGCTCCGAAAATGCGATGGGCGGCATGAGCCTTCTTGTTGGCTACCTCAATAAGGGTGTCAAATTGCGGGCCCCCGCTTTTGTTTCTGACTCCGGACCTTTCTCTTACACCAGAGCTGTTGGTGATGCTCGTAACGCAGCATTCCAGCGTATGTACGGTGGAAAGTTCAGCTACGGTAATTGAGATTCTCTGAAAGATTTCTTGGGGGTTGGCTTAGGCCAGCCCCCTTTTTTTGTCTATTTGCCAATCATTCCATTATTTGCACTTTTCTTTGTTCTGTGGCCTAGCTTTTTGTTCGCGCAACCGGAGTAGCCGTTAACCAGCCATGTCTCTCTAAGTAAAATGCCCAAACCAGGTCTTCTCCTAGGCCTGGGCAATAGTCAACTGCTGCTTTCGCAACTTCCTCTACCACGCCCATTTTAGTCAGTAGTTTTGCGGCTTCTAAGGCATTTTTTGCGCTTGCTCCTCTGATGGCTGATCCCACAACCCAGGTGAGCTTGGTGGTGATCAAATCTCCATTGTTTTTATCACAGGCCAATAATAGGTTGTCTGTAAAGTTGTTCTGTTGAAAGGTTTGCTTCCAGAGGTCGATATTCTCGTTTAGGAGATTAATCTGAAAGTAATTCTCTCCAATGGCATAGTTCAGTTTGCCGTTATCCCCTGCGCTACCTCGAAGGGATTCAATTCTTGGATCCGTCAGCACATTCATTCGGGGCCTTCCGATCGAACGTAATGTAAGACAGCTTGAGGTTATGGGTCACACCTCGATTTCCTCTTTTGCTTTCGACTTGTTCTTGAGCACACCAGTGAGAGTTGCCAATGCGAACATGGCCAGAAGAGCGAGGCCGAGGGTGATGCTTGCTCCCTGGGCCGCACCGGCTCCCACGGCAACCAGAATCGAATCGCTGATCAGCACGCTGATCAACAGGGCCGGTGCAAATAGCTTCCAATCGGTGCGGCTGATTCCAATCGCGTAGCTCAGAAAGTCGAACAGCCCTGTCATCAGCAGTCCAGTCATTAAAAAGAAGTTACCTTCCAGTTGGTTCTTGGAGAATCCGTCGATTTTCTCCATCGCTCGTGCCCCTACCAAACGGCTTACCGGGCCTCGCCCCCATCGTCGTGCGATGAAGAAGGCTGAACTGCAGAACACCAGATCCGACAGGATGATCGTGATGTAGCCCAGTTTGAAACCGAGCAGAGATCCCGCGAATAGCGAATACACGGAGCTTGGTAAGGCTGGAAGAATGATGCTGATGCCCCGCAAAAGAAACAGTCCTAGGGGTGCCCAGAAGCCCATGTCATCCACGGCCTCCTTTAAAGGACCAATGCCGTAGCGTTGCAGATACACCACAGCAATGATCAAAACGGCCACCCAGGCGCTGATCTTGAGGACCCTTTTCCACTGCCAGGCCATTTTGTTCCGCTGTCAACCGAGGGAATTTAAGTCAGCCCTCCCTTGAGCTCTGGGTGTTTACATGCCTAATAGCATCGATACCATCGGCGAAATCTCCTTTTCACGAGGCCAGCCCGGTGACAATCTCTTCCCCGCGCTCCGCTTTTGAGCAGCAGCTTTGCAGTCAGCTGTTGAGTCTGAGCGGAGTCGCCGAGATCCTTGCTGACCGGGTGATGGCCCTTGAAGCCAGGCTGGCCGAAGTAGAGGGCCAACAGTTGGCGGATGCGGCAGACGTTGCCATCAACGATGACGCCGATGAGCTCCTCTCCGCAAGTGAGGAGAAAGTTCGCATGCTGCGGGATCGGTTGGCACCGGTCGAGCTGGCAGAACCTCAACCTCAGCCTCAGCCTGAGGAGACAGCTGAAGTGATCCAGTTGACGCCTGACAATGAGGACACTGCAGAACCGAACGCTTCCAGTGATGACACTGAGTATGTCGATGATCCTCAGATCGATCTGATGACAGCCTGATCAGTTGAGATCGAGGAGCCGGATCCGAAAAGCGGCCACCTGCCTTGCCATCTCTGGAGAGCTGATCAGGAAAGGGTGGTCGGTCATTTCGGCTAAAACCTGCTCGGCAAAGTCGATTTCGGTCGAATCTGCTGTTGCTTGACTCTTCAGACGCTTCCAGGTTCTGTCAAAAACCATGGCAAAGCTGTCGGCGTTGTCGAAGACTCGATCCGTTCCTGCATCCGGTGAGATGTACGACACGAAATGAGTGCAAACATTGCATGCCAGGACCCAGATTTGAACTGGGGACACGGCGATTTTCAGTCGCCTGCTCTACCAACTGAGCTATCCCGGCTTGTCGTTTTCACGACACTGCGATCTTAAATCACCGCCTGGGTCGGGGGTTCGGTGTACGTGCCAAACAGATCAGGCCACGCACGTGGTGGCCTGCTTTTGTGAGGGCTGTCTGTGCTGCCAAAGCCGTTGCTCCGGTGGTGAGAATGTCATCCACAAGCCAGAGCTTCTGAGGCTGATTCGAGGGTGGGCTTTGAAAGGCACCTTTCAGGTTGATCAGCCGCTGGCGACGATTGAGATGGTGCTGGCCAATGCCGGCTTGCGAACGTTGCAGCAGATCGCGCTGCACGTCGCCCAGCCCAGCGGCCATTTGCAATGGCAGCAGATTGCCGCGCCGGCGTTTCCAGCTTGGAATCGGCACCAGCCCCTCGCCATCCGTTTCAGGGAGCAGGGGTTTGAGGTTGTTCAGCAGGGCGTTCAGGACCCGTTCGCAATGGGTCCGCTTGAGCTTCAGCAGGCAGCAACGGAGTGCACCGTCGTAATTCCCCAATGCCCACCAGGGCAGGGGATGGAGGCCTCGGCATCCAGTGCTGGAAAGCTGGAGATTGTCTCGACAGGCTGGGCAGAGCCCGAGGCCGGCGTCGTGGAGGGTGTGACGGCACAACGGGCAGACCGGCTGAATCAGCAGTGTTTGACCGATTTCAATCAGAGCACGCAACTTTGCTGACGTCGATTCGCCGGAAGCGTTCCCCTCAGCCCTCCTTCTTGGGCATCGCCCGCAGCATCGCCACCAGGGTGCGATGGGCATCCTCGCTGTCTGTGAGGGTGTGATCGAAGGCGATGCTCAAGTTGCTGCCATCCACCTCGATCTCCATCGCATCCGGCTTCACGGCCAACATGCGGGCAGACGAAGGATCGCTGACGCCGCCGTAATGCTGGGCATAGGCCAGCACAGCTTCGGCGTGATCGTCGTTCATGTGTTGACAGATCCGTGTGCTTACGGCGTCGTTCAGGGGGTCAGCGGTCATGACAATGACGGGTTCTCAGTTTGATCTTTGCAGCAATTGGATCAGGCGAAACGTTGCCAGAGCAGTAATCCGAGGCGGATGCCACTGAATCCGACGTACCCCGCAAGTACCACAAACAGCCCGATCGCCAGAAATTCGCTCAGTTTGGTGGGCATCTCATCGGTGCTGCTGTGCCGATTCTCCCCTGTGCAGGGCCTGCAATGCCAGCCTTGCCACACCAGCGGCCGGTGGCAAGGTGCAGCTCCGCACGGGGCAGCCCAGCCTGCGTTCCCGCAGGCGACGCCACTGGGGATTGCGAGCCCCTCCCCCAAGGCTGATCACCCGCTTGGGTGGTTCCGCACCCAGTTCTTCCAGGCGCTTCCAGCCCTGCGCCTCAATCGCTGCGAGCCCTTCAAACAGCCCATGCAGAAACAAGGCATCACTCACCGGCCTCGGTTCCAAGACGGGCATCAGGCCGGGATCGTCCACGGGGAACCGCTCGCCCTTGCCAGGCAGCGGAACGTATCTCAGGCCGCTTGAACTCTCGGGGTCAATCTGGCGGCTCAGTTCCCGCAGCTGGCTGTCATTGAAGAAGCGTCGCAGCACCCCTGCTCCTGCATTGGAGGCCCCTCCGCAGAGCCAGCGCCCTCCCACACGATGGTTCGTGATCCCGGGGGCGAACAAAGGCCTTGCTGTGAATCGCTTCATCACCAGCGTCGTGCCCAAAACAGTGACGCCATCGGCTTCTCCAGGGTCCGCTGCCAGAACAGCTGCATTGGAGTCGGTTGTTCCGGCTACCACCATCAGCTCAAGAGAAAGTCCCAGCTCGACCGCCAGGTGGCTGTTGATGCAACCCAGCACCGTTCCACTGGGCTTGATGCTGGGCAGTGCTGACGCCCAGCGCTGTTGGGCGATTGCCCCATCCCAATCGCCCTGCTGCGGATTCCAGCCCAGCCGGAGGTTGTTGCCTTCTTCTCCCCAGCGCCAGTCCTGCAGCAACCAGCCGTTGATCCAGTCGGCCTGGTGGCGCAACAGATTCTCCCCCGGGATCTGTTGCAACAACTGCAATGCCCGGGCCAGGCTGCCGCTGCTGCTGGCTGCGGGGCTGGTGGCCGGCACAAGAGCTCGAAGCAGCTCTGATTGTTCGGGGCAGGCCTGGAAATAGGGCAGTGCCTGCCCGATGGGACTTCCGTCAGCACGGCAGGCCAGCAGCGTGCCGGAAGTGCCGTCCACGGCCATGGCCCGAAGCTGGCTGCGCAACGTCTCCGGTATGCCGAGAATCAAATCGCGACAGGCCTGGGACCAGTCCTCCGCATGGGGAAGACCTCTGGTGTAGGTCGTGCTGGAGGTGTGCAGCAACTGTCCTGTTGCGTTCAGCACAGCCGCTCTCACACCACTGGTGCCCAGATCAAGGCCGAGCACCAGAGGGTTCATGAAGGTTCAGGCCTTGCGCAATTCTGCGGCTTTGGCCTCAACGTTTTCCCATGGGGCCTTGAGGTCATTGCGCCCGAAGTGGCCATAGGCAGCCGTGTCCTGATAAAAGCGCCCACCGCGTTGCTGGGGCAGGTTGCGCAGCTCGAAGGCCTCGATGATGGCGCCAGGGCGCAGGTCGAAATGTTCCTGAACCAGGCTTGTGAGGGCGTCGTTGCTCAGCTGGCTGGTTCCAAAGGATTCCACCAGGATTGATACCGGTTTGGCCACCCCGATGGCGTAGCTCAGCTGCACCTCGGCTCGTTCGGCCAGACCAGCTGCTACGAGGCATTTCGCCACGTAGCGAGCGGCATAGGCAGCCGAACGATCCACCTTGGTGGGGTCCTTGCCGGAGAAGGCTCCCCCTCCATGGCGGGCATAGCCGCCGTAGGTGTCCACGATGATTTTGCGTCCGGTGAGTCCCGCATCGCCTTGGGGACCGCCCACCACGAATTTGCCGGTGGGGTTCACCAGATACTTGGTTGAATCGCGGCTGGGCTTCAGGGCCAGATCTGCGGTGGCGGGCTCCACGACGTGGGTCCAGAGGTCCTCGGTGATCCGGTCGCGAATGCCCGGTTCATCGCTGATCCCGTCAACTTCAGCTGTATGCTGAGTGGAGATGAGGATCGTGTCGATCGCGACAGGCTTGTCGTTCTCATACACCACGCTCACCTGGGTTTTGCCATCGGGGAGCAGGTAATTCAGGGTGTCGTTGTGGCGCACTTCCGCCAGCCGCCGCGACAATCGGTGGGCGAGGCTGATGGGCAGCGGCATCAGTTCCGGCGTTTCATTGCAGGCGTAGCCGAACATGATTCCCTGGTCCCCGGCTCCCACCAGATCAAGGGGGTCGCCGGCATGGTCATCGGCTTCATTCACTCCCTGAGCAATATCCGGAGATTGCTGATCGAGAGCCACAAGCACCGCACAACTGTTGGCATCGAAGCCACCGGCACGGGCGCCGCTGTAACCGATCTCCTTGATCACATTGCGCACCAGGTGGATGAAGTCCACCTTGGCCTTCGAGGTCACCTCGCCAGTGATCATGCATAAGCCTGTGTTCACCACGGTTTCGCAGGCCACACGGCTGGCAGGATCCTGCGCCAGCAAGGCATCAAGCACCGCATCGCTCACCTGATCACAGATCTTGTCCGGATGCCCCTCAGTCACCGACTCGGAGGTGAAGACGTAACGGCTCATACAGATCGCGCCAATGGCGCGACTTTACGGGTTGGCGTTCAAGCCAAGATCACGCCAGTTATCAAGCAGATGCGGCGCCGATGGGAGCACCGGTGGCAGGGTCCAGCCGCCTCGATAGCCGATCACACAGCCGATACCGGCTTGACGGGCCATGGTCAGATCGGTTTCGGCATCTCCAATCAGAGCGCAATGTTCAGGCTCTAGGTTCATTCGATTGCAGATTTGATGCACCGCCTCCGGATCCGGTTTACGCGGGGTGTCATCAGCACTCCAGCTGTCGTTGAACAGGGTTGACACGTCATGGTGAGCCAGAAAATTCTGGATGCCAAGACGTGTGTCGTTGCTGATCACTGCCAGTTGCACTCCACCGGCATGCAGCTTGCGAAGCACTGTTGCCGCATGCTCCATCAGCGGGCTGGGCTCTGGCTGGCCTATGGGCTGTTGATCAACGCTGTTAAAGCAGCGTTCCGCCAAGGCCAGACCCTCCGCCCAGCTGCAGCCCAGCAGACAGAACACCGTGGCAGTTGAGGTCAGATTGTCCTGTCGCGCTGCGACGGCCAAGGTGCCTCCCGGGTTTAAAGCACCGTTCTGAAGGCCAAAGGCTCGGCTGAGCAATGGGCGCAGATCCTTTGTTGGTGTCCCTTTGGTCGCGCTCCAGAGGTCCACGGCAGCGTTGATTCGGCGCTCGGCCAGATCCAGCAAGTGGGGCTCGCTATGAGAAAGGGTGCCGTCCTTGTCGAACAGCACCCCGTGGATTGTGCCGATGGGGTGTCCCTCCAGCAGCAGTTGGGCCATTGGGCTCAGACCATCATCGAGCTGATCGGATCCTCACCATCTTCCGCTTGTTCCATCAGCATCTGCTTGTAGCGGGCTGCCATCTCTTCCGCCTTCTCGAACACCTTCTGGGGATCGGTCAGCATATCGCCCGGTTCGGGCTCGAGGGCCTTGGTCGAAAGGGAAATCCGGCCGCGTTCCGCATCCAGGTCGATGATCATCACCTTCATCTGATCATTCACGTTCAGCACCGAGTGGGGAGTCTCGATGTGCTCGTGGCTGATCTCTGAGATGTGCAGCAAGCCGCTGACGCCACCGATATCGATGAAGGCGCCGTAGGGCTTGATGCCGCGGACGGTGCCGATCACAACTTCACCCACCTCCAGGCGGTTCATCTTCCGCTCGACCAGGGCGCGGCGATGGCTGAGCACCAGGCGGTTGCGCTCTTCGTCGACTTCGAGGAATTTCAGAGGCAGGAAGTCGGCGACCAACTCTTCCTTCGGCTTACGGGTGCTGATGTGGGAGCCGGGGATGAAGCCCCGCAGGCCCTCAACGCGCACCAGAGCACCACCACGGTTGGTGGCGAACACCTCGGAGTAAATGGTGGCATCTTCCTTCTGAAGCTGGCGAACCCGCTCCCATGCCCGCTGGTATTCGATCCGGCGGATCGACAGCGCCAGCTGACCGTCCTCGTTCTCCTCACTCATGATGAAGAACTCACGGATTTCTCCGGGCTGAAGCACGTCGCTCAGACCTTCGACCCGGTTGATCGACACCTCCTGTAGAGGCATGAATGCGGCGGTCTTCGCACCGATATCGATCATGGCGCCCTTCGATTCAAGGGCGAACACGGTCCCGTTGACGATGTCGCCGGGCTTGAAGTTGTAGTCGTACTTGCTCAGCAGAGCCGCGAACTCATCCAGCGTGAACCCGGCGTCGTCCAGGTTGCGGGGATTGGCTCTGCTGGAAGGATCGTCTGCAGAGGGGACATCCTCAGGGATGGCCAATTCCTCGGCTTCAAAAGCTTCTTCGACAGAGGCCACGGCAGCCGTGGAGTCCGTACCGGCCTCTTCGATTGCATCGGCTTTTACGTCCTGGACCTGGTCCTCGGTGGGAGTCGCAGACATCGGGATTGGGCGGTCTACCTCAGGTGGGTAGTTCGAATGAGTCGCAAGAAGCGCCCGCCAGCGCTTTGCGGAGAATGTCCGATTTTACAGATCGCTGGTTCTTCAGCCGACGGCTGCCAGATGTCCCTTGCCTTGGTCTTTATTCATGGTCTCCAGGGTGGAGATGAAATCGTCGATGCCGCGGAACTGGCGATAAACGGATGCAAAGCGGATGTAGGCCACCTCGCTGACGTCCTTGAGCTGGCTGAGCACGATTTCACCAATTTCAGTGCTGCTCACCTCACGGCCACTGCGTTGCTGCAGTTTCAATTCCAGATCTTCAACCAGGGTTTCGAGCTGTGTGGCGCTCAGACCGGTCTTTTCGCAGGCTCTGTTCAAACCGTGGAGCAATTTGCTCCTGCTGAAGATCTCTCGACTCCCGCTGCGTTTCACCACTGTGATCGGCACTGTTTCCACCCGTTCGTATGTGGTGAAACGGACTTCACAGTTCAAACATTCCCTTCTTCGTCGAACGCTGCGACCACCATCAGCAGCACGCGATTCAAGGACGCGGCTGTCTGTGTTTTGGCACGAGGGGCACTGCACGCCCTAATCACTCAAAAAGATGTACCAACTTTAGACATTGATTTGAGTCTTGAGAAGGGCCTTCAAGCCAACAGTCTTATGGATGAGCTGCTGAGATTGGTTGCACTGGAATGAGACTCGACGTTTTTTGGACCGATGACGAGATCATTGGCCAATGGAATGCATGAAGACATGAAAAAACCCCGCCGAAGCGGGGTTGATGAATCGAACTTGAATCACTTTCCGATCTTTGGGGGATCGCGGAAGGCAATTGCAAAGAAAAGGGTGGCAATTGCCAGAGTGAGAATGAGGACGTAAGCGAAGCTTTCCATCGGGACACTCCTTGGAGGGAATCAGTTGAGGGGGCTTCCTGCGGGAGGAACGTAACCCTCGGGAAGACGGCGGGTGGATTTGTCGCCAAGTTTCTGGAACAGGCCGAATTCAACCTGATCTCCCAGATCGGGATCGATACCGGCGAACACATCCCGGTACAAGGTTCGAGCTCCGTGCCAGATGTGGCCGAAGAAGAACAGCAGGGCGAATGTTGCATGTCCGAAGGTGAACCAGCCACGGGGTGAACTGCGGAACACACCGTCGGAACCGTAGGTCTCACGGTCGAAGTCGAAGGCTTCGCCCAACTGGGACTTACGAGCTAGACGTTTGACGTCAGCTGGTTCCGTGAAGCTCTGACCATCGAGAGCACCTCCGAACACCTGGGCTGTGACACCCACCTGCTCGAATGAATACTTGGCTTCAGCCCGACGGAAGGGAATGTCAGCACGGACGATGCCTTGCTCGTCCTCGAGAACGACAGGGAAGTTCTCGAAGAAGTTGGGCAGTCGACGAACCTGAAGTTCACGACCTTCCTTATCGGTGAAGACAACGTGCCCCACCCAGGACGTTGCGAGACCATCACCATTCACCATTGGGCCTACGCGGAATAGGCCGCCTTTGGCAGGGCTATTGCCAACGTAATCGTAGAAAGCAAGTTTCTCTGGAATGGCCGCATAGGCGTCCTGGCGACTGAGGCCATCGTCCATCGCGGTCTGGACACGACGATTGATTTCAGTCTTGAAGTAACTCTGATCCCACTGATAACGAGTGGGTCCAAACAACTCAACGGGAGTAGCTGCGGAGCCGTACCACATCGTTCCAGCAACGATGAATGCTGCAAAGAACACAGCTGCAATCGCACTCGCAAGAACGGTTTCAATGTTGCCCATCCGCAGAGCCTTGTAGAGGCGCTCCGGTGGACGTGTTGTGATGTGGAAGATTCCGGCAATGATGCCGACGATGCCAGCTGCAATGTGGTGCGCAACGATGCCACCCGGGTTGAAAGGGTTGAAGCCCTCTGGCCCCCATGAGGGTTGAACTGCCTCCAGATGCCCAGTAACTCCGTAGGGGTCAGAAATCCACATTCCGGGACCAAACACACCCGTTAGATGGAAGGCGCCAAAGCCGAAGCAACCCAGGCCTGCGAGCAGGAGGTGAATGCCGAAGATCTTTGGCAGGTCCAGTGCGGGTTCACCGGTGCGGGGGTCTTGCCAGATCTCAAGATCCCAGAAAGTCCAGTGCCAAATGGCGGCCAGCATAAGCAGGCCTGAAAAAATGATGTGAGCGGCAGCAACGCCCTCGAAGCTCCAGAAGCCGGGGTCGACACCTGTTTCTCCAGTGATGCTCCAGCCACCCCAGCTGCCAGTCACCCCAAGGCGGGACATGAATGGCATCACGAACATGCCCTGACGCCACATGGGGTTCAGGACAGGATCGGACGGGTCGAAGATGGCGAGCTCGTACAAAGCCATGGAGCCGGCCCAGCCGGCAACTAGGGCTGTATGCATGAGGTGCACTGCCAGAAGGCGTCCCGGGTCATTGATGACAACGGTGTGCACCCGATACCAGGGCAATCCCATGGGTCAGGTTCGGGGGACAGGACCGCGCTCGGGCGCAGTCAGACGTTGCCGATCGTAGATGCTTCAACTCTGATAACGGCTGAAGCTCTATCAGCTGAAACGTGCGGTGACAGAATTTTGCCCTGATCGGCATTCACAAATTGCAACGCTTTCTCTCATAGGGTTGGCGCTCTTTTGGCGTTCCTTCCATGCCGGTCATCCGTTTCGTTCGCGAAGGCCGAGATGTGGAGTGCTTCCCAGGTGAGAACCTGCGGGACATTGCCGTCCGGGAAGGAATTCAGCTTTATGGCCTCAAAGGCCAGCTCGGGAACTGTGGAGGCTGTGGTCAGTGCAGCACATGTTTTGTTTCGGTTGTCGACGAATCTGGGCGTGAGGCTTTGACGGCTCGAACCGCAGTCGAGGAAAGCAAATTGCGTCGTCGGCCCGATGATTGGAGGCTGGCGTGCCAGGCCCTGGTGGAACGATCTGCTCTGGTGCTGACCCGCCCGCAGGTGCGTTTGCCTGAGGCCGAACAACGACTGCAGGCTGCCC
>QCUM01000015.1 GCA_003210735.1 Synechococcus sp. AG-679-D13
GATCGGGTGATGGTGCTCTGGCCTCAAGCACTTGATCCAATGAGCAGCAGCGACCATGACCGACGGTTGCTGTACACGGCAATCACGCGAACCCGTGCCAGCCTTGACCTGGTGACGGTGCCGTGATGCGGGTTGAGCGTCCCTGGGGTTGGTACGAAGAGCTCACTGAAGGCCCCGCCTACAAGGTGAAGCGACTGCTGGTGCGGGCCGGTTGTCAGCTCTCACTCCAGCGACACCGCTACAGAAGTGAAAGCTGGACCGTGGTGGATGGGACGGGTGATCTGTTGTGCGGCGAGCAATGGCATCAAGCCCGTGCGGGGGTGATGCTGACGATCCCCCGCGGAGCCATTCATCGCGCCCGAGGTGGAGATCAAAATCTGGTCATTCTCGAAGTCCAGCACGGCGATGATTTGCGTGAGGACGACATCGAAAGACTGCAGGATGATTACGGCCGGGTGATAAATTGAACTCCAACCTTTGAAGCGTAGGCAACACAACCAAGGCGCGATCTTCAATGATCCGGGTGGTTGTGAGCCTGATTTCAGAGATCAATCAGGCAAAGCCACTTCCATGACTGAGCAGCAATTGCGCGGGGAGACCCCGTGCGTCGTCGATCTGTCCGTTTCCACTCTGACGGAAAGCCCCGAAGCTGAGCTGTTCACCACCACGATCGAATCCACAACACCGGAATCCGGCTTCAGTGGTTTCGGGTTCAGTGATGCGTTGCTCAAGACGCTGGCCGACAAGGGTTACACCGATCCATCTCCCATTCAGAAGGCGGCGTTCCCCGACCTGATGCTCGGTCGTGACCTGGTGGGCCAGGCGCAGACGGGAACCGGTAAAACCGCAGCCTTTGCGCTGCCATTGCTCGAAAGGCTTCAGTCGGGTCAGAAAACACCACAGGTTCTGGTGTTGGCGCCGACCCGTGAGCTGGCCATGCAGGTGGCTGATTCGTTCAAGGCCTATGCCGCAGGCCATCCGCACCTGAAGGTGCTGGCGGTGTACGGCGGCTCCGATTTCCGCTCTCAGATCAGTGCCTTGCGGCGTGGCGTTGATGTGGTGGTGGGCACCCCCGGGCGGGTGATGGACCACATGCGCCAGGGCACCCTCGACACCTCTGGTCTTCGCAGCCTTGTGCTGGACGAAGCCGATGAGATGTTGCGGATGGGCTTCATCGACGACGTCGAATGGATCCTCGGCCAGTTGCCTGAGGAGCGTCAGGTGGTGCTGTTCTCGGCAACGATGCCGTCGGAGATACGCCGCCTTTCCAAGCGTTATCTCAAAGATCCTGCGGAAATAACGATCCGCACAAAAGATCAGGAGGGTCGGCGCATTCGTCAGCGCTCCATCACCGTTCCGATGCCCCACAAGCTGGAGGCATTGCAGAGGGTGCTGGATGCCTGCGGAGGCGAAGGGGTAATTATCTTCACCCGCACCAAGGCCATCACGCTCACCGTTGCGGAAACCCTGGAGGCTGCCGGCCATCAGGTTGCTGTGCTCAACGGTGATGTGCCGCAGAATCAGCGGGAGCGCACCGTGGAACGGTTGCGCGCCGGCTCGGTCGACATCCTTGTGGCCACGGACGTTGCGGCCCGGGGTCTTGATGTGGACCGCATTGGAATGGTGATCAACTACGACATGCCGTTCGACGGCGAGGCCTATGTGCACCGCATCGGTCGCACCGGCCGTGCTGGTCGCACCGGCGAGGCGGTTCTGTTCGTCACTCCGCGGGAACGGCGTTTCATCAACAATCTCGAGCGGGCCTCCGGCCAACCCATCGAGCCGATGGAGGTGCCCGGCAATACGGCGATCAACCAGGGGCGTCTGGACCGACTGCACAAACGTCTGGTGGAGGCGACCCAGCAACCGCGGGCCAATGCCGATGAAGAAGCCCTTCTACAGGAGTTGTTGCAGCGGATCGGCACTGAACTTGAGCTGAGTTCCGAACAGCTGGCCTACGCCGCCCTCAGCCTGGCCATCGGCCCTGATCCCTTGCTGCGTCAGCAGGGCGATGACGACTGGATCCACAACAACCAACGCAGGGATCGTGACCGCGGCGAGCGTGGCGACCGTCGGGAGCGCCGCAACGATCGCCCGTCCCGCCCGCCGGAGGACAACATGCAGCGCTACCGCGTTGAAGTGGGTCATCGCGACCGGGTCAAGCCAGGCAACTTGGTGGGCGCAATCGCCGGTGAGACAGGCCTCCAGGGCCGACTGATCGGGCGCATCCAGATCTTTGACAATCACAGCCTGGTGGATCTACCTAAAGGCATGCCCGAGGATGTGTTCAACAACCTGCGGAGTCTTCGTGTGATGAACCGGGAGCTGCAGATCACAACGGCTACCTGATGCTCCCTCTGGCGCTGACTTTGCTTCTTTCAGCTGCACCAGCATCGACCCCTTCCTCAGACAACGGAATGATTCGCTCGTTCTGTTTGGTCGCGTTCAACGCGGCCATGGAAAGTGCTGGCAAAACACCTCCGGATGGCATGGGTGATTACACCTGCAGCTGTTTCATGGAACGCCTGACGGGGGGTGCCGGAATCGAGGAGTCCCGCGCCCAATGCACGCAGGAAGCAGCGCGACGGTTTCCGGTTTGATGTTTGTCAGCCGATGCTGACTGGATGATTTGGCCGGTTCTGCATCGCAATCGATTGGATTGCTGCCCTCCGTGGCACTCCTTGCGATTGCTTCCATTTCCTGTGTCGTTTCTTGCTTCTGCCCTGTAACGTCGATGGGTTCACGCCTGACCACCGGCCCCATCCGCACTGTCGGAACCGGCTCACGCGATTAAGCCCATCCAACGGTTCCACGGTCCATGACCATCTACATCGGCAATCTTTCGTTCCAGGCGGAACAAGAGCATCTGGTTGACCTCTTCAACGAATACGGCGAGGTCAAAAACTGCAGTCTTCCCCTGGATCGTGAAACCGGCCGGAAACGTGGTTTCGCTTTCGTTGAAATGGCCAGCGATGAAGAAGAGCAAAAAGCAATCGACGACCTTCAGGACGTGGAGTGGATGGGCCGCATGATTCGCGTCAGCAAGGCCACACCAAGAGAGCGCAGCGGTGGGCCTCGTGGCGGCGGCGGTGGCGGTGGATACCGCGGCTGAAGCGTTCAACTGAGCGCCTTCCGCCCATGGCTCCTGTTCGGTTTTGACGCCCTTTGTGTGCGTCTTCAGGTTCAAAAACCGTGAAGGATCCAACCCCTAAAACACGCTTCGAACAGCCGTCTCCACTGCGGCGATTGCTGGTGCATCTGGCACCTCAGCGACGTTTGGTGTTGGCGGCCGCGGCATGTTCGCTGCTCAACAAGCTGTTTGATCTGGCGCCACCGGCTCTGATCGGTCTGGCGGTTGATGTGGTGGTGCGAGGTCAGCAGTCGCTGCTGGCGGGTTTCGGACTGGCGACCGTGGCCCAGCAGCTCTGGATGCTGGCCCTGCTCACCTTTGTGATCTGGGCGGCTGAATCGCTGTTCGAATATCTCTACGACGTGCTCTGGCGCAATTTGGCTCAGATCACGCAGCATCGTTTGCGTTTGGAGGCCTACGACCATCTCCAGCAGCTGGAACTTGCCTTCTTCGAGCAGGACAGCAGCGGCCGGTTGATGACCGTGTTGAACGACGACATCAATCAACTGGAGCGTTTTCTCGATCGTGGTGCCAACCAGATCCTGCAGTTGATCACCACCGTGCTTGTGGTGGGCATCGGCATGGCGGTGGTGGCACCGGAGGTGGCGGTGTTTGCGTATCTGCCAATCCCGGTGATCCTTTGGGGGTCGCTGCGCTTTCAGCACCAACTGGCCCCCCGCTATCGGGAGGTGCGTGCCTGCGCCGGAGACCTGGCATCCCGCCTGGCCAACAATCTCGGAGGCATGCTCACGATCAAGAGCTTCACTGCGGAAGCACTGGAGCTTGAACAGCTCAGCCGTGAAAGCCAGGCCTATCGCAGCAGCAATGCCAGGGCCATCCGCCTGTCGGCGGCCTTCATCCCGTTGATTCGCTTCGCGATCCTGTTCGCCTTCCTGTCGATCCTGCTGGTGGGGGGCTTTCAGGCCCTCAACGGCCAGTTGCCTGTAGCCACCTACAGCGTGATGGTGTTCATCACCCAACGTCTGCTGTGGCCGCTCACCGCCCTGGGTCGAACGCTGGATGAATACCAGCGATCGATGGCTTCCGCCAAACGGGTGTTGGATCTGATCGATACGCCAATCACCATTCGCAGCGGCCCCACAGCCTTGAATCTCCAGCTTGTGCAGGGTGAGGTGCGTTTTGAAGCAGTGCACTTTGCCTACTCGCAGCGCCTGCCGCTGTTGCAGGGCTTCGATCTGGTGGTGCCGGCGGGAGCCACTGTTGGGATCGTCGGCGCCACCGGCTCTGGCAAAAGCACTGTGGTCAAATTGCTGCTGCGTCTGTACGAGCACCAGAAGGGCCGCATTCTTCTCGATGGCCGCCCGATCGAGCAGTTGCAGCTGCAGGATTTGCGCCGAGCCATCGCCCTGGTCAGTCAGGACGTCTACTTATTCCACGGCACCGTTGCCGAGAACATTGCCTACGGCGTTAGCCATCCACAGCGTGATGCCATTCAACGGGCGGCACAGCTGGCGGAGGTTGCTGGGTTCATCGACACCCTGCCGGATGGTTACGACACGGTGGTGGGGGAGCGGGGTCAACGCCTCTCCGGTGGTCAACGGCAGCGCATCGCCCTGGCTCGCGCGATCCTCAAGGATGCGCCGGTTCTGGTGCTCGATGAAGCAACCGCCGCCGTTGACAACGACACCGAAGCGGCGATCCAGCGGTCCCTGGAGCAGATCACCCGTGATCGCACCACGGTGGTGATCGCCCATCGCCTGAGCACCGTGCGTCATGCGGATCGGATCGTGGTGATGGACTCCGGTCGCATCGTTGAGCAGGGCACCCATGAATCCCTGTTGAACCTCGGCGGCGTCTACGCCAATCTCTGGCGGGTGCAGGCTGGCGAGGGTTCTATCGCTTCCTGAAGCAGTCGTTGTGAGCTGACCTTTCCCGCAGCATGCTTGAGGGCATTCGGCCTTGTTCCGATGGCGATGCAGGCCTCGCTTGAGCATGTGATGCATCACCCGCTTGGGGTGTTTGCACTGCTGGTGGGCATCAGTGCTGCGGTGCCACCGCTGATCCGGCGCTGCGGCCTTCCCGATCTGGTGGGATTGCTGCTGGCCGGTGTGCTGGTGGGTCCCCATGGCCTCGGCTGGGTGGAGAGCGGCAGCGAAACGGTGCAGTTGCTCTCGGATCTCGGCGCGGTGTATCTGCTGTTCACCATGGGGTTGGAGATCGACCTGGAGGAGTTCAACCGGGTCAAACGCCGCTCCTTTGTTTACGGGTTGCTGATCCTGCTGATCGGTGTCAGCACTGGTGTGGGGATTGGATTGCTGGCGGGATTCACTTCGGTGTCCTGTCTGTTGCTGGGAGCGCTGATGGCGACGCACACGCCGCTTGGCTATCCGATTGTGCGCAGTTACGGCGCTCAGAAGGATGAGTCGGTCGTGGTGAGTGTGGGCAGCACGATCTTCACCGACATCGTTGCCCTGTTGCTGCTGGCAGTTGGGCTGGGTCTGGGCCAGGGGGATCTCAGCGGTTTCGGCCTTGGTCTGCTGCTGCTTCGCATCGGTTTGTTCGCTGTGCTGGTGGTGCTTGGGATCCGCTGGCTGGGGAAGCGGCTCGTGCTCCAGGGCATCAATGATGAGAACCGAATGGTGCTGGCGGTGCTGGTGGCGCTGTTCCTGGCTTCCCTGGGAGCGGAGCTTGCCGGTGTGGAGAAGATCGTCGGCGCGTTTCTGGCCGGGCTTGCGGTGAATTCCGTTTTGCCGGAAGGGCGGGTGAAGGAGCAGGTGATCTTTATCGGTGGGGTGCTGTTCATTCCGATCTTCTTCATCGACCTTGGCCTGCTGCTGGATGTGGGCAGCCTTGGCGCCAGCCTGAGCAACTTTCAGTTCACGGCTCTGTTGCTGGTGGGTGCCGTTGGGGGAAAGGGTTTGGCCTCCTGGATCAGCGGTGCTCTGTTCGGATACCGCAGCTCCCAGATCCTGATGATGTGGTCGCTGACCATGCCCAAGGTGGCTGCAACGCTGGCCACGGCGTTCATCGGGTTTCAGGCCGGGCTGCTGAACCAGATGGTGCTCAATGCCGTGCTGGCTGTGATGGTGGTCACGGCCACCCTGGGGCCGATCCTCACGGAGCGTTCTGTCACCCGGCTGAATGAGCCGAAAAAGAACCAGTTGCCCGCCAGTTTCGGAGAAGAGGCGTTCTCGGGGGATGGAGGAAGCGAGGTGGTGCAGCGACCGTTGCGCATCGTCGTTCCCGTGGCCAACCCCAGCACGGAACAGGGTCTGTTGCAGATCGCGGCCCGGCTGGTGCGGGGCTCATCCGGCGGCCAGGGTTTGCTGTTGCCTTTGGCGATGGTGAACCCCAGCCTGGAAGAGCTGCGTGGTGGTTTGAACCGTGCTGTGTCGGCTGCCCGCAGCCGTTTGAGCACCGCTGAAGCGATCGGTGCTGATCTGGCTGTACCCACCCGCAGCCTGTTGCGCCTGGATGAAGACATCGCTGGGGGAATGAGTCGTACGGCGATCGAGCAGGCTGCGGATCTCCTGCTGGTGGGCGCTGGCCGCAGCGATCAGCTGCGGGCCTGGTTGATGGGTGATCTGATCGATGGCGTCTGCCGCACCGCCCATTGCCCTGTGGTGGTGGTGAATCCGGGGCGTCAGCCGCAGGCGCCACTGCATCGGATTCTGGTGCCGATCAAGGATCTATCCGCCAGTGCGCGCGAACAGGTGGAGCTCGCGTTGCGGGTGATCAACAGCGCCGATGAAAACCAGCGCACCCGGATCACGCTGTTCCACGTTCACGATCCCCGCTTCAGTGGTCAGGACCGTCGCTGGATGGAGGATCAGTTGATCCGCTGGCGACCGGCGGGGATTCCAGCTGAACGGTTTCACATCGTGATCGTGCGAGGGCCAGGCATCGATGGCTCCATTCATCGGCTCAGCCGAGACCATGATCTGGTGATCCTGCGCACCCAGAGGCGACGGGTGGCTGGACTGCCGATCCCCGGCAGTGACCGCACCAGCAAGCTGATCAGCCAGTTGCCCTGCGCTTCGATGATGATCAGCGATCCGCTGGTCTGAGGTGGTTAGCTGGAGCCATGGCTTCATTGCTGCAACAGCTCCGTCGGCGTCCGCTCTGGCAGCTGTGCGGTTTGGGTCTGGGTGCCGGGTTGTTGCTGTCGGTGTCGGTTCAGCTGGTCGGTCCCTGGTTGGGGAGGCTGGGCGGCCCCGGTGATGTGGTGGTGCTCGGCCGAGATGCGGTTGGCAGCAATTCGGACACGATCTTCACGCTGCGGGTGCAGCGTGGTGTGACCCGGATCACACAGATTCCGCGAGACAGCTACATCAATTCCGATGGTTGGGGTGAGATGAAGATCAATGGATTGCTGGCGCTCGGTGGTCCGGAGGCGGTGGAACGGGAGCTGACGCGGTTGATGAATCGGCCTGTGCGTCGCCACATCGTGGTGAAACTGGATGCATTGCCGCGGTTGGCGGATCTGGTGGGGGGCATCGAGGTGGATGTTCCCAAGCGGATGTATTACATGGATCGCAGCCAGAACCTGCAGATCGATCTGCAGCCTGGGCGGCAGATTCTGCGTGGCCGTGAACTCACAGGTTTTCTGCGTTGGCGCAGTGATACCAAGGGTGATCTGGGGCGTTTGGAGCGGCAGAAGCTGGCGATTGATGGATTGGTGGATCGCCTCAAGCAACCTCAGAATTTGGTGCGCTTACCGCAACTGATTGCTGCTTCAGCTCCTTACTTACAGACGGATCTCGGACCACTGGAGCTGGTGCAGTTGGCTCAGGCCCTGACCAGTCGTGATCTGAGCACAGAACAATTGAAGGCACGACCGTTTCAGAAGGGTGGTATCAGTTATCTGGAGACCACCTGGTCGAGTCGGTGATGACTCAAATCAACAAATTCAGTGAGCGCACGACGCGGCCGCAGAGGTCCTGCACCTTCTCCCAGCGATCTTCGTTGACGCTGGTGGCCAGGGTGTAAAGCCGGCCCCGATCAACGACCACCGTGGCCAGTTCATGGCGATCACGATCTTCCAGGTGCACCGCATATTCCAGGTCATAGAAGGTGTGGTTGTTCACCTCTCGCTCGTTGGCTTCAACCAGTTCTGCTGTGCGGCCGCTGCCCGCGGTGGCGATCACCTCACGCCGCAGTCGTTCACCTACAGCCACAGCACTGCCGAGCTCGGTGAGCTCATTCTCTTCGTTCACGTTGTTGATCATCAAACTCACGGTTTCATCGCTGTGGATCAGGTCGTGAAACACCACCCGAGGGCCATTGCTCACCTGCACCTGGGTCCAGCCCGTTGGGTACAGAAACGCAAACCGCCCATCAGGACTTTGATAAGACTGCAAGCCGGCCGTTGGTCCCGCCGCACAGGCTCCTAATGCCAGTGCCAGTACACCCAACAGAAGTGTGCGGGAGAGGGAACGGATCAGCTGCATCAGAACCGGTTCGAATCGAAGCATTCTGCCTAGAGTCCGTTCCATCGGCGGAAGATCACTGAGCGGCTTCACTCGACCGTTGGCCCGGCTGATCGATCAGTTTGAACGCCTGCCCGGCATCGGGCCGAGAACCGCCCAGCGTCTGGCCCTCCATCTGCTCAATCAGCCGGAGGAGCAGATCCATCAGTTTTCTGATGCGTTGCTGGCCGCCCGCACTCAGGTGGGCCAGTGCCAAACCTGTTTTCACCTTTCCGCTGAACCGGAATGCGAGATCTGCCGCAACCTTGAACGCCGTAACGGCCTGGTTTGCGTGGTGTCCGATTCGAGGGATCTGTTGGCGCTGGAGCGCACCCGGGAATTTCAGGGGCGCTATCACGTGCTCGGTGGCTTGATTTCGCCAATGGACGGCATTGGCCCTGAGCTACTCAAGGTGACCCCCCTCGTGGAACGGATCAACCGTGAGGAGGTCACGGAGGTGATCCTTGCGCTCACCCCGAGTGTGGAAGGCGATACCACCAGCCTTTACCTGGCCCGCTTGCTCAAGCCCTTCTGTTCGGTGAGCCGGATCGCCTACGGCCTGCCGATGGGCAGTGAACTGGAATATGCCGACGAGGTCACCCTCAGTCGTGCCCTGGAGGGGCGTCGCCCAGTGGATTGAACTGCACAACCCGTTCTGGTTTTTTCTGATCAGAATTGGTCAGGTGTTCTGCGTGGATGAGCAAGTTCAGCGCCACTCCTCCGAAGCAGCGTTTGCCTGAGTGGTTGCGCCGCCCGATCGGCAATGCCTCCGATCTGGAGCGGGTTCAGGGGCTGGTGAAGGACAACCGCCTGCACACCATCTGCGAGGAGGGGCGTTGCCCCAACCGGGGTGAGTGTTATGCCGCTGGAACGGCCACCTTTCTGCTGGGTGGATCGATCTGCACCCGCAGTTGTGCGTTCTGCCAGGTGGAAAAGGGCCAGCATCCGATGCCGGTTGATCTGGCGGAAGCCGAGCGTGTGGCGGATGCCGTTGATTCGATGCAGCTCCGCTATGTGGTGCTCACCGCCGTGGCGCGCGATGACCTTCCCGACCATGGGGCCAGTCTGTTCACCACCACCATGGCGGCGATCCGGGCCCGCAATCCCTTGATTGCCATCGAGGTGCTCACCCCCGATTTCTGGGGCGGATACCCCGATTCGGATCAGGCCGTGGTGGCCCAGCGGCAGCGATTGACCACCGTGCTGGAGGCCGCACCGGTGTGCTTCAACCACAATCTTGAAACGGTGAAGCGCCTGCAACGTCAGGTGCGGCGTGGTGCCACCTACGAGCGTTCACTCGGCTTACTTGCCGCATCCCGGGAGTTGAAACCGTCCATTCCCACCAAAAGCGGTCTGATGCTGGGCCTGGGGGAGAGGCGGGATGAAGTGATCGACACCCTCAAAGCGCTTCGCGCGGTTGGTTGTCAGCGCATCACCCTCGGGCAGTACCTGCGCCCGTCCCTGGCGCATCTTCCCGTTGATCGCTACTGGACCCCGGCTGAATTTGACGAGCTGGCGGATGTGGCCCGGGAGCTCGGTTTTGCCCAGGTGCGCAGCGGCCCGCTGGTGCGCAGCAGCTATCACGCCGCTGGCTGACGCCATCCCCGCAGGCTTCGCTCCAACACGGCCTCAACCTCCCCGCTCATCAGGGCGCCAGCGCCACCCCACACCATTCGCAGCGGCAGATCCCAGAGGGCTGCTTCCACCTCACGCACCGTGTTGAAACCGCGCTGCCTGAAATAACGAACCAGGCGACGATGCTGTTGCTCAGCATCACGAATCGCCAAGAGGCGAGCCCGGCGGCAGGGAGTCGTTTCCAGGGCCCACGCCATCGTGGCGGCCCAGACCAGATCACCGACGCCGGCCGGTGCTCCGGGTTGCACCCGCATCGTGTCGAGCTGCAGGCCTGCATCAGCGCCATAGGCCCAGCCCTTCATCTCCCCCTGCAACAACAGCCGCTCACCATCAACCGGTTGCGCCACCACCAGTCGAAGGCTCCACAACCCCAGCGGCCTGCCCACGTGCAGCCGTAACAGCAATCCCCGCTCGAGCGCCTCGCTCTCCAGTTGTTCGAGCATCTGATCGGGCCTACCGCTGGTCATGCTGGCTTGGGCATGGCGGCAACCGATCGCACCGCAGCAGGGTTCAACGTCCCATACAGGTGGGGGAACAGGTCGCCGGTGGGGATGGCATCGGCGCGCAGCGGTGCATCCACGGCCGCGGGATCGATCTCCAGCAACACCACCTCGCCGGCATCGGCGTAGAAGCGTTGATAGGTGGCATCCACCTGCTCCCGCCAGGAACAGTGGATGAAGCCCACCTGCTCCAGCGTCATTCCCCGGGTGGAAACGCGGTACAAACCGCTGGCCTGCGCTGCTTGCCAGTCATCCAGCAGCGCCAGGTGAAACAGGGGTTGATCCGCCGGTACGGCGATGGCGTCAGCCGGAAACTGATGTTGATGCCCGCCGGCGTTCCATGGGTCGGCCCGCTGCATCAACCGCTCGAAGCGGGGATCCTCTAGGAACTGGTTCAGCCATTGGCGCAGCTCCTGCAAGCTGTCGTCGGCATCGAAGCCTTGCGGGTCTGCGGTTCGCCACTGCCGCACAAAGGGCCACAGGGCTGCATCGGCGAGCGAGAGCTCATCGCTGAGCAACCACCCGTTTGCGGCGACGCGCTGGTTCCAGCTCCGCAGAATCGCCAGGCCGGCGGCTCGGTGGGAGTCCTGATGCTCTCCGGGGTAGCGATCGGTGTACTTGAAACGATCGAGATGGTGTTTGAACGGCCCATCGTTTTCATTGACCAGGGCCGAGGCATCTCCGGCTTCACGCAGCCTGCGTGGATCCGCCTGATCCAGGGCCCACTCCATCACCGCCAGGCTTTCATCGATCACCGTTGCATCGCTCAGCACCAGCACCGGCACGGTGCCCTTGGGGGAAACCTGCAGCATTTCGTCCGGCTTTTGCTTCAGGGCGATTTCACGCCACTGCACCAGAAGCCCCGCCTCCAGCAGGGCCCAGCGAGCGCGCATCGCGTAGGGGCAGCGGCGGAAGCTGTAAAGGATCGGCAGCACGGCATCGGAGGGGGCCTTTGTGGGGATTGTCCGATGCCGAGTGGCCTACTTAGCCATAGGGCGAGGAGGAATGGTGCACCACGATCCGCAGGTTGCCGTCATCGTCCTTGCGCCAGGTCCAGGTCTTGTCAACTTTGCTGACGTTCCCGTTTTCGTCCTGTGTGTAAAGCCAGCCCATAGATGTTGCTGTGTCGCCATCCAGTCGGATGACAGCATTCTCCGTCCAGGCCTTGGCCCAGGGACTTCTCTTTTTAGTCTCATCCGGTTTATTACCAATGGCAAAACCGAGGTCATCGAATCGTTTGTCTCCCCCGACGAAGTAGGAGACAGCTCCACGACGTTTTGTGCGGAATGTACTGTCGCCGTATGCCCAAGTTGGTTTGAAGGCAACGGGACCAGCCTGATAGTCGTAGGCCCCATCAATCACATCCCCGGCGAGGCTCTTGGCGGCATCAAACCCTTCTTCCTTATGGATTTGGCTGATGCTGACCAGTGCCTCCGTCCAGGCTTTTTGAGCTGCTCTCACTTCTTTTTTCTTGATCCGGTTGGCAGGATCAAAGCTCCGATTGTCAACTTTCCGATTTTTTAGTTCATCAGGTGAATCAATAGACTCGTATGGCGTGGAGGAATGGTGCAGAACAATCCTCACCGTTCCGTCACTGTCTTTTTGGTAACCCCAGGTTTTGTCGACGTAGCTGACATTGCCAGCTTCATCTTTGGTGTATAGCAACCCCTGAACAGTGGCGGTGTTGCCGTCCAGTCGCATTACCGAGCGATCAAACCAAGCATCGTCCCAGGAGCTTCTCTGTCCTGTTATGGGATCCGGCTTATTGCCGATTGCGAAGCCCTGGTCGCCGTAATCGTTGTTGCCACCAACGAAATAGGAGATGGCTCCATCTCGGGTTGTGCGGAACGTGGTGTCCCCGAAAGCCCAAGTTGGCTTGAAAGCCACGGCACCGAGTTGATAGGCATAAGCGGCGTCAATTACATCACCCGCAAGATCTTCGGCAGCATCGAAGCCCTGATTTTTGTATGTCTGGCTAATGCTGACGAGGGCATCAGTCCAGGCCTTGTGGGCTGTGCGAATTTCTTTTTTACTGATTAAATCGTTGTTAATAACAAATTTAGTCTCTAGACTGCTATCGCTACGAGATCGATACTTTGCTTTTACAAGAGGATCACATTGTTCAACAATCAGTTCTGAACATTGTTCTGGGTCAAACATAAGAGGTGTTGATCTAAATATAGCTTTTCAATCTTGGGCTTATTTTAGGGTAGCGGTTGTTACGCTTGCTTGATCTTTCTCATTTTCTTGTGATTTAATATATTAATAGGTTCAATCGAATTGCCTTTAACTTAGATGCGTTTTAATATGATCTAACGAACAATTTTGCAATATATCATAAGTGGTTGTTCAGAATCAAAGACGTTGCCAAAAGTTCGTTGAAATTTATCTCACTATTCCGACGATGTGCTGTAGAGCGGTCGAGAAGCAAAGGAGAATCAGTATGATTGAAATGATTCATATAGTCAACCAATTGTTTCACGGGTGACAAGTAAACCTTCCTAGAAGTTTGTGCTGGGTGAATTCAACAAACATAAGACGAATTCCCAGTTTTGTCTAACAAAATAGAATCTGACTGATCAGTGTTCGTTCCGAAGTCATTCAACTCATCGGTACGAGTCCAGAGTGATAAAACTTGCTCCTTCGACCTAATATCGGCACCATGGTATTCGTGGGAAAGAGGTAACTGATTGCCATTCCTTGCATTTGAACAGAATTCAGGATCAAGCCTTTTCTCATCTCTGACTTTTTCGTTATCGGCGAATTCTAATTCGATGAACCCTAGGAGATCACTGCTTTCTTTCCCTAATATGTTGTTTATCTTAGGGTTTAAATCGCTATCAATACCGAGTGAATTATGTTTGTTGTCAGAATTTTTGTTCGTATAATTAGTCAGAAGGTCATTATAATTGGGCTGGGTATTATTATGCTTGCTTGAAAGAGAATCTTTGTCGTGACCTGAGCCATTGTTTTTGCTGATATTCTCAATGGTTAATGTATTGTATATAAATCCTGTGAACAGTTCTCCGTTCACGAGTTTGCCTGACCCCCACTTTCCGTCGTAATCTTTGGTTGGTTTCTCATTAACCACCTCTTCTAGGGTGAAACCTTTAGCCTTCAAGCTCTCAATGTCTGCTGTAATACTCCTAAGCATTTCCCTGTAGTCCAGTAAATCGAATCTGTTCATTAAATTTCCATGACCTGGAATGATAAGGGTTTCATTGTCTGACAAATTAATGAGCTTAGATATTGCTTTGATTAACATATTAATCGAGGCGCCTGCATTGATATCAATCAATGGATAATCATCGCCCATAAATGCATCGCCAGTATGTAGAATGTTAAGTTTCGGGATCCAGACGGCAGTGTCTCCATTGGTGTGGCCTGAGGGTAAATGAATGAGGTGGATAAGCTGATTGCCAAGGGATATGTTCATCTTCTTCCTATATGTAATTGAAGGTAAGCCCTGATCTTCCACCCCTCCAACCTTTCTCATCATCTTTTTGGCTTGCCGCTGCGAAATCACGATGGCTCCATCTTGAGCAAGAATTGCATTGGCGCCTGTATGGTCAGGATGGCCATGTGTGTTGATAAGAAATGTTTTTGAATCTCGCTTTGGTTTAACTTTTTTTGTAAGTTTTTTTATGTTTGCTGCGATATTACAGCCACTGTCAATAACGAGATTGAAATTATTTTTCTTCAGTACAACCACATTACCGCTATGAAGCTCCTCCGCATTGATTAGATGAAGAGTCCAGTTATTGATTTCTATTGGTCGATTATTAAAAAACTGAGGCTCATCGGGTTGTTTACCGCATGGAAACGGAAGTTCAGATTGTGACATTGGGATTGGTTAGTTGATCAATTAATGAAGTTTGCATTGGCTGCTTTGATAAATAGCTCTACTTACAGCAAATTCTAAATTTGTTCGAGAATTCTTGGTATCAGAAATTGTATTTAGCTTTAGCTTGGCTTGTGAATGGATTGATTTATGAATAAATTTGATACTAAAACAGCTCTTCTAGTTTGATTTTAAGGAGCTAGTGTTGCCGAGAATTTAGGCGACCCTTATATGCTTTTGTTCCTAAACTGAACCGCCGACTTTGTGAAATTAGCATCAGCATTGCACAGACCCTTTGGAATTTGATTGAACTCAATTCTCTCTCCATTAGGTCCTGACATAAAAAAACAATTCCAACCCCCTAATTCACCATCGGGACCAAGATGATGAACATCTGTCTTGTTGAGAGAAACAAGTGGTATGTTTTTTGTAGCATCACGCAGCTTATCAAAAAATTCTTTAGTATTAATATTCTCTGCCAAATTAAATGAAATATGCTTTCCAGCAATCCCCTGTTTATTGGCCTCAATACTGTGATTTTCGTTGTGAGTTTTGCCTGTTTCACCATTGTAATAGCGAAGTAATTCAACAGCTGAATTTCCGAATGAATAAAAACAGACGTCCAATGCATCTCCACACCCAAGTTGAGGTGCCGTTTCGGTATTAGCATTTAAAATGGATGTCCATTCTTCGCCAACTATTCCGCAAATCTCTGCAATAAAAACACCACCCAAGATATCACCATAAAATTTTTTTGAAATTTCCATGTCGTCAACATTGTCGCCTACGTGTTGTATGGCTTCATCTGCAAGATAATTGCGCAGAGACATTTTTTGAAATAAATGAATCCATTTATCATTATCGAAGCTTCTTAAATAGGTTGTGTAAGTAAATACCGTTTTGTGATTTGGCTGTATGGAATATGTCTATTATTTCGTTTCGTCTATGATAAGTAGTAGTTATTTTTACTTTCCGTGTGATCGCTTCACGTAAAGGCTTCGAGTGGAGCCATTCTGGTTGAAGTTGGTTCTACCTTGGGGGCGAGACGCATCTGTAGGATTTATGACGCTTTATGCTGCTGAATTTTCGAATGGGAGGCGTAGTGATTTATACAATGTTCATTTCTGATCATGATTTAATTGTAAGGTTAATTGCATCCGGAGCTTCATTGCTATTCGGCAGATCATATTGGCTCTATTGCTTTTAGTTGTATTTGCTTGATCTTGATGGATATAAAAGGTTGCCAATATATTAGTTGTTAATGCCTATAAGCCTCGGTTTGGCTCCCATTGTCCTGGACGCCCAAATCGTTCATTATTTGAAAAAGCTCATGATAGTTTGCGTTTTGCTGCGGCATCGATCTGGCGTTGACGCATCGCGAAGCGTTGACGATCGGCATCGCTGAAATGGTCCACGCAGTGCAGACACTGCACCCCTTTGATATAGCTCGAGAGGGCCCGTTGCTCCGGTGATACGGGAAAACCGCACGCATGGCACAGGCTGTGCTGACCCGGTTCCAGCTGATGGTTGAGGGCCACCCGCTGATCAAACACAAAGCATTCACCGCGCCAACGGCTCTGCTGCTCCGGCACCTGCTCGAGGTAGCTGAGAATGCCGCCGCGCAGGTGGTGGATTTCACCGAATCCCTGCTGTTGCAGATAGCTGCTGGCTTTTTCGCAGCGAATGCCGCCGGTGCAGAACATGGCGACCCGCTTCTGACCGTTCTCCTCCAGGAGCGGTTTCAGGTGTTGCTCGGCCCATTTTGGAAAGTCGCGGAAGCTTTCGGTGCCGGGATCAATGGCGCCTTCAAATGTGCCGATCGCTGTTTCGTAGCTGTTGCGCGTGTCGATCACCAGGGTTTCGGGGTCATCCACCAGGGCATTCCAGTCCTTTGGATCCACATAGGTGCCCACACTTGCGCGGGGGTCAACGCCGCCATCGCCAATGGTCACGATCTCCTTTTTCCTTCGCGCCTTGAAGCGGCGGAACACCGGCTGATCGGTCCAGCTGCGCTTCACCTCCAGCCGCTCGTAGTGGCTGTCTCCCAGTTGCAGTGATTGGCGCAGCTGCTCAAGCAGGGCTTCCACAGCCGGTTGTGGTCCGCTGATCGTGCCGTTCACCCCTTCATCCGCTACCAGCACTGAGCCGAGCACCTTGCCTTTGCTCGCCAGGATCGGCAACTGTTCCAGCAACAGCTTGCGCTGGCCCTGCTCCAGGGGGACGAAGGCGTAAAAGGCAGCGACCAGAAGCCGACTCATGCACAACACTCCACAGCCAGGTCAGTTGCCTTCAGGTCAGTCCTGCAGCCTCGGTTGAGCAAGGTGTCCAGCGGAAGCGCGTCACCCCCATCATCAGGCTCAAGGGGGCCATGGTCTGGAGCGTCAGTCCGATGAAGCCCCTAACCATCAGGTCCTCGATGACACCAGCGGTCAATCAACAAGAGCAGGGTTGTATTGGTTCTCTCCCATCAACTTGGTTTCGGGTTTGTCACCATTCGCAGGCCTGGTGATGCGGGCTATAGATGGACGTGGATCTCATCAACCAGCTCCCTTTCATGGGCAGTAACGGTTTGATCTGTCTGCGATGCGAGCCCAGCCAACGTTTTAAATCAATGGCAACCAGAGACGAAATCCGCGCTGTCTTTGCTGATCCCCAACTCGATGGAATGGATTGTCTTTATGACGCCATTGGGGCGATGCTTCAAGACGGGTCGGAATTTCAACCCGCCTACTCCTTGGTGGTTTCTGCAGGCGATGCTCCGGCCACCACTTGGATCATGTTCTGCGTGCAATGCGCAACGCGGTTTGATGATCCGCCCGAGGAATCCGAATTTTTAGAAGTGTTGGAGGAGTTCTCCAGGAAGCATGTTGGGCTGGACTAGTCCCCATTGTTTGGAGTTTTCCCTTCTTGCACGGGCAACAAAAAACCCCGCCATTGATGACGAGGTTTAAACCTTGAAAGGAACATCAATGAAACTCACAAGATGCGTGAGAGGTTCGTCTTACTTCAGAAAACATCAGACTGCAGAAATGCTCAGTGGCGCTGCGGGAAAACTTGTGGGCATTGGATCTGCCTGACCGTTGGCGAGGGCTTTGGCTCGCCGATACATCTCACTATTTGTTGAACCGTTGGCTTCCATTGCTGCTGCAACAACGGCCCAGTTGCGAATTTCGGTGGTCATCGGAGGGTTGCTTAATTGATTGAAATAATCTTTGCAAAACTCATGGCTGTGTTGTGAGGCAGAAACCCGCACCACGGTCAGGCCGCAGTCGGTACACGATTTTGATAAGCAACAACTGGTAGCCTGTTATACGTCAATAAACCTTAAAGTTTTGTAATAATTGCCGGATTGCGTCCGCGCCATGAATCAAGACATCGCAGCGACATTCCACCTCGACTTAAGAGCTTTAAAGCTCGAATACAAAACAACCTGTGATGCATTGCGGAACTGGCCGGGTGGTCCAGTCGAAGAGCAGGAATTTCTTGAATACAAAAAGCAGGAGCTCTTCAGGGCTTTGGTTGAGCAGACCTACCAAAGCCAGCTCTCCTGAAAAACATCGTCTAAGCGGTTGGGTTTAGAGCGGTTGACTCCTTACAGCAGGCTGAAATTTTCGGTGTGGCGCAATTGCTGTTCTAGACCTCTGTACTCCAAAGTTCGGGGCCATCAAAAAAACTGCCTTTACTGAAAGGGGTGGGCTGCTTTTTCAAACCAGTTCGGAGCATTGCCTGAAAGGCAAATGGAGAGATCTGGTTCGAGATCACTCTCGCCAGACACGATAAACCACTTCTCCCTAGCGTTTGTTGGGTCATCCTCGAGAAAGAGTTCGGTGGCACCACGGCCTTTGCATTTACCGATGACCCTGACTCTTTTGTCAGCATCGTCAGGGTTGGATACAAGTAGAACTCGTTCTGCATTCAAGCCATAGAACTCATCGGTGACGATGTTGTAGTCGATGATTTCCGCACGGGCCAAGGCAGGAAAACTGATTATGAGCAGTGCTAGGGACATCATGAGTCTGATCAGTACCTGAAACATGATCAAGAGCTACTTGATTCAGCGTGGCATTGGGTGCAGATGCACTGCAACACTCGTTGGCTAGTGGTGGGATGGTAGCCCCAGAAGAGCTTCAGTGCAGGCTTGCACTGGCGGATGGACTGACCCCCACCCAACGTTCAGCTTTTATGAGTCATTATTAATCCTGAAACAGGGTCTGTAACTCCAAGTGATGTAGACAGTTTCTCCCAGCAGACACGCAAGTTGCTCAAATGCTCAATCATTGGTGGGGGTGCAGGCAAACTCTTTTCGTTCGCTCTCACAAGGACCCAAAGGTATTAGCTGCACTCTCGTTGCTTGCTCAATGCATATTAATGTGATTAATAGATAAGTTATTTATTTTTAAAGAATTTGACCGATCTGGTTGTTGGCTGTAATGTCTCACCACTTAAATTAAGGAGAATGAAAAAAGACAATAAAAATCCTGGGCGAAGTCTTCCCGATTGCATCGAAGATGCTTTTAAATTCAAGCCATATATTTGGACCAATAAGGGTGGTATTAAAAAATTGGCAATACAATTGACGCTTGGAGAGTCCGACCGGCATTCTTTTCTTGATTGCCCTCTTGATTGAGTGGTGGCCGGGGTTGAATGCAATGACTTACTTGCAGTTAATACTGAATCGGCTTGTGATAATTTTGTAGCAAATGCCCCGGCAATGCGCTGGGTGAGAATAAATTTAGATGAATAGTTGATAAGTCTTGCTTTACTTCAATGTTTGTAATTCTAATTCAGCTTTCATTGTCTACTGGAAAACCTACTCGTTTAAAAAATCTTTGGTGAATTAGAGAGAGGCGGTTAAAAATTTATTATTCGAGAAAATTATCGGCTTTATTTTTGTTTACATTTTCAACAAATCGATTGGTTATTTTGGATTGTTGTTTGAATTCTCCGTAGCTTTTCTCCAGTAGTTTCTCGGCGGTAGATAGAATGAAGCTTCGGGCTTCTGAATCCTTAACAGTGCTGGCTAATTTTTGTAAGTAATAGTACTCGTCAATTGCCGAATGCAAGGCTTGGTTTTTTAGCTGAATTTAACTTTACTCGAATTTGAATGATGTTGGATGTATTGGGCGCTGATCCGGCTTGTTATTGGAGCCAATTAAATAAATATACACAGCTCTGAGAAAAATAGTATCATTGTAGGTGGCTTATGTTTCAGAACTTTGTCTTCAGGGAAGGCTGCTCGCGCTTTTCGGTAATTAGTAGGCGCAGATATTGAATTTCAGCGTTTCATGCCCTCCATGGTGTGTGTGGCTCTTGCTATTCATATAGGGGTATTTTGATTGCCACTCTTCTCTTTGGAGAGGGCTTTGATCCTGGTGTAAGAGATTTAATTCTTCAACTGGAAAGCCATTTTGCTGAAGGATGAGTATTGATCTCATGGATGGCACCACTCCCACCAAGTGCTCAGCTTTTATGAGTCACTACAGATCCTCAAACAGGGTCCGTTATCCCAAGTTTGGCAGACAACTCCTGATAGCAGTCTCTACGACCGACTGCCTTTGCCTTATAGCTCGCTCTGACGTTATTGAGGGATTTGGTAGCCATTGGATCGATCCACCTCAGCACACAATCACGGGAAAAAGCTGAATTGGCTTTGACTCAGCAGTGTTGTGGAGCCTCACGTGGGATCAGGCGGGCCTGACTCGCTTACGAGTTAGAGATGAACGGTGTCGCGACTTGAGTGAGCGTGTCCTCCCCTGTGGGCGACAGCTCCGCCATTTCCTTTATGAGAGTGCGCAATACCAAGCTTGTGCAGCTTGGCGTGCTCTTCAATCTGATCCGTTAGATCCTCAGCACCAGCACCAAATGCGGTGTAAATCCCATAGACAAAGGATCCAAGTACCAATGCTGCCAACGAACCGATGATTAAATATGCAGAAAGGTTTTGGTTTGCAAGCTCCATAGATCTCTTGAACTGCTGCATTCATATTGGCCGCTCGAAAAGTTCTTGTTGTGACGATTGCTTCGCGAAGCCTTCACTATTGGCATGAATGCAGGCTTTAAAAATTAACGCTCACTCGCCCATTCTTTGTATGAATCGAAGGTGAATGCAACCACCGGCAAGACAGCATGATGCATGTCGGCGTGAGAAAATGTAAAACCATGCCAAGTGCATCAATAGCTGTGATGCGCCAGCAATAAATTTACCTTGAAAGAACAATATTCAACACGTTTTGCGCGAGCGGCCTGGTCTAAAAGGATTATTTAAGAATTTTCGGCCGGGTGTTTTTGATGCCTCCCTTGAAAGGGCAAAGGTTCTCTCAAGGCTTGTTCTGGATCTGAGCCCTGGGGTGTGCGTTCCCCAAACTCCAGATCAGGTCAGGACGCCAGGGGGTATTCGGTGGAGCAGCTTGCAATCGGAGTGGGCTCTTCCTGCCAGTTGGCTTGCACCCCCGCATCGGATAGCAATTGCCGATCGGCCTCCACGTCCGGGTTGCCGGTTGTGAGGAGTACATCGCCATAAAAAATTGAATCGGCCCCTGCCTGCAGGCAAAGAATCTGCGCCTCACGGTTCATCGATTCCCGGCCAGCACTCAGTCGCACCCGGGAATACGGCATAAGGATGCGCGCGGTAGCCACCATGCGCACCAGCTCGAGCGGCTCAAACGGTGCCTGGCCTTCCAGCGGGGTGCCCTCCACGGCCACCAGTCCGTTCACAGGAACGCTTTCCGGGTGCGGGTCCATCGTGGCCAGCACCTGCAGCATTGACGCCCTGTCCCGCAGGGTCTCTCCCATGCCGATGATGCCGCCGCAGCAGAGGGTGACCCCTGCTCTGCGCACCCGTTCAAGGGTTTCGAGGCGCTCCTGGTACGACCGGGTCGTGATGATCCGGTCGTAGTGCTCCGGGCTGGTGTCGAGGTTGTGGTTGTAAGCGGTGAGCCCTGCTTCCGCCAGTCGTTCGGCCTGCTGATCGGTGAGCATTCCTGCGGTGACGCAGGCTTCCATGCCCATGCCGCGCACCCCGCGCACCATCTCAAGCATCGCCTCGAAGGGCGCGCCATCGCGAATCTCCCGCCAGGCCCAGCCCATGCAGAACCGGTCGGCACCGGCTTCCTTGGCAGCGCGAGCCCGCTGAAGCACCGGTGCAACCTGCATCTGGGCTTCAAAGGCCGAGACGTCACTGCTGTTGTAAATGGACTGGGAGCAATAGGCACAGTCCTCCTCGCAGCCGCCTGTCTTGACGCTTAGCAGGGATGCCAGCTGCACCCGATAGCCCGGATTGGCTTCCCGGTGAATGCTCTGCGCTTGCCACAGCAGCTCCATCAGCGGGAGCTCAAGCAGGGCCTGAATCTCTTCCGTGCTCCAGTCGTGGCGGGTGCTCAGGCTCATGGTTGGCGGGTGTCAAGGCCGCCGAAACGGCGTTGGCGACTCTGAAAATCCATCAGGGCTTGTTTCAGGGCGATTGCGTTGAAATCGGGCCAGTTCACCTCGGTGACATGGATTTCGGCGTAAGCCAGTTGCCACAGAAGAAAGTTGCTGATCCGTTGTTCCCCACTGGTGCGAATCAGCAGATCAGGATCCTGCTCGCCGGTGGTGAACAGCTCGGCCGCAAGGCTGTTTTCGTCAATCTCCTCGGGCACGATCAACCCTTCTGCCGCCTGTCTGGCCAGCCGTTGGGCTGCTCGAACCAGTTCCCGTCGTCCTCCGTAATTGGTGCAGACGTTGAAATGAATTCCGGTATTGCCTGCCGTGCGCGCCGTTGCGTCCTGGATGCGCTGCTGCAACACCTCAGGCAGGGCCTCGAGGTCGCCGAGAAAGCGGATGCGCACCTGCTCCTCCTCCAGGGAGTGGAGTTCCTTCTGCAGCACCCGCTCAAACAGGGTCATCAGGAAGTTCACCTCCTGGCCAGGGCGCGACCAGTTCTCCGTGGAGAAGGCATAGGCGGTGAGAGCTGAAATACCCCAGTCGCTGCAGAGCCGCAGGGTGGTCTTCAGTGCTTCCACCCCAGCCTGATGCCCCATCACCCGTGGCAGTCCTTTGGCGGCCGCCCAGCGTCCGTTGCCGTCCATGATCACGGCCACGTGTTTCGGCAGTCGAGACGTGTCCAGTTCCGGCGGGCAGACGGAACGCGCGATTGATTCTGTGCTGGTGGCCGGAGGTCGGCTCAAGACAGCGATTCCGTGGATGAGCTAACCACCGTACGTCGCGCTGGGGGCAGCGATTCCGCGCTGTTGACCAGCTCACGCAACAGCTCTTCCAGGCGTGAACTGGTGATGGGACGCTCAAGTTTGCCTTGATTGGCCAGAGACAGCGTTCCCGTTTCTTCCGACACCACAATGCAGATGCAGCGGTCGAAGCGTTCGGTGATGCCCAGGGCAGCGAGATGACGTGTGCCGTATCGGCTGACGCTGTCGCGGGAGAGCGGCAGGATCACACCGGCCGATTCAATCCGATTTCCCCTCACCAACACGGCTCCGTCGTGAAGCGGGGTGTCTGCAGCGAACAGATTGATCATCAATTCGCGGCTGAGCAAGGCATCCACGGTGACTCCGGGATTGAGAAAATCCTCCGGCCGCAGATCACTGCCGAGGTCCAGCACGATCAGGGCACCGCGCCGCTGTTGAGACAAGCGGCCCGCGGCTTCGGTGATGTGAGTAACCGTGCCCGAGCCTGATCGAAATTCCCTCTGCGTGTTGCCCAGCAAAACCGCCAGGCGGCCCGTGCCGAGCAGCTCCATCAATCGCCGCAGTTCCCCCTGCCAGAGGATGGCCAGGGACAGGGAGCAGGCCAGCACAAGGGCATCAACCAGCTTTGTGGTTAGCGGAAGGTTGGCGTAGCGCTGGACAAACCAGGCCAGGGCCACCAGAAAGAGGTAGCCCCTCAACAACCAGAGGGTCCGGGCTTCGTTGACCCGGGAGAAGAGCAGAAAGCCGATGGAGGAGGCGAATAAAACGTCGAGCAGAAGGCGCGGATTAACCACAGCCAGCGGATTCACTCAGCTCTCATCGGATATAAGTTCAACGTACCGCGCGAAAGCGTTCCGGCAGCACGTCGTAGCGCAGCATGTCATCCGGCTGTTCCCGCTTCTGAACCAGCTCTGAACTGCCGTCTTTCACCACCACTGCCGCAGGCCTTGGAATTCGGTTGTAGTTGGAGCTCATCGAGGCGTTGTAGGCCCCCGTCGCAAACACGGTGACCACATCTCCGGTGCGGGTGGTGGGTAGCGGCAGGTCCTTCAGGAGGACGTCGCCGGATTCACAGTGCTTGCCAACGAGGTTCACCGTTTCATCGGCTGCCGCTAGAGGGCGATCGGCCAGGCAGCAGGTGTACAGCGATTGGTAGGTGATGGGGCGGGGGTTGTCGCTCATGCCGCCGTCGATGGCCACATAGGTGCGAATGCCGGGAATGGTTTTACGCGATCCAACGGAGTAGAGCGTTACCCCTGCGGTGGCCACCAACGAGCGACCGGGCTCGCACATCAGTCGTGGCAGCTCGAGCCCTCTGTCCCGACAGGCCTTGGTGACGGCCTCGGCCACCACCTGCACCCAGCGATCAATGCTCGGAGGGTCATCCGATTCGGTGTAACGAATGCCGAGCCCTCCACCCACATTGAGGTCTTCAACGGGGTGGCCAAGCTCTCTCGCCAGCTTCAGGGCGTCAGCCATGACAGCTGCCAGGTCTCTGTGGGGTTCCAGTTCAAAGATCTGGGAGCCGATATGAGCATGCAAACCGGTGAGCTTTGCCCAGGGCTGACCGATCAGTGACTTCAGCACCGGCTCCAGCTGGTCTGGATCGAATCCGAACTTGCTGTCGAGATGGCCGGTGCGGATGTACTCGTGGGTGTGGCACTCGATGCCAGGGGTGAAGCGCAGCATCAAGCGGGCTGGTTCCGCGTCAGCCGGTATCAGTGCTTTCAACCGATCCAGATCGTGCTGGTTGTCGACCACCACGGTGACGTTGTTGTTGTAAGCGAGGAGAAGTTCTTCGTCGTTTTTGTTGTTGCCATGCAGCACCATTCGCTCACCGGGCATGCCGCCCTGCAGTGCGGTGAGCAGTTCGCCTGCGGAAACCGCATCAAGACCGAGTCCCTCCGCAACCGCAATGCTGCTCATCAACAGTGAGCTGTTGGCTTTCGAGGCGTAAACCGGCAGAGACGTCCCCGGGTAATGCTGTTGGAGTGCATCTCTGTAAGCCCGGCAGGTTGCCCGAACTGTGTCCTCATCCAGCACATAAAGGGGTGTCCCGTAGCGCTGGGCCAGTTCGCTTAGAAGGCATCCACCGATGACCAGGCGATCCTCTCCATCCAGGGCTGTGGTGATCGGAGCAAGATTTCGGTTCGGACTGCTTGTGTCCCGCTCGGCCTCGAAGGGCTTCAGGCTGGCGATGGTCTGAGTCACAAGATGCCGGCGAACACCAGCAATTTAAGGATGAACCTCCCGTTGCCTGCTTGGTGATGACTGCGATCCAGCTGGATTCCAAGTGGCTGGAGGCCTGTCTGGCATTGGACGAGACGGCGCTTGGGGGCTTCTGGAGTTCGGCTCAGTGGCGCAGGGAACTGGAGGATGACCGCCGAATCTGTTTGGGCCTCGTGCGCAATCAGGCGCTGATTGGTGTTGCCTGCGGCTGGTTGGTGGTCGATGAACTGCACATCACCGTGCTGGCTGTCGATCCTTTGCACCGCGGGCTGGGACATGGCCTGACGCTTCTCCGCAGCCTGTTGCAACGGGCACGTCAGGACGGCGCCGTCCACGCCACTCTCGAGGTCGCCAGCGATAACAAAGCCGCAATCAACCTCTATGCCCGTTGTGGATTCCGTTCCGCCGGCCGCCGTGAGGGCTATTACCGCGACGGTCGCGACGCTCTGATCCAGTGGCGTCGGCTCGATGACAGCAGCGCGGGATAAATATCCGAAACTGTTGTTCGGTTTACCGTCCAAGGAAAATAAAAAGGCACAAATCTTGTGCGATTGGTTGATATTTTTAGCGATGTCGAGCCCAGTCAGGGACTGGAAAGTGACCGAACCGACCGAACGCTCGCACCAGTGGCTCAACCCTGATAGCTTGGGAACATCTACACATCGGCCCAGCGATGTTCGAAAGGTTTACCGAGAAAGCCATCAAGGTGATCATGCTGGCCCAGGAAGAGGCCCGAAGGCTTGGTCACAACTTCGTAGGAACCGAGCAGATTCTGTTGGGTCTGATTGGTGAAGGCACCGGTGTTGCGGCCAAGGTGTTGAAGTCGATGGGGGTCAACCTCAAGGACGCCAGGGTCGAAGTTGAAAAAATCATCGGCAGGGGATCAGGTTTCGTTGCCGTCGAAATTCCGTTCACGCCCAGGGCAAAGCGTGTCCTCGAGTTATCTCTCGAAGAAGCACGTCAACTCGGCCACAACTACATCGGAACAGAGCACCTGCTCCTCGGTCTGATTCGTGAGGGTGAAGGTGTTGCAGCAAGGGTGCTCGAGAACCTCGGAGTGGACCTAGCGAAGGTACGCACTCAGGTGATTCGCATGCTGGGCGAAACTGCGGAGGTTGCCGGCGGTGGTGGCGGCGGCGGTGGCAAGGGCTCCACCAAAACCCCCACGCTTGACGAATTCGGCAGCAATCTGACCCAGATGGCCACCGAGGCCAAGCTCGATCCGGTTGTCGGTCGTCACAACGAAATCGATCGCGTCATTCAGATTCTGGGTCGTCGTACCAAGAACAATCCGGTGTTAATCGGAGAACCCGGTGTTGGTAAAACCGCGATCGCAGAGGGCCTGGCCCAGCGGATTCAGCAGGGTGACATTCCGGACATTCTTGAAAACAAGCGCGTTCTCACCCTTGATATTGGTCTTTTGGTTGCTGGCACCAAATATCGGGGTGAGTTCGAAGAGCGGCTCAAAAAGATCATGGAAGAGATCAAGTCCGCAGGAAACGTGATCCTGGTGATCGATGAGGTTCACACCCTGATCGGTGCCGGTGCCGCAGAGGGCGCCATTGATGCCGCCAACATTCTCAAGCCTGCTCTGGCGCGGGGTGAACTCCAGTGCATCGGTGCCACAACACTGGACGAGTACCGCAAACACATCGAAAGGGACGCCGCTCTTGAGCGTCGCTTCCAGCCCGTGAATGTGGGTGAGCCTTCCATCGACGACACCATCGAAATTCTCCGTGGTCTGCGTGAGCGCTATGAGCAGCATCACCGACTCAAGATCACGGATGAAGCTCTCGTTGCCGCTGCCACCCTTGGTGATCGCTACATCTCCGACAGGTTCCTGCCGGACAAGGCAATCGACCTGATCGACGAAGCCGGCTCCCGAGTGCGACTGCTCAACTCCAAGCTGCCCCCAGCGGCCAAGGAAGTTGATAAGCAACTGCGTGATGTGCAGAAGCAGAAGGAGGAAGCGGTTCGTGAGCAGGACTTCACCAAGGCCGGTGAACTGAGGGAAAAGGAAGTTGAACTGCGTGATCAGATCCGCACACTTCTGCAAAACAATCGCGCTGAGCCTGCAGCTGATGCCACCACAGAGCCTGCAGCTGATGCGGTAGCCGTTCCTGAGGCGGCTGCCTCAGAGGCCTCTGTCGATGCAGCTTCTCCAGAGACCTCCCCAATGGTCAACGAGGAGGACATCGCCCAGATTGTTGCCTCCTGGACAGGCGTACCGGTGCAGAAACTCACGGAGAGCGAGTCCGTGAAGCTGCTCAACATGGAGGACACGCTCCACACCCGTCTCATCGGACAGGACGAAGCCGTTAAGGCTGTCTCCAAGGCCATCAGAAGGGCACGCGTGGGCCTGAAAAATCCCAACCGTCCGATTGCCAGCTTCATCTTCTCAGGCCCCACTGGTGTCGGTAAGACCGAACTCACCAAAGCGTTGGCCACCTATTTCTTCGGCAGCGAAGAGGCAATGATCCGCCTCGACATGTCCGAATTCATGGAGCGTCACACGGTCAGCAAGCTGATCGGTTCCCCTCCGGGATATGTGGGCTTCAACGAGGGCGGTCAGCTCACCGAAGCGGTGCGGCGTCGCCCCTACACAGTGGTTCTTTTCGATGAGATCGAAAAAGCTCACCCCGATGTGTTCAACCTGCTTCTGCAATTGCTTGAAGACGGTCGACTCACCGACTCCAAAGGTCGCACCGTCGACTTCAAGAACACTCTGATCATCATGACCTCGAACATCGGTTCGAAGGTGATCGAAAAAGGTGGCGGTGGACTCGGCTTCGAGTTCTCCGGTGAAAGCGCCGAAGATTCTCAGTACACCCGCATCCGTTCCCTCGTTAACGAGGAGCTGAAGCAGTACTTCCGTCCTGAATTCCTCAACCGACTCGACGAAATCATCGTGTTCCGTCAACTCAGTCGCGACGAGGTCAAGGAGATCGCCGAGATCATGCTCAAGGAGGTGTTCGGCCGCATGGGCGAGAAGGGAATCACCCTCACCGTCTCCGATGCGTTCAAGGAACGGCTTGTGGAGGAGGGCTACAACCCCTCCTACGGAGCCAGGCCTTTGCGTCGCGCTGTGATGCGGCTGCTTGAGGACTCTCTTGCTGAAGAAGTGCTCACCGGACGCATCAAGGATGGTGATCACGCCGAAGTGGATGTGGATGAGAACAAGAAAGTTGTGGTGCGCCACAAAGGTCGTGTTGATTCCGCTCCCCAGCTCGCAGGTGCCAGCCTCTGATGGTTCAGACGTTTTCCTCCCATGCCATCGCTCCAGCTGCGGTGCTCAGGGGGGAGGGTGCCTGGGCTGAGGCTCTTCCAAAGATCCGGGCCCTCTGTTCCAAACCTTTGGTTCTTGGGCGCAGCAGCTCCACCTCTGAGTTGCGCCGTCAGTTATTCGCTGATTTAGCCGGCACCGGTCTGATCCCAACAACTGCTCAACTTCAATTTGATTGCTGTGAGCAGGATCTGGCGCGGCTCAAACTCGAGGCCAACGGCTGTGATGCCGTGATCCCATCGGGCGGCGGCAAGGTTCTTGATGCCGGGAAGCTGCTCGCACATCGACTTTCACTCCCCTGCATCACCGTTCCGCTGAGTGCCGCAACCTGTGCGGGCTGGACTGCATTGTCCAACATCTATTCACCGGAGGGGGCCTTCGAGGGTGATGTCTCCCTCAGTCGTTGCCCTGATCTTCTGGTGTTTGATCACGGCCTGGTGCGTCAGGCCCCTCCCCGCACCCTGGCGAGTGGAGTGGCTGATGCCTTGGCCAAGTGGTACGAGGCATCGGTCAGCAGCGCTGACAGCAGCGATGGTTTGGTGCAGCAAGCCGTTCAGATGGCGCGGGTGCTGCGGGATCAGCTTTTGATCGACAGCCCCATGGCCATGGAGGACATCAACAGCGCTGCCTGGGTGCGAACCGCTGAAGCCTGCGCCCTCACGGCTGGTGTGATGGGTGGTCTGGGTGGTGCCCGTTGTCGCACCGTTGCAGCCCATGCCGTTCACAACGGCCTCACCCAGCTTCCGGCCTGCCACAACGCAATGCACGGCGAAAAGGTTGGTTTTGGGATCCTGGTCCAGTTGCGCCTTGAGGAGCGAATGGGTGGCAATCGTCTGGCCGCTCAGGCCCATCGACAGCTGTTGCCACTGCTGCGTCAGCTGGGTTTACCGGTCTGTCTGGATGACCTTGGCCTCGCCCAGGCCAGTCTCAGTGATCTTCAGCAGGTCTGCTTCTTCGCCTGTCGGGAAGGATCCGATCTGCACCATCTGCCCTTTGCTGTCACCCCCGGGGCACTGCTTGAAGCCCTGGTGGGTGCTGCGGAACCGAGCCCTCTGCACTCTTGAAGACACTGCTTGATCAACTCCGCCCCGGTCTGCTGGATCCGCAGGCCGGACATCTGGCTGACAAGGTGCAGTGGTGGGATCTCCCGGCTCTGGAGGTGGAGGATCCTTTTCCAGTTGCGGTTTTGGGAGACGGCCCTCCCCTGTTGCTGTTGCATGGATTCGACAGCAGTTTTCTGGAATTCCGTCGCCTTGCACCTCTGCTGGCCGGTTCCTATCAACTGTTCATTCCTGACCTGTTCGGTTTCGGCTTTTCGCCGCGGCCACGTCAGGCCCGTTACGGCCCTGACGCCGTGATGAACCATCTCGACCAACTGCTTGAGCAGCTTCCTTCCTCACAATCGGTTGGGGTGATCGGGGCCTCCATGGGTGGGTCGGTGGCCGTTGAACTCGCTCGACGTCAGCCTGATCGGGTGCATGATCTGTTGTTGCTCGCACCAGCTGGTCTGACCGGTCAGCCGATGCCGGTGCCACCCCTGCTCGATCGCTTTGGGGCCTGGTTTCTCGGCCGCCCCGGTGTGCGCCGAGGGCTCTGCAGGCAGGCCTTTGCCGATCCCGACTCCGATGTGGGTGCGCCGGAGGAACAGATCGCTTCCTTGCATCTGCAATGTCCAGGCTGGGCCGACGCCCTGGCAGCTTTCGCCCGCAGCGGTGGCTTCTCCGGCTGTGGATTGCCTCTGCCTTCGCAACCCTTGCATGTGATCTGGGGCGCTCAGGACCGCATCCTTCGGCCCCGTTTGAAGCAGGCGGCTGAAGCGCTGCTGCCAACTCCAGCTGAAACAATCGAACCCTGCGGACATCTCCCACATATCGATCAGGCTGAGCATGTGGCGGCACGTTGTTTGGATCTGCTGCGGCGATGAGTGATCCGCTGCTCCGATTGATCTCGTCCGGTCTGCGTCTCTGGATCGCGAGTCGCTGCGACCAGGTTGGAGAGCTCGACCTCACCCTGCGGGGGTCGAGCCTTTCTTTGCTTCAGGGCCGGCTGGAGGGCGTTGATCTCAAGGCTCGTCAGGTGCGTTTTGACGGATTGCCGTTGCAGTTCGCCGAGATCAGCAGTGGACCGATCCAACTGGATCTGAGCCTGCTGAAGCCGGGGCGGATGTTGGCGTTGCGGGATCCCTTCCAGGTGAACGGCACAGTGACGCTGCCGGGTGTTGAGCTCAATGCCGCACTGGGTTCCGAGCGTTGGCGCGATCTGGCGGACTGGATGGCTGAGCAGCTGCTGGGGGTGACGCCCCTCGGGGCACTGCGGATCGACAACACGGTTCTGGAGCTTCGCGCGCAGGTTTCAGCGCAAAGGGATCCGATTCATCGACGTTTTGGGCTTCAGGCCGACGCCGGAACGGTGCGGTTCTGTCCCCTTGACGATGACGCTCCATCCACGCGACTGCCTATGGACCCATCGATTCGGATCACCGATGTCAGCCTCTCGGCTGGACAGGTCACACTGACCGGTGTCGCGGATGTGAAACCCTGACGGGTGCTCAGGGCATCAATGGCCTATGGCATCAATGTCCTACGACATCAGTGTCTGGAACAGTGGTTCGGCGAGAGAGATCAGGCTGGACACAACCGCCGGAGTGAAGAGATAGCTGTCGATTCGATCCAGGATTCCGCCGTGGCCAGGCAGGGCATCACCGGAATCCTTCAGCCCCGCATCCCGTTTCATCATGGATTCGGTCAGATCTCCCACCACCGCGATCAGGGCAACCACTGCACCAAGAAGCAGACCGGGCAGACCGCCAAAAGGCCATCCCATCACGGCACCGCAGATCAGTCCCATCAGCATCGAGCTGATCACACCGCCGATGGCTCCTTCAATAGTTTTGCCTGGAGAGATTGCTGAAAGTGGATGCCTGCCGAGGCGCTTCCCCACTCCCCAGGCGCCGATATCGCAGGCCACGATCATCAAACAAGTTGAGAAGGTGATGGCCAGTCCGCTGCTGCACAGCCAGGCGGTTCCGGGCGCAAGTTCGGGGGCCGAAAGATTGCGCAGGGCCAACCAGTGGCTGGGTAGAAACCCCAGATAGAACAAACCAAAGATGGAGGCCGCCACGTCGGCGATGGAACCGGTGACCGGCTGAAGCAGCAGCCAGGCGCAGACGGCTGCCCCGGACAGCGGCAGGATCACCGCTGACAGTTCCGCTGGCCACCCGGGCTGCACGGCTCCCCACTGCGTTGTGATCAGCAGCAATTGGCACGCCACCAGGGTTGTTTTGGTGGCAGGCCGCATTCCCTTGAACTGCGCCATCCGGAAGAACTCCAGCAGGCCCAGATGCACGATCACCCCCACGGCGGCGGTGAACCACCAGCCGCCAAGAATCACCACCAGGGCGCCAAATGCACCAGCGGCAAGGCCACTGATCAAGCGTTTGCGTGGATTGTTGGCCCGGGGGGAGGAACCGGTTTTGGGAGTCAGAACCTCGCTGATCACGCTGGCTGGACCACCCCGGTTGAAAGGCTTGTCAAGTCGATTCAGGCTGTTTCGGGTTCAGCGGTTTGATCCACTACATCCAGTATGTCTGGAATCCGATCACCCCAAAGACTTTGCTGTCTCAGCAACCAGTGCAGCCGAGCTGCATCGAGGCGTTCGCCCGGCACCAGTAGCGGAATGCCCGGTGGATAGGGGCAGAGCAATTCAGCCGCCACCGTGTTCTCGGCTCGCCTCAGTTCACAGGACTGACGTGGCGCCCGCCAGGCCCAGGCCAGGGGCTGCGCCGGTTGACCAACCAACGGCAGCGGCGGCGGTTCGAATGGGGTCTGTGGCTGTCGACCCGGGTATGCGGTCAGCAAGGCCCGCCACATCCCTCGCAAGCGGGCGCGAAGCCGCTGATGTTTGGCCAGACCAAGGCAGAAAGTGAGTGTGGCGGGTTCAGGAAGTTCCGCCACAAGCCCCTCGTCCAGCAACCAGTCGTCGGCCTCCAAACCACTGATCCCCGCAGCACCGGTGTGAAGCACCAGCCGGAGTGGGTCCTGGGTGTCCAGCAGCGGTACTCCATCGTTCAGCAAGCCACGCTTTAACAACCGCGCTTCCCCCAGCCGCCGTTGCAATCGCCGTCTCCCGAGGGTTGTTTGCCAGTCGTTCAGGCTTGCTTCGCAGGATGCCAGCAGCAGTGCACTGGGGCTTGTGGTCTGCAGCCAGCCGATGCTGCGTTCAATCGCATCGGGATCAACGCGGTTCCCCTGCAACCAGAGCACAGCGGTCTGAGCCAGACCGCTTGCGGATTTCTGCAGGGAGTGCACCACCAGATCAGCCCCACTCTGGACTGCGCTGGGAGGTAGGTCGGGATCGATGGTTGTGGCGAAATGGCTGCCATGGGCTTCATCCACAAGCACCGGCCAACCCCGCTGTTGCAGGCGATCGATCAGGGGCGCCGGATCGGTGGCGTAACCCTGATAGGTGGGGTGCACCAGAACCGCTGCTCCGATGCTGGGATGTTGATCAGGGAGTGCTTGCAGGACGCGATCGAGCCAGGCTCCATCAGCCGGTTGGGGTTGGCCACGGTCGTTCAGAAATGGCAGATCGAACAGCAGCGGGGTGAGCTGCCCCAGCAGGCAGGCCTGAATCAGACTGCGGTGAACGTTTCGCGGCATCAGCACGGCCTGCCCCGGTCGGCACAATCCGAGCAGGGCTGCCTGCAGCAGCCCGGTGGCTCCATTCACCCCGTACCAGCAATGGTCGACCCCCATGGCATCCGCAGCCTGCCTCTGGCTGATGGCAACGGCCCCCTCCGGCTCGAGGGGGCCGCCGATGGAAGGCAGTTCCGGCAGGTCCCAAACCCCTGCGCGTCGACGCAGCAGACGACGGAGTGAATCGGGAAGAGCTTTGCCGCGTCCGTGGGCCGGCAGGAAAAGGGTCCGACCGACCGGACGGTGCAGCAACCGCAGCAGAACCATGAGTTGAATGTATATAAGTGCCGCCCATTAGGCAAAGACGGGATCTGGACTTGATCTTCCAAAGTTATTAACTAACTATTTTAGGCAATGACTTTTCTTGGAATGGCTTTCCTATCCGTTTGTGCATGTATGAACAGCTCGTGTGGGTATCGTCACAGCAGCATGAGTGATGGGACTTGGATTTGATTCACGCATATGAATTGAGAGACTTTTGTCGGCAAAGTTGCTTGACTGCCAGAACTCGTTGATACTGAGCTGCTAGCATTTTCTGTAAATTTGGTTTATTGCTAAATTTTCGTTTCTTAATCAAAAAATTGATGGCTTCATATCGCATCGTTTTCTTGTCTTCTATTGCTAGTTTTTTTAATTATCGTTTTGAAAGGCTTGTCAGCTTTTGCTGGCGCATGTGTTCGTGATTATGGAAAATAGAGTTGTGAGGTTTGGCGCTTGGGCTGATCTAGGCAGTCAAGTGGTTTCATGGACGAAATACACTTTAAAATAAATGTCCTGTATCAATGTTTTAGGGTAATGATAAAGAACAAAAGTCAATTACATAGCTTATGCTTTTACTTTGTTGTTGCCTATATGGTCGGCTAAGAGATTCCGTCAAGGTTGACCGATGGGCTGGATTGGCTCTTGGTCGATAATGGTTGAAATTTTGGAGTGGATTTTTATGGATGTAGCGCTTTAATATGACTGTCAATACCGTGGAGATTTAGTCGACTCCCAACGATGTAAAATTCACCAGCAATTATGGAGCATTTTATTGAGATTATTCCAGATGCATTGGATCATCATTTATGCGACACGTTGATCCAGAAATTTGAAAGTAGTAGTAACTGTCACGAGGGCTTTGTGGGTGGGGGAGTTGACGTTAGCAAGAAAAGGAGTCGTGATCTTTCGATCAGCAGGGAAAAAGATTTTCAGACAGAGCTCGAGCAAATAGTCAAGATTACAACGAGATATTTGCTCCCATATTTTGATAGTTATTACTTCGCATTGATTGGACCGCTTGGTATAAAAATCAAGGATCAAGAGTCTGGAAAGTTGGCCAATGTAACTGAGCATAATTACACTGAGATTGCCAGGCCTGCGTTGAATCAACTTATTGCTCGATTCTTTCGTCTTGGTGAAATCAATATGCAGCATTATGAAGTTAATTCTGGTGGTTATCCTTACTGGCATTCTGAGGCTTACCCGGATCCACCTCATAACGAAGCGTTGCATCGAATGCTTCTGTTTATGTACTATCTCAATGACGTAGAAGAGGGCGGTGAAACCGACTTCTTTTACCAAAAAATTTCAATCAAGCCGCAAAAAGGCACCATGGTGATTGCACCTGCGTACTTTACGCATACGCATCGCGGAAATGTTCCAAAATCCAGCGATAAATATATCATTACTTCTTGGGTGCTGTTTAAGCGTGGCGAGGAGTTGTTTGCGAAATAGCTTGCAAAAATGTGTTTTATTGTCAAATTATTGAGCTCTAATGTCTGCTTGGCTTTTTGTTGTTAGCACTCTTCTTTCTGACTAATTTAGTAAACACTACCAAGTATAGTTATGCATTTATCGCATTTTTGCTGCGATCTTGTCGTAGAAATGATGTCCACGAAGCCATGACTGATATGGCATTAAGAGAATATAAACAATCTGGCATTCAAGGCTGGCCCGGCTCGTTTCGGCTTTCTCATCCGAGGAACCTCAGATCATGAGTGCGGCTTCCCCCCTTACCAATACCGGAAGCAACAGCGCTCATCATCCGCAGGCGTTGCTCCTTGTCTTACACGCCGCCAGTCAACGGCTGCTCCACTGGCAGGCCAACCCTCAATCCTGGAACCAGCTCCTGCTGCAGGTGTTTCGTCGATCAGCTCCCATTGACCTCAGCGGCATACCCATCGAAATCCGCGATGGTGACACCATGGCTGTGCTGCATGGGGCTTATGCACCCGTTTCCCCAAATGGTGCTGAGCGCATCTATCTCAATGCCGACTGGCTTTCTTCTGCAACACCTGCCGCAATAGAAGTGGTCCTGCTGGAAGAGCTCGGCCATGCCATTGATCACAGACTCAATCAGGGCAATGACACCTCCGGGGATGAAGGGGTTATCTTTTCAGCCCTCATCCGCGGCATTCCAATCCCTGCTGTTGAAACCACCCAGAGCGACCATCACACCCTGATCATCAACGGTCAATCCATTGCCGTTGAAGCGGCTGCACACATTGCTAGCGGTAGCCCTTCCCTCACCTCAGTTGCAGAAGACGGCACTGATCTAGCTGCCGTCACTGTTGCCAATCTCTTCTCCTCATCCTTCTTCGATACAGATGGGGACACTTTGCAGGGCGTTGTTGTCACATCCAATGCAGCAGATTCTGATGCAGAGGGCAGCTGGCAATACTCAACCGACTCCGGTTGGCAAACCATCGCTCAAGCCCACGATCTCGGCTGGGAATCAATCTTTGGTGATCTCATCCAGCCCGATAGGGTGGTTGAAGATCTCTGCCTGATCAGCCACAGTTTCTTTCAATGTTTGCCTATCTGGAATATCATTTTGTGCTGATTCTCTTGCTATACTGACTGGATAATATTTGCGCGATCTGATCGTTGCGCTGTTGCTTGACTTCCTGCTGGACATACACTTCTCTCGTGATCCAGTATTTGCCTCGGTATTTGTGCTTGTCTGTTGATTTTTGACTCATTAACTTCCTTGCCAAAGGTTTGAACGCGAATGATTGACGCCAGCTAATACTGCATAGGAGGTATGAAATGGGACATGTATTTCATTAAGCCAGTCTCCTTTGTAACAATTCAGGCCTGAGTTTATTGGCTTTTTGCTCGTCAAGCAGGCGTCGTGGCCGATAGTCTGGTTTGCAATGCGAACTTTTCCTTTTGAGCATTTTCTAGAAGATGTGTTTAATGCTCTATATTCATGCATTGCCACTTGCTGTGATGTGGAAATTATATTTCGACGAAGAAGGATATCCTTGTAAATAAACTTTTATGTCTAATTTCCGGGACTGATGTTTTGAGCGTGCTGTTTCTGTTCGTCGATTTGTGTATATGTTTTTAGCTAAAATTAGTAGATTGGCGAATCTCCTGGATTCTGTTTTCGCGCCATGCCTCCTGCTTCCATCCTCTAGAGATCTCTCTGACGAATGGTACGCATGAACTGATGAAAATCGCTGAATTCAATTTCAGGTTAATCCTCCAAATTCTGAATGACATGACAATGCCAGTGCAGCTCTGATTCATAACTGCGGATGCCGCGCCACTGTGACAGCGACTTGTCTGAAGTACTTCCAGTATCGAGAGGCAGCCCTAATTGAGAGAGGTCAAAAGACGCTTACACGTTTTGAAAGCCGTGTTCGGCCTGGACATCTCGCGTTGTAAAGGAGTCACTTGGCACCTGAAAAATCGCTGAGCGTTCGGGTCCCCTCGAACTACTACCGACGCTTAAGTCGTGGATCCTCCTCCAAAGTTATCTTGTGGCGATCAAATTCTTTGACGACACGTTTGCTATTGATTGAACATTTTCTGAATTTGCACCTTCTGGACTGAATTTTCAGCTGCGCATAGTTTACGGGCTGTTCAATCTCGGGTCCGCGAGCCATGGGAATCCTTGGATCTCATTAAAGTCTGTGCCTGATCAGGGCTGTCTTGATGCAATACAACTCCGGGCGTGACTTTCGCTGGTTGCTGCTGCGGCCCTGGGTGTTCATTCCAAGGTTGCTTCAGGTTCTGTGGACTTTGGGCGGTCTTGTGCTGGTTCTGCTGTTGCGGGGCGGCAGCAAGAGCTCTGAAGTCCAGCTGAAGTTGGCGAAAGGCATCCTCAACACCCTCACTGGCCTCGGCCCCTGCTTCATCAAGGTGGGGCAAGCGCTCTCCACCCGCCCCGACCTCGTAAGACGGGACTGGCTTGATGAGCTCACCCGCCTGCAGGACGATCTGCCCCCATTCCCCAATGCGTTGGCTCTGGAGCGCATTGAGCAGGAACTTGGTGCACCGGCCCACGAGCTCTTTGCTGAATTTCCCTCGGAACCGATTGCCGCAGCAAGCCTTGGCCAGGTTTACAAGGCCAGGCTCGAGGGACAAGCCTGGGTGGCGGTGAAGGTGCAACGTCCCCACCTCACGTTCATCCTGCGTCGTGATCTGGTGCTGATCCGCATGCTTGGCGTGCTGACGGCTCCTTTGCTGCCTCTGAACCTGGGGTTTGGTCTGGGCGAAATCATCGACGAGTTCGGCCGAAGCCTGTTCGAGGAGATCGATTACGAACAGGAGGCGGACAACGCCGAACGGTTTGCAGCTCTCTTCGCTGAAAACGAGGCGGTTTATGTGCCGCGGGTGGAGAGGATGCTCAGCTCCCAAAGGGTTCTCACCACCACCTGGATCGATGGCGCCAAGATGCGCGACAGCGCCGAACTGCAGGCCCTGCAGCTTGATCCTGCAGCGTTGATCCGCACCGGTGTGATCTGTGGGCTGCAGCAGTTGCTGGAGTTCGGCTACTTCCATGCCGACCCCCATCCTGGAAACCTGTTTGCCCTCTCCGGTCGTACAGGCGATCTGGGCCATGTCGGTTATGTCGACTTCGGCATGATGGATTCGATCAGCGACAGCGACCGGCTCACCCTGACCGGCGCCGTGGTGCATTTGATCAATGGGGATTTCGCCTCCCTGGCAGCGGACTTCCAGGACCTCGGTTTTCTCAGCCCGACGGCAGATCTGGCCCCGATCATCCCAGCGTTGGAAGAAGTGCTTGGGGGCAGCCTCGGCGATTCGGTGGGCTCGTTCAACTTCAAGGCGATCACCGATCGCTTCTCTGAGTTGATGTTCGACTATCCCTTCCGGGTGCCAGCCCGTTTTGCGCTGATCATCCGCGCGGTGGTGAGCCAGGAGGGCCTTGCTTTGCGACTGGATCCCCAATTCCGGATCATTGCTGTTGCCTACCCCTATGTCGCACGGCGTCTCCTGGCCGGAGATACCAGTGAAATGCGCGACAAATTGCTGGAGGTGATCTTCGACACCGATGGTCGTCTTCGGTTGGACAGACTGGAAAATCTGCTGGCCGTGGTTGGCCAGGACGCCCCTGCACCAGGCCGGGAACTGCTTCCAGTTGCCGGGGCCGGCCTGCGGCTTTTGTTGAGCCGCAACGGTGCAGATTTACGCAAGCGTCTCCTGCTCACGCTGATCCGAGACGATCGGCTGCACACCGATGACGTCCGCGCCCTGCTGGGACTGCTTGGCCGCACCTTCGGCCCTCGGCGTATCGCTGGAGGTTTCCTGCAACAGCTCAATCCGCTGGCGGCAGCCTGACCGAATCCGGTTAGGGTCTCAGCTCATAAAAATTGCCCATCCCTGATGCCTGAGGAGATCACCGCCGAACAGCTGGAGATGCTCCTCCAGATGGCTGTGATTCAACAGCCGCCATACCTTCTGGCCGGTGTGGGTTTTGGTATTGCCGTTCTCTGCGGTCTCACCTTTGGCCGTCAGGTGCAGAACAAACTGGATGGATGGAAAGAGGACAGGATTCCGCTATTGCCTCTGGGTACCGCTGAGATCACGCTCAGTTATTCAGGCACGTTGATCGGCATCACCTTGTTCATCGGTTGTTGTCTGCAGATCTTCGGTTTTGCGGCCGGTGCGGCTCTGTTGGTTGCTTTGCTGCTGTCGTTGCTGACAGGCGGTGCCCTTTTCGCTCAACTTGAACGGTTGATGCGGCAGGTTGAAAGCGGCAATTTCAAGGCGGTCGATTTCGATAATTTCGATGAGTTCTTCTGAATAAAAGTTTGAGTTCTGCATTCAGCTGCAGGCCCTGTCCTTAAAACGGGGTGAAGCGAGTACTCAGCTCTGGTCATCCATGCTCAGTACCGTTGCCACAACAACTGTTCTGGTGGTCGAAGACGACCAGAGCATCCGAGAGACCGTGGCCGAGGTGTTGGAGTCAGAGGGTTTCAAGGTTTTGTTCTGCACCAATGGTGCGGATGCCTTGGATCAGATCACCAACAAGGCATCAACACCCATCGATCTGCTGGTGCTGGATCTGATGCTGCCTGGTCTGGGTGGGCTCGATCTCTGCCGTGAGTTGCGTCGCGCGGGCAACCCCACGCCGATTCTCGTGATCAGCGCCCGCGACAGTGAAACCGACCGCGTGCTCGGTCTTGAGGTTGGGGCCGATGACTATCTGGTTAAGCCCTTCGGCTTGCCGGAGTTTGTGGCGCGCTGCCGGGCCCTGCTGCGCCGTGCCCAGCAGGTTTCCACCCTGCCTCAGCAGATTTACAGCCACGCCAACCTGTGCCTGTACGTCAATGAACGCCGTGTCACCAGTGACGACCGCAATCTGAATTTGTCTCCCAAGGAGTACAAACTCCTTGAATTGTTCATCCAGAACCCACGACAGGTTTGGAGTCGTGATCAATTGCTCGAGAAGGTCTGGGGGCACGATTTTGTTGGTGATACCAAAACCGTGGATGTCCATATCCGTTGGTTGCGGGAAAAGGTTGAAGTGGAACCTTCCTCCCCGCAGCTGATCAGCACGGTGCGTGGATTCGGCTATCGGTTCGGATAAATCATCGCTGTGCCTTTCCCTCTGCTTCTGGGATTTGCCGCGGGGGTTGCGGCCGTGGTGTTGCTGAATCGCTACCGCAGCAGACGGATCCGCAAGTCAGAGAACGCAGCCGGTGCTGGCCTGGCTTCAGGCGTTCTGAATGCCCCCCAGCTGCTGGCCTGGATCGATGCTGCGAATCAGGGCTGGCTGGTGTTGGGTCCCGACCTCAAGATCGCTTACATCAATGCCCAGGCTGAGCGCTTGCTGCGGATCTCGCGCAATGTGCTGGTGAGGGGCATGCCGCTGCACGATGTGCTGTCGATTGCTCAGTTGGATGAAGCCATCATCAGCACCCGCCACCTCCAGCGGCCGCATCGCAGCGAGTGGGATCTTCGGGGTGAGCCCTTGGAAGCTTTTGTTCTTCCAGGGTCCGATGAATGGTTGTTGGTGCTGATTCAAAGCCGTCAGTCGCTCGAGGCGCAGCAGCAGCAGCAGGAGCGTTGGGTCAGTGATGTGGCCCATGAGCTCAAAACTCCGCTGACCGCGTTGATGTTGGTGGGAGATCGCCTCGAGCTGGCGGTGCCCTCCAAAGACGTTGTGTTGGTGGAGCGTCTGCAAAGAGAGTTGCAGCGGCTCAAGTTGATGGTGGACGATCTCTTGGAGCTATCTCGGCTTGAGAACCGTCTTCCCCAGGACGACAGCGGTTACGTTCCGATCAATCTGGAGGAGTTGGTCGACAGCGCCTGGAGCAGCATTCGACCCCTTGCGGAACAGCGCTCCATCAGGCTTTCCCTTGATCGCTGTGATGAAGGTCGGATGCTGGGGGACCAGCAGCGGTTGCACCGGGCGGTGCTCAATCTGCTGGACAATGCCCTTCGCTATTCCCCCAACGACAACAGCGTCGACGTCAAGATCCTCTCCAGTGGTGTCTGGTGGATTGTCAGCATTCGTGACCATGGATCGGGTCTCAGTGAATCCGATCTGAAGGGGATGTTTCAGCGGTTCTATCGGGGCGATCCATCCCGGGCGCGATCAGCTCGCAGCGGCAGCGGTCTCGGACTCTCCATCGTTCAGCAGATCGCCGTGAATCACGGCGGACGCGTTGAGGCGCGAAACCATCCCGATGGCGGTGCCTGCATGGAACTGCTGTTGCCGAAAGAGCTTTCCGTCGGTGCATGACTCGCCAGCGCCTGCAGAAGCTCATGGCAGCAGCGGGTCTCTGCTCCCGTCGCAAGGCCGAAACCTGGCTGCAGGCCGGGCGTGTACGCGTTGACGGTCAAATTGCCCACCTCGGTGATCAGGCCGATCCCGATCAGCAACTGATCGTTGTCGATGGCCGCCGTCTGGAGCTTCGAAAGGATCCCCGGGTGCTGTTGGTCAACAAACCTGTTGGGGTGATCAGCACCTGCCATGACCCTCGTGGCCGACGCACCGTGCTGGATTTGCTGCCTCCAGATCTGCGTCGGGGGCTGCATCCGGTGGGCCGACTCGATGCCGATAGCCGGGGGGCTCTGCTGCTGACAGATCACGGGGACCTGACGCTTCAGCTCACCCATCCCCGCTACGACCACACCAAGACCTACCGGGTCTGGATCGAGGGTGTGCCAGCAATTGACACCCTCGATCGATGGCGCCAGGGCCTTGTGCTCGATGGCAGTCGTACGCGGCCGGCGGACATTCAACTTCTGCAGCGCCGGCCCCAGCGCTGCTTGCTGGAGGTGGTTCTGATGGAGGGGCGTAACCGTCAGATCAGACGTGTGGCTGCCCATCTGGGACATCCCGTGATCGATCTGCAACGGGTGGCCATCGCTCACCTGCGGTTGGCACCCCTGGAGGAGGGTCGCTGGCGCTGGCTGAACAGGGGAGAATGGAAGCCTCTTGTGTCTGGAGAGCAAGGATCAGACCGATGCGACTGAGCTTTCTGCTCCCTTGGCGCCGCTCCCGTCCGCTGGCGGAGCCGATCGATACGGAGCAGAAACGCCGTGAAACGCTTCGGGAGATCGGCTCTGCTCTGCAGTCCAGGCGTGAAGCGGAAGGGTTGACCATGCGCCAGCTGGCGAGTGAGACCCGGATCACCACACCTGTGATCGAAGCCCTCGAGCGAGGTTGGGCTGATCGATTGCCCGAGCGCGCCTATCTCGCATCGATGCTGCCGCAGCTGGAACAGCGGCTGGCATTACCCAAGGGCACCTTGGATGAAGTGCTGCCGCCAGCCTCAGTTCGTCTCCGCAGCAACGGTCGAGGTCTCGGTCGATTCACGCTTGGCAGCATCGACGTTTTCACCACCTGGCAGGGCGGTGTTGTTTATGGATTGATCATGGTGCTGGGACTGTTGCTGCTCAATCGGCAGCAGCATGACCTGGCCGCTCGGAACAGTCTCACGTTTGAGCCTGTGCCAGCCGATTTGAACAGCCTTCAGCAGGCGGACACACTTCGGCTTCCCGATCCGCAGATCATGGCGTTGCGCCCGCTTCAACAGGCTCTCGAGCGGCAGCCGCAGGATTGGCTTCGCGATGTAGCCATGGTCCAACCCACAAGCACCGGTGTTCTCACGGTGGAGCTGACGGAGCCACGACAGTTGCGACTCCACAGCGGGGGTGGCGATCGCCTGAACCTTGCCGCGACGGCTGGAACTCTCACCCTCCGCCTGGCGTTGCCGGTGCAACTCAAGATTGAACCCAATCCGCTCGATGCCGATCGGGTTGTCTGGAACGGTGAGTTGTTGAACCCAAAAGCCGATGTCGCGGGTCTCTATCGCGTTGAACTGAGCAGCGCGGAGGCACCGTCCCTCGAGCGCCCCCAGATTGAACCCCTTTCCCCATAACCCTTCAGAGCTCCCTCCAGGTCGCCATCAAAGCTCGGTTGGCGCCAGCTCCAGTTCCCTTCAGAGGTCCCCGGGGTGTTGAACCGAGCTGCATCGTCGAGATGCAGCAGATCCTGCAGCGGGGCCACCACCAGTTCGGCGGGAGTGGCAAAGGCCATGTCGAACAGATGCCAGGCCGGTGCTTCCATCTCGCCGTGCACCCTTGCTGATATCCGGTTGCGGCTGTCGTGATCCAGTCTGTTCCACCACCCCAGAGTGGTGGGGTTGTCGTGGGTTCCGGTGTAGACCACCCAACGCCGTCCTTCGATGTTTTCCGGCAGATAGGGGTTGTCTGCGAGGCCGTCGAAAGCGAATTGCAACACCTTCATCCCAGGGAGCTGGAAGCCATCCCGGAGGGCCTCCACATCCGGGGTGATCACCCCAAGGTCTTCGGCGATGAGGGGTAGAAAACCACCTCCGTCATGGCGCAGTTTGCTCAGCAGGGAGTGGCCTGGTGAGGCTTGCCACTGACCGTTCTGAGCTGTTTTGTCTCCACCCGGTACGGCCCAATAGGCAGCGAGTGCGCGGAAGTGATCTAGGCGTAACAGGTCGGCCAGCTGACGTTGTCGTGCAATCCGTTTCCTCCACCAGCGGAACCGGGTCAGCCGATGACGGCCCCAGCGATAGACAGGTGACCCCCACAGTTGTCCGGTTTCGGAGAAATAATCAGGCGGCACGCCACTTTGCGTGGTGAGTTCGCCGTTTTCCTTGATCGTGAACAGGTTGCGGTGGCTCCAGACATCAGAGCTGTCGGCGCTCACATAAAACGGCAGATCACCGAACAGCAACACGCCTCGCTGTCGAGCCAGGTCTCGAATGGCCTGCCATTGGCGATCCAAATGCCACTGCTGCAGCTTGATCCGGAGTAGATCGTTCGCATGCTCCTCACTCCAGCGCTTCAGCGCATTGGTGTTGTGGTGGGCAAGGTCACTGGGCCAGCTCCACCAGGGTCCCTGATGTTGCGCATGCAGAACGCTGAAGCGGGCGTGATCGTCGAGCCATTCCTGGGTCTTGCACCAGCGGTCAAAGCTGTCGTGTCTGCTCTGGTCCTGTTGATGCCAGGCATCGAGCAGAGCATCAGCAAGGGCTGAACTGCGGCGATCGGCCAGCTCGAAATCAAGCTGCTCAACGCCGCTGACCGGTGCATCGGCGCCAGGGAGGGTGTTGGATGTTTCCAGGTGGATGAAGCCATCTCTCTGCAAATCCCCTGCATCGAGAAACCATGGATTCAGCGCAAAGCAGGATGGTGAGCTGTAGGGCGAACCGGTGCTGTCCGGCGGGGCTAGAGGCAGCAGTTGCCAGACGCCAATGTTGTGATCGGCCAGCAGATTGATCCAGCGCCTTGAGGGTTCACCGAAACTTCCGCAGACGGGACTCCCAGGCAGAGCCGTGGGATGCAGAAGCACACCACTACTGCGGGGTTGCGGCGGTGTGGGCTCAGCCATCGGTTCTCCGATCTGCTCTCAGGATGGCCCTGTCAGAACAAAGCTGCATCGCCGAGGTCCTGGCCGGCCATGCCATCCCTCACCACGCGCTCAAAGAACTGTTCCAGGGTGTCTTCGCCGTAGGAGGGGGTCGCGTCGGCGTCGTAGCACTGCCGCCCCTCATCCCACACCAGCATTGATTCGGCGGCGTAATAGCGGCCGATGCGGCCGAATTCGGCGGTGTCCTGAAGTGCGGGGAACAGGTTGGACAGCCCCTGCAGAAGGGCGATCGGGCCATCCATCAGCGCGATAGGCACCGACAGCATCCGTGGTTTTCGGTCCAGTGCTCGGAAGAGCATCTCCCCCTGTTGCTTGGCGCTCAGGGCCGGTCCGGGCCCACCGATGGGAAGCACCTGATTGATCTTGTCTGCATCGCTGATGCAATCCGCCATGAACCGTGCCAGATCCGCTTCGCTGATCGGCTTGCAACTGGCGAGCTCACCTCCTCCGAACATCACATAGGGCCCCCCTTTACGGCAGCTCTCCACCTGTCCGCCAAGGCTTTTGAAGAAGGCTGTCGGCCGCACGATCGAATGGGTCATCTCCCGATCCGACTGCAATTCCGCTTCGAAGGCCAGTTTGGCTTTCTGGAATTCCAGAAGCGGTTTCTGCACGCAGATGGCGGACAGCAACACATAGTGCGCCGCACCGGCTCGACGACCTTCCAGATACGTGTTCAGCGTTGCTTGGTGATCAATCGCCCATGCGTCCTTCCGTCCCCCTGTGCGGGAAGCAAGGCAGGACACAACCACATCGGCCGGTTGGTCAAACGCTTCGGCTGCAATCGACGCAGGATCGGTGACGTTACCAAAACGCACCACTGCACCGGGGAAGTCGGCTGTGACGACGTCGCGGGTCTGCTTGCCGCCGATGCCGCTGCGGTCACGCGCGAAGGCCACCACCTGGTATCCCCGCTGCAGGAGCTCCTTCACAACAAAGCGGCCGATGTAACCGGTTGCACCGAAGACGACCACACGAACCTCTTCCGGTGGACGGTTGCGGAAGTCAGTGCGCGGGGTCATGGCGCTGAAAACTGGACGATTGGGCGAAACTAAGCGCCGTTGGCGTTGCTGGGTCGATGACGACCTCCGAACCGAAGCCGAAGTCCCAAGGTTTGAGAGGGCGTCCGTGGCGGATTTCGCTTCGGGTTGCCTCCTTGTTGGCCGGTGTGGGTGCCATGGGTTGGTTGATTGGCTTGGTGTGGCCGGAACCGGATCAGGTGGCGGGCGGTACTCCGCCGACCATTGAAAACCCCGCCAGCCTTGCCCCCTATCCCACAGCGTCGGTCACCGTTCTGCTGGTGGGCATTGATTCAGATCGGGTGGGTGACCCCAGCAACGGAGCCGCCCCAGAGGGAGTGGCCAACGCTGATGCATTGCTGCTTGTTCGGATCGATGCATCCCGCCGGCTTGAGATTCTCCAAATCCCCACCGAACTGGCGGTTCAGTCGCCTGGTGCAGATGCGCCCATCAGCCTCGCGAGCCTCTGGCAGGCCGGCGGTGTCAGCCTGCTGCGTGATGCCATCGTCGAAATCGTCGGTCTTGAGGACAGTCACCCCCAACGATTCGCGGTGATGCCACGTTCGGCGCTTCGTCAAATGGTGGATGGTCTTGGTTCCGTGGATGTGATCCTGAGTCAGTCCTTCGACCAGGAGGATTTCGCTCAGGACTACCGGGTGAAGCTCGATGCTGGTCGCCAAAGCCTCAATGGTTCGGAAGCCGAGCAGTTGGTGCGCTACCGAGTGAATGCAGCTGACAATCCCAACCGGCGGATTCGTCAGCAACAGCTGATCCGCGCTGTTGTGGATCAAATCCAGGCGCCCGATGGAATCAGTGGGTTGGCTGGTGTTCTCGGAGGTGTCAGCCCTCTGCTCGATACCAATCTGTCGAAGGGGGAAATGCTCAGCCTCGCTGCCGCTGTGGTTGCCAGTCCACAGCCGGTGAAAATCACGCAACTTCCCCTGGCGGATCGGGCGGGGGATCAATCGCTGCGCCAGCTCAGCCCCGGGCAGTCGCTTCCTCTCTGGCCTGCGTATTGACGGCTTGCGTGACGCCGGATACCTGGAGGCAGAGATGCAGGCGATCAAGCTCGAATGCATGGGCTGGATCGTCTATGGCAGGAATCCATCCGCACCACGCGAGACCATCGCGTCGGCGTTGCTCCGGGTTCCAGACCCCCTGGATCTGAATCAACCCCTGAAGCGGAGCACCGAGCTGATCACATAGCGCTGCATAGGCCGCGGCCTGGCCACTAACGCTGCCGTCAGCGTCCCCTGGAACCAGAAGAAGTAGGGGCTGACGCCAATCAGCGAGTGCCTCCAGCCAGTGTCCGCCATCAACGCTCTGGCGTGCGGGATCACCACTGAGCCGGATCAACCCATGCGTCGGGTCTGTGAGTACGGAGGCCGGTGATGCGCCGGTTGCATGGGTTTTGAGAGGAAGAGCCCAGAGCTTTGCCAAGGCTTCCGCCGCTTCCCGCATCCTTCGTTCCGGCACTGAGCCCGCTCCAACCAGCAGCGGGATTTCAGTGGACATGGGTGTCCTGCTCAGCATTACCATCGGATTACAACAGACTTTGTCCCGCGGGCGCCGTGACCAGTTTTCTGACCACAGCCCGCACGAACCAAGCCGATGAGCTTCCTGACAGCCGCCGTTTGAGGTTGTTCAGCGGAACATCGAACCCTGGCCTGGCACGCGAAATTGCTACGTATCTCGGCGTTCCGGATGGCCCGCGCGTTTGCAAACGCTTTGCAGATGGAGAGCTCTACGTCCAGATCCAGGAATCGATTCGCGGTTGCGACGTTTTTCTGATTCAGCCCACCTGTGCTCCGGTGAATGATCACCTGATGGAGCTGCTGATCATGGTGGACGCTTGCCGCCGAGCCTCTGCGCGGCAGATCACAGCCGTTGTTCCGTACTACGGCTATGCCAGAGCCGATCGCAAAACCGCAGGACGCGAATCGATCACGGCCAAGCTCACGGCCAATCTCCTGGTGAAATCGGGTGTTGATCGGGTGCTGGCGATGGACCTTCACTCGGCGCAGATCCAGGGGTATTTCGACATTCCCTGCGATCACATCTACGGGTCACCCGTGCTGGTGGATTACCTCTCAAAACAGAATCTCGGTGACATCGTTGTGGTGTCTCCGGACGTTGGAGGTGTCGCCCGGGCCCGGGCCTTCGCCAAACAAATGAACGATGCGCCGTTGGCCATCATCGACAAGCGGCGCACGGGCCACAACATGGCGGAAAGCCTCACGGTGATCGGCGATGTTTCCGGCCGCACAGCCGTTCTGATCGACGACATGATCGACACCGGTGGCACGATCTGTGCCGGGGCCCGTCTGTTGCGTCAGCAAGGTGCCAATCGTGTGCTTGCTTGTGCAAGCCATGCGGTGTTTTCTCGACCGGCATCAGAGAGATTGTCCGCCGAAGGTCTGTTTGAACAGGTGGTCGTCACCAACAGCATTCCAATCCCACAGGACCGAATGTTCCCTCAGCTCCATGTGCTGTCTGTTGCCACGATGCTCGGCGAAGCGATCTGGCGCATTCATGAAGA
>QCUM01000016.1 GCA_003210735.1 Synechococcus sp. AG-679-D13
CCAACCATCGGCGGTGCCGTCTGCACTGAGCTGGATCGAGCTCGAGGCTCTCGCCGCACCGGAGACCGATCGAGTGGATGGGCCCACCAACGCCCAGGCGACTCTGCGTCTGTTCGGACACACGGAAGAGGAGGTGCTGGTCACGCTCTACAGAGATCACCATGCGTGGTGTCCTTATTGCCAGAAAGTCTGGTTGTGGCTGGAGTTCAAGCGGATTCCCTACCGGATCCGCAAGGTGACCATGCGCTGCTACGGCAGCAAGGAACCCTGGTTCCTTGCTGTGGTCCCCTCCGGGATGCTGCCTGCGCTGCAGCTGGACGGGCGGCTGATCACGGAAAGCGATGACATCCTGCTTGCGCTGGAGTCGCGGTTCGGCCCGCTGGGCCTGCCGATGAACAGCGCTGAAGGCCTTCGCCTGCGTCAGCTGGAACGGCTGCTGTTTCAGGCCTGGTGCCTGTGGCTTTGCAGACCCGGCCTCGGGAAATGGGCGGATCAACGGGCCCAGGAGCAGTTCCGCCAGATCGCGCAGCGGTTTGAGCAGGAGCTGCTTCGACAGGAGGGACCGTGGCTGGATGCAGGCACACCAGGGAGCGTGGATCTGGTGTTCGTGCCCTACGTGGAGCGAATGAATGCCTCACTGGCTTACTTCAAGGGCTACAACCTGCGGCGGGAGCATCCCGCCATCGACGCCTGGTTCCTGGCCTTGGAACAGCTCGACACCTACCGGGGCACGCAAAGCGACATGCACACCCATGTGCATGATCTGCCGCCTCAGATGGGCGGCTGCTGGACGAATGACAGTGCAGAAGCCCGGTCGATGGTCGATCGGATCGACTGCGGCGATGGACTGGGGGAAGACGAGGCCAGTTGGGGGGATGCTGATGCTGTGCTTCACAGCCGCATCGCCCTGCAGCGGGTGCTGCGGCACCGGCAACGCCTGCTGACTCTCAATCCATTGGGTGCGGCACGCTTCGACCAACCGCTGCGCTGCGCCCTGACCCGACTGGTCACGTCAGATCAGCCACAGCCGGATCAACGCAGTGCCCTGGGCCTGCGTCATCTGCGTGACCGAATTTCTGTTCCCAGGGACATGCCACTGCCGGCAGGCCGTTTGCTGCGCAAGGCCCTTGAAGCCACAGCGGCCCAGGATGGACCAGAGCAACCTCGAAGGCTGCCGGTACGGGATCGGTTCGATCAGGACCCCATGCCCTTCGTCACTGCGTCATAAGGTGTTTTTTTCTGCTGTGGCGTGACAGCTCAGCCATCCGGCTACCAACCGATTCCGGAGGTCAGCCGGTCCACCGAGCTGTTTGAGGTGTCGGTGGCAGAGCTGCATCCCACCCAGTGGTGCATCGGTCTGGCGGAGGTTTGGTCCAGGCAGCAGGACTTCGCCCGCGAGACTAGGGAGGCGCGACTGAGTGAACTGAAGCGGAAACCGGTGCCACTGGTGCGGAATGCCGGGGGACATCTGTGGATGGTGGATCGGCACCACCGGCTGCGAGCGCTGCTGGAACTCGACAACCAGTCCACCACCTGGGGTTATGTGATCGCAGAACTGGACGTCGACGATCACGCCGGCGTGCTTGAGGTGCTCGATCAACGGGGCTGGCTGTATCTGTTCGATGGCCGGGGCAATGGCCCCCGCCCACCGCTGGAGCTGCCCCAGTCACTGTTGGATCTCGACGACGACCCTTACCGCAGCCTGGTCTGGAAGCTGAAGCAGGAGGGTCTGATCAAACCGCAGCGACAGATTCCTTACCACGAGTTCCGCTGGGGCAGCTGGTTGCGGAGTCGCCCCCTGCCCCCGTTCAGTTCCAGACACCTCAACCCTGCCCTGATTCCCGCCAGACGTCTGGTCTGCTCCCAGGCCGCCTCAGGGATGCCGGGCTGGAAGGGTGACGGCAAAAAGTGCCGCTGATCAGCGTTTGCGCCGCGAATCGATCTGGAGCAGGTCCCGTACTTTCTGAACCTGGCCGGCGAGCTGCGGGTCTGATGCCAGTTTCTTTTCCACCTGATCGATCGCGTACATCACCGTGGTGTGGTCCTTGCCACCGAAGGTGTCCCCGATCCTGGGCAGGCTCAGGTCTGTGCCCTGACGCATCAGGTACATCCCCACCTGACGGGCCTGGCTGACCGCACGACGACGGGTGCTGCTCCGCATCTCCTCGGCCGAAACATCAAACACCTCAGAGACCTTGTCGATCACCTGCTGCGGGGTGACCTCCACCCCCTGGCCGGTGGGGTCGAGCATCGGCGCCACCGACTCCACCGTCATCGGCAGACCGGTGATCGAGGCAAAGGCCACAGCGCGGGTGAGCGCTCCCTCAAGCTCACGGATGTTGGAGGTGAACCGCCCAGCGATGTACGTGATCAGATCACGGGGCAAGGCCATGCGCTCCTGTTCGGCCTTTTTGTGCAGGATCGCCATGCGCGTCTCCAGGTCCGGTGCCTGGATATCCGCAATCAACCCCATCTGGAAGCGGGAGATCAACCGTTGCTGCAGCCGGGGGATCTGACTGGGGGGGCGATCACTGGCAATCACCACCTGTTTGCCGGCTTCGTGCAGAGCATTGAAGGTATGGAAAAACTCCTCCTGGGTGTACTCCTTGCCCTCGATGAACTGGATGTCGTCCACCAGCAGGAGATCAGCGGCCCGATAACGGTCGCGGAAGGCCTTCATGCCGTCCTTCCGGATGCTGTCGATCAGATCATTGGTGAAGGTTTCGGTGGAGACGTAGGAAACACGGGCGGAGGGGTCGATCTCCAGGCGGTAGTGACCGATGGCCTGCATTAGGTGGGTTTTGCCCAGGCCGACTCCGCCGCAGATGAACAGCGGATTGAACTCACGCCCGGGGGCCTCAGCCACTGCCAGGGCCGCCGCATGGGCCATGCGGCTGTTGGGCCCAACCACAAAACGGCCGAATACATAACGGGGATTCAGCCCCGGCAGCACCCGCCGCGGAGCACCCGAGGCAACGGGGTCCGGAGCGGCAACCGCATCCGCGGCCATGGGCTGAAGCGGCTCGGCCAAGTCCTCTGAGGGAGCCGCCATCGTCGAGTCGGCCAGAACCACCACCTGGATCGGACGACCGCAGACGCCACTGGCCAGCTCCGCAATGCTCGGCAGCAGCTGCTCCCTCAGCCGCACGCCGGCGAAGGGGTTGGGCGCGAGCAGGCGCAGCTCCCCATTGGCAAATCCGCTGCACCCGGTAGGACGGATAAAGGTTTCGAATGTGGGCTTGCTGAGCTTGGCCTGCAGGCCTTCCTGGACCTTCAGCCAGAGCTCCTCGCCCGTCAAAACCACAGCCGCAATCCTCCTGAAAGTTGAATCTACGCACGCCATCCGGATCGGTCAGCTTTAAATGTTGCAGCCGTGATCGCCCCTGGATGCAGCGTCCAAAGCGTTGGATCGGGCTCAGCCTGATCGTCACAACCCTGACGTCCTGCAGCCTGATGCCGGACCTGGGCCGCCGAAATGCTGAGCTGCCGGAGAGCAAACCTCCGGTGGTGAACGATCAGCCCCGCGTTGCACCACTGCAACCCGGCGAAAATGTGATCGTGCGTGCCGTGGAAAGGGTCGGGCCGGCGGTGGTCCGTATCGACACGGTGAAGGAAATCAGTAATCCGCTTGGGAGGATGCTGGGTCTTGGTCCGTCGACCCAGCGCCAACAGGGTCAGGGCTCCGGTTTCATCACCCGTGCCAACGGTTTGATCTTCACGAACGAACACGTGGTGAGGGGTGCCGATCGGGTGGCAGTCACCCTGCCCGATGGGCGTCGTTTCAACGGCAAGGTTCTCGGCGGTGATCCGCTCACCGATGTAGCCGTGGTGAAAGTGGTTGCCGACAACCTGCCGGTGGCCAGCCTGGGCAATTCCGACCTGCTGCGTCCAGGGGAGTGGGCCATTGCCATCGGCAATCCCTTCGGCCTGAACAACACCGTGACCGCAGGGATCATCAGCGCGGTCGGACGGACGGACGCCAACATCGGCGAGGGCCAGCGGGTTCCTTACATCCAGACGGATGCCGCGGTGAACCCCGGCAACAGCGGTGGTCCGCTGATCAGCGCCACGGGACAGGTGATCGGCATGAACACAGCCATCCGCAAAGCCCCCGGGGCTGGTCTCAGCTTCGCGGTGCCGATCAATCTCACCAAGCGCATTGCCCAGCAGATCGTGCGCACCGGACAGGCCTCGCACCCATTCATCGGAGTGCACCTGCTCGAACTCACCCCCGAAGTGGCCCGCGAGATCAACACCAACAGCCCCCGCTGCAACCTGCCTGAAACCAATGGCGTTGTGGGGGTTGAGGTTTTGGAAAGCAGCCCAGCGGAGGCAGGCGGGATCCGGCAGTGCGATCTGATCCTCAGGGTGAATGACACCGCTGTGGACAACCCTGCCGATGTGCAACTGGCGGTGGACCGGGGCTTGGTGGGTCGCTCCATGCCGATCACAGTTCAGCGCGACGGACTGGAGCAAGTGCTTCAGGTTCAGCCGCGGGAGCTGCCGCGCGACCGCTGAGATGCAACCTGAGGCCGGCCTGGTGGTGATGGCGCGCTGGCCGGGTAGCGGCCGTTGCAAGCGAAGACTGGCCAAAGATCTGGCCGAACAACTGGGGCTGTCGGCCAGCGCGGAACGAAGTGCCAGGCTGCAGCGCCAGCTCTGCAGCCACACGCTGAACGTTGCCCGTCGAGAACAAGACTGGGGACGAATCAGTCCGGTTCTGGCCATCCGTGGTCTAGGGCCCAGAGCGGCCCTTCGCTGGGGAAGGCAACAGGGCATCCAACGGATTCGGCGCCAGGGGAGTGGAGGTCTGGGAGTCTTGTTGAAGCGGCAATTGCTGCAGGAACGGCACTGGAGGAGGCCCACCCTCGTGATCGGGACCGACCTGCCGGACCTCAGTCACCACGACCTGCACGATGCGCTGACGCGGTTGAAGCGGTGCGATCTTGTGCTGGGACCAGCGGCCGACGGGGGCTATTGGTTGATCGGCTTCAGCAGGCGTCTGATGAGCGATCCAGAGCGCTGGCCGCTGAGTGGTATTCCCTGGGGAGAAGACACCGTTTGCAGGCGCACCCTGGAGGCTGCTCAGGTGGGTGGTTGTTCCACCGCTCTGCTGCAGCACCGCTGCGATATCGACCATCTTCAGGATCTGAAGCCATGGCTGGGCTGACGGTGCTGATCCCGACGCTCAATGAAGCGTCGCGACTGTCATTGCTGCTGGCGGATCTGGCGCACTGGCCCCACGCCTTACAGGTGCTGGTGGTGGATGGAGGAAGCGTGGATGCCACCCGCGCAGCGGCCACCCTTGCCGGAGCATCCGTGCTGATCAGTCCTGAGCGCGGAAGGGGCCAACAACTGATCAAAGGCATGGCCCACGCCCGCCATGACTGGCGATTGGTCCTCCATGCCGACAGCCGTCTGGGCCATGACTGGACCGATGCCGTCAAGGCGGTTCTGCTCGAAAACGGCAGCGAAGGGTGTGGATGGTATTTCGACCTGCGGATCGATGCTGAACGTCTGATGCTGCGCCTGTTGGAGGGGAGCGTGGCCTTGCGTTCAAGCCTTGGGCAGCGTCCCTACGGAGACCAGGGTTTGCTGATCCATCGCAGCCTTATGGAGGCAGCAGGGGGATACAACCCTCTGCCGTTGATGGAGGACCTCGACATGGTGCAACGCATCACAGCGATCAGCCGGATGCAGCGCATCGGTTGCGCGATCACCACCAGCGCACGTCGATGGGAAACCCGCGGCGTGTTGCACCAGGCTTGGCGCAATGCACTGCTGCGCCGCGACTGGGCCCGGGGCGAAGCGCTGGATCTGCTGGTGCGGCGTTACAACAGCTGAGGCGATTCAGCTGGAATACCAGAACGCGCATCGATGGCCCTCGGGCTCCAGCTCCCAACCCTGCCGCTGATAGAAGTTCACAACGCCAGGATCGGCAAAGAGGCTGACCCGCTCCGTTCCCATCTCCTGCAACGCCTCGAGTACGTAGGTCATCATCTGTTGACCAAGCCCGTTGCCCTGATACCGGGGATGCACAGCGACATCCCAGACCGTGGCTTCGAATACCCCATCACCGGTGCAACGGGCGAAACCAACCAGCCGCGGCACCCTCGGATCATGGCGCCACAAACCAACCTTCAGAAGGCTGTGGGTGAGAGCCTTGCGCACCCGACGAACCGGGCGTCGACTCCAGCCAACAGCTTCCAGCAGTTGCTCCAGCTCCACCAGGTCAAACGGATGGATCTGGCTAAATATCAGGGAGATCTGATCGTTTGGAGTGGCGCACAAACGGGCCTGTTTGCCGTACTGCTCAAGCAACGCCGGCTCTGGAATCTGAAGAGGTGACGTTGGTGTGATCACAGGCGAGCCAGTCCTCTTTCCTGCAGGTCGGCCAACTGGGCATAAAGACCACCTTGATCCCTCAGCTCCCGATGAGTGCCCTGCTCAATCAATTCGCCTCGGCGCAGAACCAGGATCCGGTCCGATGCCTCGACCGTGGCCAACCGATGGGCGATCACAACCGCCGTTCGTTTCTGCAACAGCCGGTCGAGATCGCCCTGCAGAGTCGCTTCCGTGGCTGGATCCATGAAGGCTGTGGCCTCATCCATCACCAGAACGGTGGGATTGCGAATCGCAACGCGGGCCACCGCAAGCAGCTGTCGCTCACCGGAGGACAAATTGCCGCCCCGTTCGCGCAGCTCGGTCTCCAGGCCGGCAGGGAGTCTCCCCAGCAGATCCTGCAGGCCGAGGTCACGGCAGATGCGCTCCAGCTCTCCATCACTGATCGGAGCGTTCAGACGCAGATTGTCTGCCACATTTCCGCTGAACAAAAAGGTGTCCTGAAGCACGACTCCGAGCTGACGACGCAGATCGGCGATCGGGATGGAGCGGATGTCTCGACCATCCAGAAGAATCCGACCCTGCTGGGGTTCGTACAGACGACACAGCAGACGAATCACCGTGGTCTTGCCAGACCCCGTTGGACCCACCAGGGCGACATGCTCCCCGGGAGCAATGCGGAATGAGAGGTTGCGCAGAATCGGCTCATCCGGCCGGTAGCAGAAACTCACGTTTTCAAAGACCACCTCTCCCAGCCCGGAACCCTCCAGAGGCCTGGCATTGGAGTCCTCCACGATTTCGAGGGGTTGCTCGAGCAGTTCTCCAATGCGTTCAACGGCGGTGAGACCGCCTTGGATCTGGGTGAACCGTTCCGCCAGCTGACGGAGAGGATCAAACAATCGCTGGGAATAAAGAATGAACGTGGTGAGGATCCCGAGACCCATGGCTCCACTGGTCACCAGATAACCGCCCAGGGCGAGCACCACGGCCACAGCCCCCAGGGAGACCCACTCGAGGAAAGCGGAAATGCTGCTGTCGTAAAAAATCGTGCCGTTGACGGCACGTCGATAAGCCGAACCGGTGCGAGCGAAGCGGGAGCCGTTCACGGCCTCGCGTCGGAACATCTGCACCACCTCAAGGCCCTGCAGGTTCTCCTGAAAATCGGCATTGAGCTGAGAGAGCTCCTCTCTCACGGTGTAGTTAACCCTGCGATATCGGCTCTGAAGCCAGAGAACAAAGCAGGTCACCGGAATCTGTGTGAACAGGAGCAACAGCCCCAGGCGCCATTCGATCAACAGCATCGAGCTGGCGATCACCAACAGAGTGACGAGGTCTCCGAGAACACCGACAGCACCGCTGCCAAAAACTTCCCCTAACGCATCGACGTCACTGGTGAGGCGGGTGAGCAGCTTGCCAACGGGCATGCCGTCGTGAAAACGAAGCGACAACGCCAGGGAGTGCCGAAACAGGTCGTCACGAATACGAGCGGTGAGCCGCTGGCCCACAGCCTGAATATTGAAGCTCTGCACCCCCTGCAGCGCCAGACGCAGCAGCACTGACAGCAACAACAGCCCAACGATCACCCGGATCGCCACGGTGGTGCCGAGATCAGCCAACCAGGGAAAACTGGCTTCTCCACGAAGCACGCTGATCGCCTGGCCCACAAGCAGCGGCTGGATGGCGCCAGCCAGAGCCACTGGCACCAGCATCACCAGGGTGAGCAACAACCTGCGCCGGTCGTGAATCAGATAGCGCCCTAGCCTTCTGACGCGTTTCCAGTCAGCGCGTGCGCTCATGCAGTCGCTCCAACCGGACTGGCTGACCGCATCGCGTCAACAATCCCGGACAGAGATCCGTCATCCAGACGCATGGACAAGGGATGCCCCACGAGTCGGGCCGTGGACTGGAACAGAGTCTCAATGGCCACCAGTCCGTTGTCCTTCAACGTTCGACCGGTGGCCACCAGATCGACAATCGCTTCAGACATTCCCGTGATCGGCCCGAGCTCGACGGATCCATTGAGATGCACCAGTTCCACCGGCAGATCAAGGGCATCGAAATACTCACGGGCGCAGTGGGTGAACTTGCTGGCCACGCGGCAATGGGGCGGAAGATCAGCCGCGCGTTCGTAACCGCTGCTGGACTTCACAGCAACGGCCATCCTGCAGCCACCAAAACCAAGATCCACCAGCTGGGCCACGGGCAGCTGGTGCTCTTTCAAAACGTCATGACCGACCACACCCAGCTGAGCCTGGCCATAGGACACATAGGTGGGAACATCACCATTACGCACCAACAGCGCCCGGGCACGGCCGCAGGGAGTCGGCAGCATCAGCTGACGGTTGTCTTTGTCCAGGACAGCTGAGAAATCAAGACCAGCTGCTGCAAAGCGCGCCACTGATTCTTTGAGAAGGGCACCCTTTGCCAGTGCAACGGTGATCATGGAGTCAGCGTTGACCGGGAAACCAGGCAGGACTTTAACGATGCGATCCACGCTGCATGCGCTTCCAGTGCTGCAGGACAACATCATCTGGATCCTGGTGCGGGGCCAGAACGCTGTGGTGGTGGACCCCGCGGTCAGCGAACCGGTGGTGGCATGGCTCAATGAGCAGCAATTGCAGCTGGTTGCAGTCCTGCAGACGCATCACCATGCAGATCACATCGGTGGGACTCCGGGGCTTCTAAAAATCTGGCCAGAAGCGGATGTAGTGGCGTCTGCTGCCGATCGCAAGCGCATTCCCTTCCAGACCATCTCCGTGAGCGATGGCGACAGGATCACGCTGATGGACCACAGCTTTGAAGTGCTGGGCGTGGCTGCTCACACCGCTCATCACATCGCATTTGTCGTGGATGCTGAAACCGAGCAGGACCCTGGTCCTGTGCTGTTCTGCGGCGACACACTCTTTTCCGGAGGCTGCGGGCGTCTGTTCGAAGGAACTGCAAACGATATGCACCGAGCTCTGCAACGGCTCGACGCCCTGCCAGGAGACACAAAGGTATGTTGCGCCCACGAGTACACCGAAAACAATCTGCGCTGGGCCCGCGCACTGAGGCCGGAAGATCCGGCGATTCAACGCCGAGCCGAGGCCGTGTTCGCACTGCGCTCCCGTGGCGAACTCACCCTCCCCAGCAGCATTGGCGAAGAACGTTGCAGCAATCTGTTCCTGCGTGCCGGATCAGCCGATGAAGTCGCCAGGCTTCGGCACCACAAGGATCATTGGAAGGAGGGTTGATGCTGGCTCATTCCTGAACCAGAGCGAAAACGGCTGAAGGCGATGATCGGCCCCAGCACTGCAACTTCGACATGCCCGCCAAGGCGATCACCACCACTGCGGCACCGGCCCCCGTCGGTCCATACAACCAGGCTGTCCTTGCAGGCGGATGGCTGTACTGCTCAGGCCAGATTCCCCTGGACCCAACAACCGGAGCAATGGTGGGTGACGGCGACGTTGCAGAAGAAACACGCCAGGTGCTGAAGAACCTTGTGGCCGTTCTCAACGAAGCAGGTGCCACCGCGGCGCAGGTGGTACGCACCACCGTTTTCCTGGCGGATCTGGGGGATTTCCAGACTGTTAATCACCTTTATGCAGACGTTTTCGGCGATGGAGTGAGCCCCGCAAGGGCCTGCGTGCAGGTGGCGGCCCTTCCCAAAGGAGCTCGTGTGGAAATCGACTGTGTGGCCTGGCTCGGTTGACGCTGGGTGCTGCATCACCTGCGTCGGTACCAGGGGCCGACGCAGGAATAGTCTGTTAATGCAGATGGATTGCCCGATGACCCAGGCGAAGCTCACCATCGGGGAACTGGAAGCGGGATATCCGCTCTACTGCAAGGCATTACGGCGATTGCTACAGCAGGGCAAAACCGCCAAGGACATCGAACGGACTGTGTGCTGGGGGCATCTGGAGACACTGAACCGCTGCCTTCCGACGCGCTACAAGTCCCCCTCTTATCTGTTGGCCCTGATCCGACGCGATATTGAAAACCCCAAAGAGGATTGAAGAGAAAGTTACAAGTAAATCTCAGCACTGATTGAACGGAAAGAGATATCCATAAGAAAACTGGTTGTTATCAAGACGCACGGTGCAAAGCGGCTGCCAGCAAAACGACTCAATCCTGGACCGTGATGCAGAAGTTGAACGACTAACCTGCTGTCCATCCGGTTAGGCACACCGGGCATGATCGCTACGGTGGTCAGTTGATAGGAAGCCCAGTTGGATGAGCAAGCCGATGCCTGAGGACTTCGATTATTCGGCCTCGATCACCAGCATGGATGTGAGGGAAACGTTCCCATCGATTGACCCAGAAAATCTTTCAGAAAAAGACGTGCTTGAGATACTTCTCTATCTTTTCAAGCAGAAACCTGGGTTCGTGGACCGTGGCCATGAACTGAACAATCGGGACACTGCCTGGGTGAATGCCTACCTGTTTCGCCTTAAACCAACGACAGACGACGACGGGATGGATCGTTTCATGGTGGAGACCGTTGGCTCCAGCATGGACAAGATGGCTGAGCTGAGCTGAGCAGATCTAGAATTACAAAAGTGAAGCCATAAACATGGGGAAAAAATCTGGTTTTACTGCGAACGAATTTGCTCAGATCTGCAAGCTCTACGTCAACGAAGGGCGATCCTATTCACAGATCGCCAAAATCCTAGGCAAAGGCACTGAAACATCTGTGCGCAATGCACTCGTCAAAGCAAAGATACGACGAGGCACAGAAGAAAGCGGAAAGCTTGAACTTTTTCGCCCTGGGCAAACATTTGGAAAAGTTACGCTGATCAAACAATTGAACAAATCAAAAAAACTTAAATATCATGTGTCCTGCAGTTGCGGATATGAATTCGACGTTGATCCCTACCTGCTCACGCTGGCGAATGGTCACAAGAACAAGGTGTCGTGCTGCCAGCGCTGCCGAACCGCGGTCTGAGCCTTGACGGGAGAGCGTCGAGCAAGCCCTAAGGTGACAGCCGATTCAAAGTGCAGTGCAGCTTGGATTTCACGGTCGTCATCCTCAACGAATACGTCTCTTCCTATCCCCAGATGCACTGGACGGAATGGAAAGATCACGTGAGAAAGCAGATGATCAGCCAGGGGGACCACTGGTCCATGACCACTCTGTCTGGGGAGAACATCTGGGACTGCCTGGACCGCAACAACATCGACCGCATGCACGTTGTGCAATGGAAACCGGTGGACGACACGATCTATAAAGTCAGCATGCCGATCAAGGGTTCCTGACCTTCCCAGGGAACGAGGTCTCGCAGCAGCACAACCAATCCGGTCATTCAGGAACGAAAGATCAGGGATTGTTCAACCTTCAGCCTCCTTGTCGCCGAGACGATCAATCCTTTTGATTGCCTTGAAAATCATAAACAAAGCCCAACCCGTCACCAATGAGTTGAGAAGGACATCAAGGATATGACCAACCCTGATTTGACCACCAAAATACATAAAGTCAAGGTCATCCCAACCACCACGCGGAACAAATGGGTTGAGCAACGGCAAAAGAAGTTCATGCGAAATTGCATTAACAATCTCTTGGAATTGATTGCCAACAACCACCGCAATGGCGAGATAAAGAGCATTTCCTTTGGAAAAAAAGAAATCCTTGAACTCACCAATCCAACGTTTGAACATTGCGTACTCACTGATAGCTCAATAAATTATGAACCCATGAGCACCAACGAATCCAGACGACCCACAACCTGAGTGGAACTGCTGATGGCACAACTCAGCGCAACCAGCAAGGCGACATCGCAGGTCGAGTCATCGAATGCCCTGACAACTCGCGAACCGGAAACCAGCGTGGATGCTGACGTGAGAGCGGGTGTAGCAAGACGACCCGAGGCAGGGGCCGATGAGATGTCATTGTTGAGAGACGGCTGGTTGCGTCCTCGCCATGTTCTTCCGCAAAACAAGCGACTCCTCAACTCCAAAGCACAAACTCAAGACAGCTCAACACGAGCTCGCTGAAGCTGCTTATCGGTTCCGCTCAGCCAAGTCTGTCAACGCGAACAACGTGGCTCCACTCAAACGGGAGATGGAATTCCTACAGCGAAAAGTGCGTTACTACCGATACTGCGCCTATAAAAATTTGCCGATAAAAAAATACACCGAATGGTCTGAAATACCTGGAAAATGCCCAAAGCCTCTCTGGGCTTAATTCAAAAAGCGTGAATCATTGTTAAAGACACCATTCCTTCTGATCCTGATCGGAACGGCAGCATTCGCCCAGGGATTTCAGACCCTTGATCGCGTTGATGGTTGGTTGCTTGAACGAAAACTCGATGCTGAACAGAAACCCATCTGTCGAGCATCGATTCCAGGAGGAGGATCGTGGTTTTCGACCCGTGTCCACCTGAATTCGAATAACGAACTGGTCGTCCCAGACGGCACAAATAGACCGAATCAAGATTCAATTAATAGCGTGAAAGAAGCACTTGTGCGATGCCGAGCCAGCCTTCTTTATCTCTAATAATGGATTTAAAAAATCACGCCAGGCAAGCCACCTGATGAATTCTGGGAAAAGATGATCAACCACCAGAAAGCAATGATGTTTTGAAAAGCCAAGTAGGGTGCGCATCCCAAAGGATGCCATAACTGGATCAGAAAGCTCAGAGGCTGGAGATGAAGAAACACCAATCTGTTGAAGCCAACGATATCGAGCTGGTGTGCGGAAGATCGACTGAACTCAATGAAAACCATCTATCAAGTAAAATGATGTATAAATGAGAGACCAAAAAATCGTTAAACTAAGATCAGCTAATGGCAACATTCGATAAATCCACTCCCTTTATCCTGCTGGCACGCATTCAAGTCAAGCAGGGTTGTGTTGATGAATACCTGGAACTGGCTCGCATCACCGATGCCGCTGTCCAGCAATCGGAGCCTGGGATGATTCACCATACGTTCGATCAGGATCCAGGCGATCCACAAGCGTTCGTTTGGTCAGAGGTCTACGCAAACGACGAAGCCTTCAAAGCCCATGTCTCCAACGCTCCAGTCCAGAAGTACCTGCAGAAGCATGCTGAGCTCGGCGCTGGTTTCAGCATTGAGGTCTACGGCACTGTTGGGGAGGAATGCCGCCAACTGATGGAGTCTTTTGGGCTCCCGCTCAAAATTTTCAACTCAAAGCTGGGGTACAGCCGAGTTTGAGCTGAGATTCCGAGTCAAGTAGAAAATAACTTCCAATTGGAGAAATAAAGCCTGATCAATTTAATTTTCAAAAGTAATAGATCAACTCATCCATATCGCGTCACCTACGAACAAGAACCTCATTGGTGATTCAGGAACGACTGATTATTGCAGCCGGATATGGCCCTCAGTTCATTGCCCGGAACTGAAGGCCAATCATGTCCAGCTCCGACGGGAGATTCATTCCATCGGATGAGCAACCCGGGGAGAGAAGCTCAAGTACACCATGGCTTTAAGACAAAAACCATGGAATATCGAATGCTGCTGATGTATCGAACAAATGAGTCAAGCCCAAGACAACTCAAGCCATCCATTCTTCTCAGAGAGTACAAATCAAAGGGCTTCCACAACACAAAACATCAACTTACCAACAAAGTAAGAAGCCATGATTGAACGATGAGCTCCATACAAGTCTGAACAAGAGACAATCATTCGCCAAGCAAATTCAGTTATTTCAGCAATAAACTAAACAGAAGTAGCTCCAGACACGGTGAGCTGACACCAATATCCCTATGGCGAATGGACAGTCTTCATCAGCATCTAGGGAACAAAACAAGAAAGAGCCGCTATCCACAACAACTGCTTTGACGCAGTGGTACCACAGTCACACCACTGACAACATTTGAATCAGATAAAACTCGAACTTGAACCCCACCGTTCGGGTCATCCGCTATTTCAATCGCCAAAGCAACCAGCTCTTTGCCTTCTGGTGTCTTGTAACTCAGCAATTCAAGTTTTTGAGGTTCTGTTGTACTTGGCATCAAAGCAGTTTCACACAATCAAACCTATAGCTCAAACCCCAGCCGTCTTTAGACAAATATGTAACAAATGCACGCTCAAACCATCCGGAAGTCGATCAGCTTGAACGCACGATTGATGTTCACACGATCTATTTAAGCTCCATCTCATCGGACCGAATAGGGGAAGTCAACAACCCAACAGTGAAGTGTGGTCCACGAACAACCCAATAGAAGGGTCTACAAGGCTGAGGGAGACTGTTGTGCTGGAGCCATACAAGCCGGAGGAGGAGTTTGACGGATCACATTTGTAACTGAATCAAAGCGCTTAACTGCGGAGAGTCTCATCCGCGACACGAAGACGGCTGATTCGTGCGGATGCAGTCAAGATCTAGTTTCAGGATCATCCCAGCAAATACGCACAGCACCTGGAGTCATGCAGTTGAACGAAATGGGATGGTATGCCTGTTGAAGAATCGAACTTCCTAACGCTTACGAAGCACGATCCAGTGTTCCTGCATGTCAAAGCAGGCATGACGGTCATCGTGTCGAACCCAAAGAATCAAGCGTGGTGCATGGCGGACGTTCTTGAAGTAAACAAGACTCCCCACGACACCAACACCCCTCTTTTATTTCTAGTGGCCGAAGTGGATACCGGAGTCATCTCCTGGATTAATCCTGAGCGAGTCACTCATATTGTTCCGAGGCTATGAAACCAATGTCATCCATTGTTTGCCAAGCCCTCTGCTGGCTTTGTTTAGGCTATCAGCAACATCTTGATGCTGAAGGGAAAGGATAGAAGGGGTGGGTCAGACCCGAGTGCTGAGCTTGACTTCAAAGGGACTAGAACAACGGCGACACTCGTGGGTCAAAAGGTGCAGATGTCCATGAAGCAGTTTGATCAGAAGATTGACAAGTCAGACGTCAAGGGTCATCACAAAGCAGTCAAAATGACATCGATTAGATCATTAGTTCATGGATCCTGCTGCCAAATGGCTGATTAGAGCCGCTTGTGGCGTGGTCATTGCCACAGGAGTGTTCACAATGCATGCCGATTCGAATAACAAGCAAAGTGATCAGGGAGACCAGGCTGAAAAGATGGGCTGGTAAGAATCAAGCATCAAAGAAAAACGTATGAGATTGCTGCTGCAAGAGGGCTGATCTCCATTTTCAATAAAAATCAAGCTTTACAATGGATTCAGAAGGCATCCATTAGCCAAAGAATTAGCCAATAAATTGCCACGTCTCAAGACCACAAATCACGCCATTAAGTTAATTCGTAATCACAAAAATGAAGCGATAATATTAATAAGTCTTCCAGGCTATGTACACTTGCAATCATGCGATTATTAATGCGGTGACCAGAATCCTTTAGCGATCACGATACTCTTGAATCAGTTCCTGGACTTCAGCCTCCCTTTCCCTAAGCTGAAAATCCTCAAGAGTGTTGATATTGAGTCTTTGAAGGTCAAAGGTAAGCTCCAACACATCTCCGCCATTGTCATCGTCAGATGATTCAAGGAGTGCGGATAGATAACGCTGAAAGCTGTCTTGCATGTTTTTTGCTTCTAGAGGAATCCACAATATCTAATCATCGTATCATCAACAGATCAACTTGTCTTGATGCGAAATCAAAACCCATGAGTTGAGAGTCCTTTTAGAAGTTCTCTTTAAAATTTTTTCTCAAGCAGCCAACCATTTTAGTGCTCTTCATATGTGTCCCACCCCATGGGACCATACAGGCACTTGGCAGGTTTTAGCCTGAACCCCATCATCAGCTGGCATTACATCTCTGCTTCCAACAGTTGATGGTAAGGAAGACATCCATTTTAATAACGGTCAAAATCTGATCAAGTCAACCTTCCTGTACACCAAAGGACTTTTGAAAGACAGGCTGTGGTCAATCGAGAAGCAAGCAGTACAATATGCTTGACAATAAGATCAGTTATTTTGATGCTACACGTTATTATTTAGTCTTTTCAAAAAGTCCGCCGTTTGCTCGGGTTCAAGATTTAAATCTTCCATGGATGAAATAAGTGTCCAAGCTGCTACAGCCACATCAGGCTCAGTTTGATACATCTCATTTAATTTGATCTTCCACCTGCTGGGCTGGGTGGATACTATCTTCTCAAATCTTTTGAAATGATCTAAATCTGATTGGGAAGACATGAGCAATGTAGAGAGTAAACGATACTAGTTAAGGCAACAGGCCCGCGTTAAGCATAATAAATAACACTCCAAAGGTGAAAATTATATATTACCTGCCTGAATAAGAATGGACCCTATAAAAAGATTCAGAGTCATTTCGCGATCAAAGAACTACAAGCCATGCAATAAAGACAGCCAAAATAACTCAAAGATTGAAAACAATGAAAAATTACTGCTCGCAAAAATGTCAAAACGTCGTCATCATTAAATGCCAATCCACTTGATTGTCCAACGCCTTCCCTCCATTCTATTATTTTCTGAATAACAATTCGCTAAAACATCTCCTTTTGCATTCCTAATGTTACACTCCAAGCCGTCACTCGTGCTTATAAATGTTGAGGCATTGGGGCAAACTTTATTGGCAAGTGTAGGTCCAATTGTTGAAATAATCTTATCCCATATCGAATTTGTGCTCTCATCTGGAAGCGCGTCAAAATACATGTAATGAGATGCATCTATAGTTTTTTTTAGCTAATACCCTAGAGGGTGAAGCAATTTATTTTACCCGCAGGGCTACAAAATCAAACTTACTGTTTTCCAGTCGTTAATTCAAAGGTTAACTAGAATCTCATACGTTTTAAACGAAACTTTGTTCTAATTTTTTGAGAGAGAAGCCTCCTCATATATCGTTATCCAAGCTTTTATAATCTATTTACATGATCATTTCCCGCTTGCGTTGTGGTCCTTAGAACATTGGCACCACTGAATGAATCGCTTTTTACAGCAAATCAAAAAACATATGTAAAAATAAAAGCATTAATCCTTTAGACATGCCAGAACCATCAATCATTAATTGGTTGAATAATGACATTGACGACGGCGAATCTCCATCCTGCCTTTACATCGCTGATTTAGCAAATTATCACGGTTTTGTGACGCTAGGATATTGCAAATCAACCGAAGAAAGTAAAATCAGTTTAGACCAAGAGATAGGTCGAATCAGATACACCACTTCACTGGACGAAACGATAGCAAGCAAACAGGACAATATTGTTTTAAAAGATTGCTGGTTGTTGGAGCAATTTCTTCTAATCCAACTAAAAGATTACAAGTTAGTCATACCAGAACTCATGCAATCTCGATGAAAAAACTATACCGAAACAATCAAACTCCCAAACGTCGGGGAATCTAATTTTATAGAGTGGATTATAGAAGCTACACGAAAAGTATTGATTAATCCATACTATGGATATGAATTGTGCCTTGAATCCCTGATTACAACGACTCGACAGCGTCGACTTTATGACAAAGTACATTCAAGTTGGAATACTTGAACGACGTAATAGTCCTGAACTCACCACAAAAACCATTTTAAATGGCAATTGCAGCAAATTAAACCCAATGAGGTAATTTTTTGATTATTCATACCTGTATTCAGGCTAAGATATTGATAGATGCATTGATTATGTGTGCATATGTACTGATTGTCGATGGGTAGAGCGATGTAAGGCATACCACGCAGTCGAAGAACAGCATCAAGCCGCGCATCTATCGTTAACCCCAGACTTTAATCCAATAAAACCAAAAATTGTAATCTCAATTGCCAGTGATTTAAGTGATTCGGTCGATATAGAGTGGGATGTACGCTCTTGTGAAAGTTTTGAGCTTGATTTAGGTCGTTGGATGAGGCTACGACCAGGTCAAGAAGTTCCTGCTTAAAACTGATGATTGAAGATCAGGAAAATAGAATCGACAATGAACGAATTAAATTTCATTTTTTATTGCGCAATCTTCCCATTAAAGAGAGAGCTGCTTGGTTACAGGTCTGTGGCAACCAATCTGATCTTTACTGCCTAGAGCAATGGATAAACGCAAGAAATATGATCAAACAAATATTTAAAGAGGGGAATAATTAAGGCTGCAAAACAAATTAAGTGTATGTAGTTGAGCAACTTGTATGACCGCAAACAAACTATTTTTCAATTTTAAAACAACAATCCATTAAATAGTGACCTGAGAGGAGATCTATATCTGAAGGCCATCATTGATAAAGAGGACATGTTGTTGAAGCCCCTCTTGCAATTGAAATACCATTCATCTTGGAAAGCTCGATCGCCTGAAAATTTTTGAACCATCTCTCGATAACCTCTCGCTCTTCTTTGCTGCAGCGGTCGAGCAATGCCTGAAGCTTGATGGTCATTACAAAACTTAATTCTTCACAATGATGGCGGCATTCCTGAGACCTGCGGGTGAATTGCTTACAGGCGAGTGTGAAATATGCATCACGAGCGCTGGCGCTGAGTATTAACACTCAGTCCGATTGGTATCGCAGGAAACGTTTTGCTGAGCCGGCCATGCGGATGCTCAACGTCCTTAGCAACAGGATCTCCTGCTCCCACTCAATGGGGAGGTGTGTTGCTGACACAACAGGCACCTCGCAACCGCTGAGGTCGATGTTATTGGCATTTCACTGATTGGTTGGTTGATTCAAAACTTTCTGGGGTAAGGGGGGTTACCGGCCAACTCAGTGTTGATCTCCTTACAGATATTCATCCAGGCTGCCAATCCAAAATTCACGCCATTGTGGCCATCAATGAACTCTTGGAATTCCACATCTGTGATCCCCTCGCGAACTTCCCAGATGCAATAGGCAGGACCCTCTGGGCCAATCGGACAAAACGCATGGTTGTAGAAACCAGCTTCAAGATTTTTTGGCGACTGCCTCATCCCATCCACCGCCAGGTGACATTGCGGCTTGTGCTGTCTCCCACCACTGCTGAGCTTGACCAGCACGGAACTCGTGATGAACGTGGAAAAACTTAGATGCCATTGCAAGGAAACCCTTTTGCAGCATCCTCTGGTGAATGCCCCGCTTTCGTTGTTGTGAGCAGCAACAAGGTCAACTGACTACCACTGGTGGTGTTCTCAAGCTCCATCCAGAGCGATGAATCCACTGCAAAAGGTTGGATCTGGGAAAAACTGATCCAATCGTGCCCAGATCATCAACGTTTCATGGCAACGATCCACCAATACATCGCGATTCCAATTCAGATACGGCAAAATTAAAGCCGCGAATGGGTTAATTAGACCACGACGCGAGTTCCCAATAAACAGACCAGACACATGAGCCGAAGAGGAATGCACCCCCTGCTAATGGGGAATCACAAGCCTGAAGGAAAGAAAACAGATCAGAAACAACCTGATTTGACTGGATACGAGTCAGCGCAGAGGAAGCGGTTTCTACGGACTGAACAAGAAGAGTCGAAAAGAAGCGAAGACTCCTGATGACCGGAATCCTGTCGCGATAAGGATTCGACGTTGAACCTACTCCCCCTCTTCAGAGACGGGGAAAATGGTTGGGAGAGAATCCTTGCTGACTCAGTTCCAAAAAAGCAAAAACCCCGACAATGTCGGGGCTCTCACTGACCTTGGACGGTTAATTATTTATAAATCTTCCTCGGGCACAAATGCGAACACTACGAACAAAAGCTACTTGGTGGAGTGACGTCATGGGGGTCTTTCTCCCTCAAGCCCTTCCCGGCAAGAGAGAGAAATTTTCAGACCCGTCTGTCCCGTCCAAGGACGACTTCACCATCATGCGTCGAAGAGCGAAATAGTGAAAGTGATAAACAATCTCAATCGCTGTGGAATGCGTCACTAAGCACAAATACGCACTTGAAGGTGAGGCCTTGAGTTTTTGGCGACAAGATGAATCGTCCGGAACAGTGTGTCCGCGAACATTGCCAAAAAAAAGCCCTCTTAATACGAGAGGGCTTTTATAGCGTCATCGGAGACATAAGCCATCGTCAGGTGTGAGACGGCATGAATTGCATCGAGCAGCTGCTTAGCAAGCTGTTCACTCCAAAGAAGAAGTTTAGATCAGGACTCGACGTTTTTCTTCTGCTCCGTGGACTCAGACGTTGAAGCATTCTTGCTTCCAGAGCAACCACCAGCGAAAGCGGGTGCGGAGATCAGAAACGCTGCGCAGAGGAGGGCGGAGATGCGAAACATTGGTGAGAAATCAAGTGGGAGCATTTTGGCCAGCCAGACCACCTGACCGCGAAGCAGTCATCAATCAGCCCAGCCAGTGCGCTTAGACCAAGACCATGCATGCCAGCTCTCTTTGTTGCAGGACTATCTCCTTGGGGTGTTGCGGCGTACAAACAAAATCGCCTTCTTATACGGCACCCGGGTTGTCGCAACCCCATCATGTTGAAGGTGGGTTTTCACTGAATGGCCAGCCTTACTTCCTTGATGCCGGGACTGGCGGCATTACGCAACTACCGCTTAGGCAATGATTTCAATCGTGACCTGTTTGCTGGTTTGTCGGTTGCAGCGGTGGCACTGCCGGTTTCCATTGCTTATGCCGAACTGGCAGGACTGAGTCCAGCCGTTGGGTTGTACGCAAGCATCGGGCCGCTGTTGGCCTATGCGCTCTTCGGAACATCACCACAGCTGATGGTGAATCCCGATGCAGCCAGCTGCGCGATTCTTGCTGCGGCTGTCGCTCCCTTGGCTGGTGGTGATCCAAGCCTTTATCTATCCCTGGCAACCGCACTAACTCTGTTCACCGGAGTGCTGTGCTTACTGGCCAGCGCCTTTCGGCTTGGAGCCATGGCGGATTTCCTATCCAAACCAATTCTGGTGGGATTCCTCAATGGCATCGCCCTGTCGATTTTTCTGGGACAGATCGGCAAGGTGCTGGGTTTTCAGATCGACGCCAGCAGGATTTTGCCGAAACTTCTGGAGATCGTCTCTTCGCTGCCAACCACCCATCTGCCCACCGTGTTGGTGACCCTGTTCAGCGTGGCTGTGCTGTTGGTGGTCAAGAGATTCGTAGCGCGGATTCCCGCAGCCCTGGCTGTCCTGGTGCTGTCAGCGGTCGTGGTGAAACTGTTCGATTTGCAGTCGCTTGGTGTCGCGGTGCTCGCACCTGTACCGGCGGGTCTTCCACTGCCATCACTACCGATGGTGCCACTGGAGACCATCCCAAAGCTGCTGGCTTCTGCAGCAGGTCTGGCGTTGGTGTTGTTCACCAGTGGAACGATCACCTCCCGCAGCTTTGCATCACGCGGCGGCTACGACGTGGATGTGGACAGGGAGCTCGTGGCCTACGGAGCGGCCAACATTGCCGCATCTCTGGGCGGAGGTTTTGTGGTGACCGGAGCTGACTCCCGCACTGCCATGGCTGTGACAGCAGGGGGCAAGACCCAGGTCACCGGCCTGGTGGCTGCCGCAATGATCGCCGTGGTGCTGTTGTTTTTCACAGGACCACTCCAGTTCGTGCCCTTGGCAGCGCTGGGTGTTGTGTTGATTTCGGCTGCACTATCGCTGTTGGATTTCTCCAGCCTTCGGCAGTTTTGGAGAATGGATCGACGTGAGTTCGGCCTCTCCCTGGTGACCACCGCTGGTGTCGTAGCAGTCGGATCGATCAATGGCATTCTTGTTGCCGTGACTCTGGCCATCGTGCGGTTCGTGAAACACACAGCCCGACCCAGTGTTGAATTACTCGGCAAAGAAAAAGGTCTACCGGGCCTGCATTCCATTGATCGTCACACGTCAGCCAAAGCGATCCCTGGGCTGGTGCTGTTCAGATTCAACGCCCCACTGGTGTTCTTCAACGCCGACCATTTCAAGCAGTGCGCACTGAAAGCAGCAAAGGCATCAGGGGATGATCTGCGCTGGTTTGTGATCGATACGATTCCGATCAGCGAAATTGACATCAATGGTGTTGTGGTGTTGAAGGATCTAAAACAAAGGTTGGCAAGCCAGAACGTGCAACTTGTTTTGGCTGGGCGACAGAGCGAGTTCGTGACGCGGATGCGACAGATGGGTGAACCAACAGAAAACGTGAGCGAACTGACGTATCCAACGCTGCGTCAAGCCGTGAATGCATTTCATGGCCAATGAGTCGTCCCTAGACAGGGAGCAAGAAATTGAAGGGACTCGAGGGATACTTTTTAAATTCGCCACAGCATCAACGATGGTTTCAGCTCCAACAATGGAGTCTCCAACTTCAGGGTGAGCTGAATTCAACAGCAATGGTGGAGCTGCTCCTTATATCCGAAATGCTCGTTGGGGCGGTTTGAGCCAAACTAAGCGCAGAATCGCTACACCAATGAAGCACCTGATTGCACTGGGCACACTTGCTCTCACTATTGCCGCCTGCAGCCCAGACAAAAAAGTTGAGAATGCCGACATTTCTGACAAACCTGTGATTCAGGAGATTTTTACAAGTTCTGAAACGCTGAATGGAACGCCTCTGAAGTACCCAGCTGGTCAACCTGAATTGAGACTGTACCGAGTCGAAATACCTGCTGGTGGGAAGATCCCACTTCATACACACCCTGCGCCAATGATGGTTTACGTGCAGGGTGTGGAGTCTGCTTCTTTGCTCAACACCCGCTTGAAGCCAGATGGAAGTGAAGTTAAAACTGTATTCAAGCCAGGGGAGGCTTTTGTTGAAGGGGCTAATGAGCCTCACTTTGTTGAGAATACTGGGAATGAACCAACCATTGTTTGGGTCACAGTTGCATCTGCCGTGGGGATGCCAACCACGGAGTTCTCTGAATAATCAAGCTTGATTCTTGCAAGCCCTGAAATAATTTCTTCAGCATGAGCTGAAAAGCCATTAAAGAGCGAATCTGCCGGCAAAAGCCAGATAAAGATCTTCATGAAGGCTTGGCCATTCATGAAGTACGTCTAGTGCTTACCGGCTGATTGGCTGGCATTGAACTGAAACCGTCAGATCAGAAACAACACTCTTCATCTCGCCGGCAACATGTTCAAATCCACAACGTACTGAAATCCTTTCGATCACTGACGATTGCTGGTAATGCTGCAGAAGATCGATTGCTTTCTTTCTGTGGGAGCTTGCTTTTCGTAGCCAAGGCGATTTATTGGGATAGTTGCTACACAAGCATGGTTCGCGTTCTGAAGGATCAGTGGCTGGCTTTGGCGATTGCGATGACATCACTGGGAACGTTGATATGGCTTGAACTGTTTACATGGGCAGTGCAGTAAAGGGGAAGGAGGATAATGTGGTGTGCGGGCGGCTAAGCCACGTTCTCTGGCTGCAGTGGCTCTGAATCAAGTGCGCACAAACATGGTTGCTGTCAGCATCGGTTGTTCAAGCATGCGAAAAACTCTGGCTGTGATGGGTTTGATGGGGTTATTGGCAGGCCCTCTCCAGGCAGCAGAGCCAATACGTCTACGTGTGATTCCGTATAAAGCTGGATGGGGAAGCAAAAAGATACCGGTGCATAATTTTCAAGGAGAATTGCGAGCACCACCTTCGTTGCCACCACAAGTTGTTTTGACTCCCAAAAAACCCAGACGTAGAGACAACGGAAACGAATGGTGGTTGGATGAAGACAGCTCATGGTTAATGGATTAGGCATTACTGATTAGCCTCTTGCGATGCAAACCTCTTCAATCAGGTTTCCTTGCACAAAAAAGAAGCTCCTCGAGGATGACCTGCCCAGGCGAAGAATGAACGACCCGAAGAGTTCAACTCGATGAATCGAGAGGGTCAATCAGCAGCTGAATAAAAATGTTAATCCGATTTAAGAGCATCATTAGCAAATAGGCTGAGCGCCTTTACTTGCCAAGCCTGAAAACCAGGCAGAGGAAGTCACTTTAATTGATTTTCAGACTCACCCGACTCAATTTGGTCAAACACTTCTTTGGCAGCATGAAGAGCATTTGTCGCCGCAGGAAAACCACAATAAGCAATCATTTGCGTGATAATTTCAAGAATTTCAGCTTTACTGCTACCAGTGTTCAAAGCACCCATAACATGAACTTTCAGCTCAGGCAATGCAAAACCTTGCACAGTCAGCGCCGCCACAGTGCATAACTCGCGGGTTTTGTCATCAACAACATCTCGCCGATAGAGTTCACCAAAAGGAAATTCAACATTGACCTTGGCAAATTCAGGATAAATATCATGAATCGCCTTGATCCAATTATCGGCGGCATCACCAAAATGTGTACGCATTTCCTGCATACCTTTTACGTACTTTTCGGAAGCCATTGGCGATTAAGCGTATCGATTCAATATAGCAATTGCAGAACAGTTGATCGATATAATTTATCGGAGATTTTAGATTCTTCCTGCATAAAAACCAGAATTGAGTGAGGCAAACCTTTACATCGCAGTACTTTCGCCGTAAAGGAGTTGATCAAACATCAGCAATCACGTTTCTTATGATGCAGACATCTAGAATTCGCCAGGATCATCAAGCCTCTGTATCACAATAAACTTCAACCTTCTCTTTCCCTTGGCAATAAAATGTTTATATACCCTGACAGCATTCGGCAAATTCAAAGCCGACGTTAAGATTAAAAAATAGAATCAGACAATTATGATCAGGAACTGTTTGGCTTCGTGCGCCCTTCTCGCGATTGCTGTCACTGCATTCGACGCCAAGGCTGATTCCAATCAATCATCTGATTCTTGTGTTGCTCCAGGAATTCAGGTCTCTTCAAATATCTCTACTGCGGCTGTAACCAAAAAAAACTATGCCAAAGCTGAGACTATGGATATTTTAAAAGACTATGTTGAAAAAATATCCAAGCATACATGCAGCAACGGCGTAGGGGTACTAATGCATAACAAAAAAGCCATGAATCCCGAGGATCGCACGATATTAAGGGCTAATTTCGACACGCTTTATTCATTCGCAGTTTTAGATTTAAGTTCACCCGCAGCCATCGTACTGCCTGATCTTGATAGATTTCAAATCCTTGAAGTGGTAAGCGAAGAGCATTGGATTCCCCTTGTAAGTGATAAGCCTGGAACTTACACGTTAAATCAAGAACTTACTGGCAGCCAATATGCTTTTGCGATCGTGAGAACACAAGTGAATATGCAAGACAAGGACGATCTCAAAGCTGCTGGAGAAGCTCAGGATATGATCCGCCTGATTCAAGACAACAAGGGGAGCCTGAAAAAAGAAGTTAATTATGACAGAAGAGAAATTCTATCTATGCGTTCCGAATACAACAAAAGAAGGGAGCCGGAAGGAATCACATCAGACATGATTTTTGGCAAAAAAGGTGAGATTAGCCCTGAAATGCGGAATTTTGGTGTAGCGATTGGCTGGGGGGGGCTACCGAAAGAAGGAGCTGTCTATCCGATGCCAGATATCGTAAGCGCAACCAGTCCTCAAAGACTGGTGATGAAAAATGTACCAATCGAGCCAGGCTCTTTTTGGTCTGTCACTATCTATGACGATAAAGGATTTGCGACAGGAAAAAATTACAACGTCAATAGTGCATTCGCAGAAAAAACTGGAAAAGATGAATATGTTATCAACCTCGGCGGGACCGAAGATCAAAGTAATTTTTTAAATATATTTCCAGGCTGGAGCGCCGTCATTCGCATCTATGCACCTACTCAAGATTATTTCAACGGCACTTGGAGCATTCCTCAGTATGAATCCAAAAAATAACAGTATCACTTCATCTCTTCGATCTACCACTTCATCAGCACAAGGCCAGTCCAAATCTGGAACATTAAATTCATCCAACTCTTTTGGTTAAATTCAAGGCTCAAAGCCCTTTCTTATTGAAGTAAATATAGAAATAATGTTTTTGTCCTCAGGCAGATCATGCTTTTACCCCATATGCCCCTGTGCGAGTTCCATAACCAATTTTAGCTGTATAAGGTGGCACTTTTCCCCCTCAACACGATGACCTCTGTTGATCAAAGGGTGATCAGCTCTCACGAAGGTTTTGGGATGAGTTGATTCAATTCATCACCTCCAGGAAGAAATTGTCCATCATCCGAAAGCCACGCTTGGCACTTCGTTCGTGGTATTCGCAACCGGGCGAGTTGGCACCAACCTCGGCGAAGCAATGAACAGCATCAGAGAAGTTCACGAATTGCCAGTCGGCACCAGCAGCACTCATTTCCTTCTCGAAGGTTTGAATCTCTTCAGCGCTCACATAAGCATCAGCGGCACCATTCAGCACCAACACACTGGCTTTCACATCGCCAGGTTGGGCTGGATTCCGACTGACCAAACTCCCGTGAAAACTCACGACACCTGAGATGTCATCCCTTCCGCTGCGTGCAAGCTCCAACACTGCAGCGCCTCCAAAGCAAAAGCCTATGGCTCCGATCTTCCCTTTGGGGAATGGGGTTACTTCAGTTTGAAGTTTCAGTTGATCCACAGCAGCGCTGACGCGGTCGCGGAAAAGTTGGGGGTTCGAAGCCAAGGAACCACTCGCCTGTGCTGCTTCTTCCATCGAGTCTGGACGTCGGTTCTTGCCATAGATGTCTGCAAGTAACACCGCATAGCCACTGCTGGCAACCGTCTTCGCTTTATCCAGGGCAGCGTCTGTTACGCCCATCCAGTTCGGCACCATCACCAGGCCGCCACGCACGGGGGATACGTCATCTGCCACAAAGTGTCCACGCATGGCAACACCTCCGACCGTCCATTCAATTGGACGAGACACCACCTCTGCCTGCGCCGGCAATGCAAGGCTGAACAGGGTTGCAAGGATCAATCGACGCACAGGAGCAAGCATGGGAGGACACCATCAGACTATGCAAAACGACGGTCAACACCTGATCGGTTCATCAGCCCAGTTTGACTTTGGTGGTCACTGTGACCCTGTGACCCTGTGACCCTGTGACGTTGAGCACTGAATTCAAGAAGTATGGCTGGGATATAACTGGTCGCCCAAAGAGCAGCAGGGCAGTGGGTGGGCAGCTGATGAAATCGTTTCTGTGGCAGGCATTGATGCGTGCTGAAGAAGATCTCGAATGGAGCGAAAACTAATGCAAAACGAAGAGTCAAAGACTCCGACACGCTCGGAGCAGATCCTTAGCGCCCATCCACGGATAAAGGCAACAGAAGAACGCGCATTTTCGGCAGCAATACCGACGGACTATTGAATGACCTTACCACCTCTATTTGTAGAGCTGATGAACACCATGCAAGGAACAAACCAGCACTGACGACAGAGAATAGCGCGCTTTATAAGTAATGCAATGTTCTTATTCGTGACTGTCACTAGGTTGACACATTAGAATCAGATACCAGACAAAACCAATGAAAGGAATTAAGCTAATAAATATCCAAGTCCAATGCTTACCTGCATCACGAAGCCGCCGGACAGAGATAGATAAAGTTGGAAATACCTGCCCTAAGATGTAGAAAGATACAAGGATAGATACAAGGGTAAAGATAATTCCGGCAGTTAAGCCGAAGTTACCGAAATCAGCATTAGTTTTTATGCCATACACTATAGATGCAATAAAATTAATGAGATACCACCACCAGAATTCGGCTCTAGTTGCTTTTCCTTTATAGTCAAAGGACTTCCTCCAACCAGTGGTGAAGGCTTCAACTGGTCCCATGGGGTTCATCCTGTCACTGTGATCCCACTACTAGCTCGCTACTGAAGCAACTGAGGAACAGCCTTAAGAAGTAAATCCTCTTTGCTCAGTGGAGCCGATGCCTCTCCCTTCTCTCGCTCTGGTACTTGAACAGAGATAGCCAGTGACGCTCCGGAAGTTCGACTCCCTGTGCTTTAAGCCGTTTCTTCTGGGCCTTGGTGGCGTCTTCTAGGTACTAGGTAGGGCACCACAACAGCAACCAGACGTCCCTTGTAGAGGCTTCTTGGGACACCTGCTCAAAGAGCGCAGAACCGTTGATCAATTAATCAAATGACCCGAAGCGCTGATCGAGGCAACTGCTGCTTATGTAGCTGTGCTGCGCGGAGTCTGGACTATGAAAAGTCTCCAAAAAACAGTCCCTGATGGAAGATCTGAAGCCTGAGAAGGGCTACTACTCAAGCTACTACCAACAACAGATACACCAATGTCAGGAGTGGAAAAACCGGTCAGGCTCTTTTGCTGCTGAACTTGCAGTGGCTCGTCTAGTTGACCGCAAGCTGGCTTTGCTGAAGCACAAGCTGAAGCTGGAAGAACAATTAGAACTGGACAGCAAGCGTTGTTAAAGGTGTTGGTAAAGCTATCGGCTGCACCAATTCCCAAGCCAGTCATACCAGGGCTTTTAGCCAGTCAAAAGATAGAACTGCGATTGTTCAGATAGTGCTTGATCACCACGACACCCCGCGAAACGTTCGTGAGGCTGCATGACTGGTCAAGTCACCAGAGATGGTTCAACTACATCTCTGCCGTGCTCGCACTGGTTGCGACACACGCAAGGCGTCACTGGAAATCTTGCGTGCCGTGCAAACGGTACTTGGCTATACCCACGCAATGGGCTGGTCAATTCAAGGTGATGGCTGATGGCATACGGAAGAGTTCCCCCTACGGGAGGCGGAAAAATCGTTCCTATATGCCAGCCAGGCCAGGACTTTGAAGCGTGTCGACGGGACTTGCTTGAGAAACCGGGGGGACAAGGACCATTTTTGCCAGCGCTTTTCTTCGTCGCAGCTTGGCGATTATTGGAGGTTCCTTCTGGTTTGTCCTATCGGGTCGATGGACTCTGATGCTGATTGAGCTAGAGCAAAGGATTCGGTCACTACGTCGCTAGCAACCCTCGGGTCAACCGTTCAAACGGTGCTGGCGTTTGGCGATGAACAAGGTTGGGTGACGGACGTCGAATGATGCTGATAGCTGCTCTTGCCTCTGTATTCATTGCCTCCTGCTATGACGGCAATACCTGCCGTACCAACACCGGAGAACGCATCAGGCTGGCTTGTATCGATACGCCAGAGCTACGAGGCAAACGTGCCAATCCGAAGCCAGCTGTTGCCGCACGGGATTACCGGAGAAGCCTTCTGGTTGGTCGTGAAGTTGCAAATGACATTTCGACCTGCAAGAGGATTCAAAATAAAATTTAGCCATCAGGTAAATACTATTCTTTTGGTGTCAAAATTTACCAATAAATAAACCTCAAGGTCCAAAAAAAATGGAGCAACTGCAGCGCCTATACCGCTAGCGGTGAATTAAATTGCGCCACAAGTGCTTGTCAAATAGTTTAAATATGGAGAGAGCAGGCATCGGCTAACATTAAACGCAGCTCCCACTGTCAGAAAGTATCGCAGTGAAAAGCAAAAGACCATCAGCTCGAAATAAATCAATCGATGAATTTAATTAATTCACAAGGAATCACTTGGCCCGCACAATCAATTCTTCGTACAATGCAAGAAAATAGCAAATCATGAAATTCGCGAACACTGACTATCGGTCAATTATTTCTGCCGATGATGTCCTCCCTGATATATTAAAGGCTACAGGAGATGACAATACAATTGAATATTTCATAGCTCCCCCAGAAGAATCGGATTGGTATAAAGCTGCAAAAAAATTGTCTAGTGTTTCGGACTTAGAGACCACATTTATAAAACATGCTCTGTCAGAAATTGGCAGAATAATTAATGTCAGCTTTGTCGAAGTTAGCGAGCTAGATCAAGCATTAATTACTTTTCTAAAAGTTGAAAAATACATTCGCAGCGAAAAGGGCACCTTAGGCCTGACAGGTTATAAAAGAGGATGGGACAAGACAGATATATCTTGGAAAAACATGCTTGGCGACGATATTAGCGGATCTGAAAAAGAAACTATATTGCATGAAATTTGTCATGGCCTTGGCCTTGATCACCCGAATGGCAACGGAGATGCAAGGCAATTCAATACAGACATTACAGTAATGTCTTACAATGATGGCGAACTTCCGTACAAAACAAAGCTGCGACAATTAGATATAGTAGCACTTCAAAAAGCATGGAATGTGGGTTCAGGGCAGCAATTTGTTCACGGGAATGACCCAACAGTTGATATCAATAAATACACAGTTGTTGAAGCCAATGGAAATACGACTTTATTCCAAGACTCGGACGGTTTCGCATTTGTTCTTCAAGAAGATTATGATCAACCAATACGTACTGACTATTTAGATCAATTTGTTAAATTAGACGGTTCCCATCATGCCGACTGGTCAGGGCACCAACTGTTGGCCGCCGAAAGAATAGGCAACCAAAATAAACTCCTTTGGTCGTACTTTTCAGAAGAGGGCATTCCAGCAGAGTACGTGGTGACAACGGAAGGAATGTTGAATGAGAAAGGAAATTCTATTTGGTATTCAGCATCTTTCGATGACTACATGCCTGACTCAACGCTCTTTCGGTCAATTGCATCCGAGTTTGGCATTGATCCGTTAAGTGGAATGCCGATCGAAGATAATGATGATGGCTCGAAACCAACCTCGGAGCCAGCTCCATCGCCTGAGCTGGAACCAAAGCCTGGCAAATACAAACTACCGGAAACTACAAACAACATCAAAGGAACAAATAGAAATGACAACCTAAATGGTGCACAAAAATCCGATTTTATTATTGGCAAAAAGGGACACGACAAACTCAATGGAGATAAGGGTGATGATGTGCTTCTAGGTGACAAAGGCAATGATCTCCTCAAGGGTTCACAAGGTAATGATTATCTAGATGGTTCAAAAGGAGCTGATACTCTTGTTGGAGGCAAAGGTGCTGACGTATTCCAGATCTCAAAAGGGATTGATTTTGTTGAGGACTTCAACGTCAACCAAGGCGATAGAATTGCTTTGGATAAGAAAGGTCAATATTCAATCATTTATGATCGCAAGGGAGTATTTGTTGCGGCAAGTGATAAGAAGCAGCTCTTCTTGGATGGAGTGGAATATGTCGATGTGCTTCTTGCCGGCATTGATTTATTTATCCAGCCTGTTTGAACAGCGCTTAAATTTTTTAATGAGGCCTATCGTAAAGATGATTTTTTGTTAACTATACAGGACCCACAGCCTGCCCAGTCAAGGCATTTAAACCCTGATATCGGGCTAAAAGGGATGCCACTCCAGTTGCTTGCGCCTCCCTATGGCTGAGTTCAACGCGCAGAAGGTCACCAAAATTGTCAAGGGTGCAGCAGCTGATCCTGATGCCAGCTTCAGCGTTGAAGGCACCGATGGCGGCACCTTTGCCATTGCTTCAACCAAGAAGGACCTGAAGCAGCTGATGAAGTCCGATGCTGATGTGGTCTACGACGAAAGGAAAGGCAAGCTCTTCCTCAATGACAACGGCACAGCCAAGGGTTGGGGAGCCAAGAAGGTTGGTGGATTGGTCGCCAAGTTCAAAGGCAAGCCTGAGCTCTCAGCAGACAACTTCGACGGTGTGACACCCCATGACGGTGATGGAGTCACTGGTGATACAGACATCGAGGATCAGATCACTTCCCTTGGCGAGGAGTTAGGCGATGAAAAAATGTCTTAGCTTTACAGCGATACGGTGATTAACCCAAGGAAGGGTCTCAAGCACATCGTCAAAGCAGGCAAGAAAGAGGGTTATGTGTTCGATAAGGATGAGCTAGGTGCAGCTCTTGATGAAATGGATCAGGCTGGAGAATTTGTCAATGTGGAGCTTGATGATGCAGCCATGGCATCACTGGTTATTAATGGGAAGTCAGGCGCGAGCGCTTGCTAATTAAAAGCAACTCAAGATCTAAGCCACCCCGTCGCAAGGCGGGGTTTTTTATTGCCCATGCAACAAGGGGGGAATACTTCCGGTAGATACGTCTAAACCATGACCCATGACACCAAGATGCAGCTGCTATTGCTGTCAGAACTTGTCTTTGCACTACGAACTAATAGCTGCAACGTTCAGGCAGTGGGTTGGTGATGGCATTCAAGACCTAGGTAAGCCAGCTATTGAAGAACTAACGATCGAGTGGTTTAACCCGTTTTTGACAAAGGATGAGGCTGAAAGCCTGTTGTTTTGGGGCGCGGACCCGTAGGAAAGAATCCTATAAATGACGGATGTAAATAGCGCAAATGACTGCAATAGTGACTTAGCTTTCGAAAATAAAAATGACAATCGATTTGGATTCAATTTTTTACGAAGACTTCTATGGTGCCAAATGGCAAACCTTGCCTAGTCAAATTCGAGAATTAACGTGGAGCATTGAAGACTACGGAGCTACAGAAACAGGCTTAACAGCCTCGCATATTTCTAAAATTCAAAGCGCTTTTAAGATCTGGGACGACGCTATTGACAGCATTAATTTCATAGAACTCCCTGACAATAGCACGGCTGACATAACTCTTTCAGCATTTTACGTTGACGGGCCTGAGTCGCTTTTTGCCGAATGGAGCTATGGCTTTGACGAGGATATGCATATAACTTTCGCAACAATTGGATTTGACGCTGATGACTTGAACAACGGATATTTATTCACAGCGGCAATGCATGAGATAGGCAATATACTTGGGCTGGGTGATCTTGCTGTTAGCGACGAATATAGAAGCGTCCAAGAAGATCCATTTCCAGAGGTATTTACTGGAGAAATGCTATGGGATTTTGACAGGAGAATGATAAACAGCCTCTACCCAAATACCGACGAAGAAGTAGCTCCTCCTACTCAACCCGCACCTAAACCAACACCTGAGCCTGAGCCAACTCCTGAACCTGAACCAACTCCTGAACCTGAGCGAACTCCTGAACCTGAGCCAACTCCTGAGCCTGAGCCAACTCCTGAACCTGAACCAACTCCTGAGCCTGAGCCAACTCCTGAACCAGAGCCAGAACCAGAACCAGAACAAACTCCCGAGCCTGAGCCCGAGCCGACTCCAGAGGACTTTGAACCACCGACTACGAAAAATGAGATCGAAGGAACCAAGAAAGATGATGATCTAAGTGGCACTAAAAAATCTGATTTCATCAATGGCAAGAAGGGGGATGACACCCTTACTGGCAAAAAAGGTAGCGACGTTCTAGAAGGTGGAAGCGGTCATGATGTTCTTATCGGTTCTAAGGGTAAGGATTACCTTGATGGCTCTAATGGACTCGACATCTTGAATGGAGGAAAAGGTGCTGATGTGTTTAAGATTTCGAAAGGTATTGATCTCATCGAAGACTTCAGCATTAAGCAAGGTGATCGAATAGCTCTCGACAAAAAAGGGAAGTACACAATCATGGACGATCCAGACGGAGTCCTGATCATGGCGAGTGCTAAGAAGCAACTCTTCCTTGATGGCTTGAATTACGACGATGTGATCGCAGCTGGTGTTGATTTGTTTGTCCAGCCATTTTGAACAGCGCTTTAGTTTTTCAATGAACCCCGTCAGCAATGGCGGGGTTTTTATGGCTTGACACTATCGGTGTGGGGCTTGGCTACCAAAAGAAAAATCCCTTGCCGCAGCAACACAAGGGATATCAAGTTCAAACTAGGAATCTTGAGCTCGGGCGTCAGTAGGCATTATTTCTTAATCAAAAAAAAAGCCCTCACTCCCAAAGAAGGGCTGGCTTGCTCTCACGTTGTGAGCCTAACGAGGAAGGCTGACTCACTGTGGTCGCTTCCGCAAAAGGGGTGAGGCGGATGGCTTTGTGAGTTCCGGACAGTTGCAAAACATCTGATTGAGCAAGCCGGAGGCAAGGGAAGCGGGGGCGTCAGCAAAAAGACAGACTACCTGGTGGCGGGCAAACTGCATTCTTAACAGCAGGCGATAATGAAATGGAATAGGACAATGAAGCCAAAGCATTGCTTTGCATTCTTTTTTATATTTACACTTTGATATCTAGTACTTATGAGTAGGCATCACTTAACCACGCCGACTAAGTGAGTCAACGAATGAAACACCTAGTTACCTCTATCAAAAGAAAACTGATCTTTTCTTTTGATAGATCATTAAAAGACCTGCTTTTCCTGTAACCTTTTGCGACGCCACCCAAGAAGCGCCATAAAACAAAAGCAACTGTATAGAAAAAATAATAAGCAAGTTATTTATCGGAAGTGATAAACTCCAAAGAAGCATAAATATCACTGTTATCATCCCTGCCCAGCCGAAATATTCAAGACAATTGCTATCGCTCATAAACAAGTGTCTTTATAATCTTCAAACTCTTGAATAACAGATTCGGCTTCAAATCCAAGATTATGCGAAAGGAGGATATCTGATCTCATTTTAAGCCAACTAATCGTTTGAAGCTGTTGTGCCGGTGAAACCTCGTATACAGTAAAAAGATTAAGGCTCTTTCGCTGTTCTTCCCAGTAAGACATTTGAAAACTATAAATCTATTTAAGTTTACCTAAAATCGCCCTTCTATACTGTTATCAATAAAACAATTAAAGAACGAAAAATCGCTTGGGAGAAATAAGCAAGAATTTATGAGTTGTCAAAGATTTTAACGCAGGTTTCCAGAGAAATATGTCTGTACTCTGTTAAAGCGTCCCAGCGATCCGTGCATGTTCTCTGACTAACTAACAATGGTGCCCACAATCAAGTACTAAAAAAAGGGCCATTTTGATATCTAAATACAATCCAAAGAGGTTAAGGCTGCTTAAAGAATTGAGCTAAAGAATTCCACCCATAAATTCAGGATTGACACACTCAGGAGCATGACGAAGAGCTAATCTCAAACTGTTCATGGAAATCCATTTGTGCAATGGGTAAAAATCTGCAAAGCAAAAACTAGGTGGAATTAAGATTGTGGAGGACAACAGGAGACAATTGATTGAAGCCCTGCAGAACATGCAGAAGCAGTAGGATATGTGTGATCAAAAAAATCCCGAGCAGCACTGAAAATCATGAGCATACTAAAGAGGGTTAAATATTTGGCATTGATATCATCTTTTACACTTGTTTTAGGAGTAAAAGTTTCAGCTGAAACATGGAATAAACCAATTCCTGAGCCCAATTCAGAATCCACACCACAATCAATCAAAGTTGCGGATCAACTGAGCACAGCTGGAGCAAAGTTTTTTGGTGCTCACTGGTGCCCCGCATGCAAAGAACAATTGAGACTTTTCGGCAAAGAAGCAGGTAGAAAACTCAATTATGTGGAATGTGGCATGCCAAACAAATATCCTTTACAGGTCAAGCAATGCAAAGAGGCAGATATTAAAACTATTCCAACCTGGACAAGGCCAGGTTCAAATAGTCTAGAAGGTGTTCAGACAATCAAAAGACTTGAAAGCTGGAGCAAGCTATAGGGAACGTGATCGAGAGTATTGCTGCAATACATAGAAGAGTTTTCGTACCTCAGGCTCAGGGCTTTCAAATTACTCGTATTGATTTTGATATTCGGTAGTTGTTAAGTCGTCAATGCCGCGATCAGGGCAGTTACGATTGAAGTGCACCTGTGGACGTCGAGCTGCTGTCGTGGGTGCGGCGGAGCCTCAGTGCTTGGAGGCTCCGCTTGGCCGAGCTTTAAACATCATTGAAATCAAAAATCAAGACCCTCACAATACCGAACAAATCAGACATTTGGCAACGCTTATGATTCACTAACGCAATAAACAAAGGCATATATAAGTTGTACGCCTTACAAAATTGCGGCCTTCTTAGAGATCTACCATTAAACAGTTACTTGTTTCGATGAGAAAGTGATGACCACTACTCCTTAGAACCTTGTCTAGTCAACTGAGAACCACTTAGTAGAGGCAAACATACCAGTCGAAAAATTGATTACGGTAGACAAAGTTTCCCAAAAGGTATAATAAAGCAAAGAAAATACTTAGAATCCACTTGCTCTTGGCCTTGAACTTGACAATGAAACATTTTGTCCTCTTTGCCTTATAGAAGGGTAGTTTGGAATAGCAACAGCATTAAAGGCAAGAGACCAACGCTCATGATCGCCCCGAAAAGGCATTACAGAATGAGTCTGCCAAGCCGGAAAGATATAGAAATCACCAGGAACAGGCAAAAGATATTCCACCATTCCAGTTCGAAAACTCTGGATTTGCCATTCTTCTGGCCCGTGAAGGCATAACTGTCCATCAAAACTATTGCCGTCTATCTGCGGGGGAACCTTTATGAAAATCACCCCTGAAAAACTTCCGCCGTGATTATGAATTGGATTGTAGTCGCCTGGCCTCTGGCAATTTAACCACAGATCTATTACTTGTAGTTTATATCGATCTGGGGCCCAAGGACCTTTGCCTTGTAGAGGTTGCCGATCAATTACATGTCGAATCCATTGTTCACATCCCGGCAATAAGTACTCATTTAATAGCGACTGAACACTTGGGTGATCCATCCGTAGTTCTCTTTGTTGGCTTAACTGTCCGGCCAACTTGCTTGAAGCGTCAGGACTAGCATCAGGGTTTGCGAGAACACTTCGACTCAGCTTGAGTAAGTCATCAAGCAATTCTGGTGAAAGCATTCCCTTTATTATTGAACGGGGGAAAAGGTCGACTGCTTCCATCTTCAATTACCAATACCAATTAATCTTCTCATTTAATCAAAGATCGTGTTGTTCATACTGATCATTATGTAGACAGACAACTTACATCCGGGAGCGGAACCTATGAGGGATGAATTAGCCAAGGTCCAGAAAGATCCTTTGCACACGGATCCAGCTTATTTGGTACCAAGGAAAGCACTGTGTTTCGAAAAACACGAAGAAGCAAAAACACCATAATATTTATACCATGAAATTTGGAATTTGGGTGAACAATTTTCAACTCAGTAGTTGATTTGAATAATGCGTGAAACTATCGCCTAGTAAACACACCGTTGCAGGCGTTACTAACAAACACCAGCCTAGATCGATTGATTTATTCAAGTTTTCAGGGTTTTGTATCCTTCAACAGATGGTGGTGAAACCTCGGATCTGATGACCTTGAAGGCCTGCAGCAGCGAATCACTAAAGTCCTGGGATCTGATTACCTGCAACGGGAAGCAACTCCTATCTGGTTCAAGTAAGCCAACGGGTAACAATTGTGCCGTCGTAGATATGGCCAGAGGCCTCAACAACGGGCTTGGTTTCTGGATTCATAAAGATGTCATAGAGGATGTTTTCAGGTCCCTGAAATATCACTGTTGCTCTACCTGGGTCGTCCTTGCAGACTCCGATGTAGAAGGTCTTCACTCCCATCTCGTCAAACATTGCCTGCTGCTCAGGCGCATTCATGTATGTACAATATTCCTCAAACGTATTGCTGAGCCTGAAGTCAAGAATAGTTGTCTCAGTCATCTCGAAAAGAGCGTCTAAGAAATTCCAACACAACTGCTTCAGTCGTGGTGTGTTATCGCAAACAGCTGTGGGTCCTTGCTGTCACCTAGAAGCGGAGCACCCTGAAGCAGATCCTGGAGTCAGCTTGATGGAAATGGCGAAGACGCTGATTCCACTAAGGCAGACGGACCCAGCCTTGACGCTGACGTGGGTCCGCGTCCCGTCCAAAGCAGAAGACTGGGACATATTTCAAATAGGTCATTGACTCCAATCGATTCAGCGTAAATCGATACCGACTATGAATCGTGATCTCCACCAGCTTCGATCCGGGTCAGCGCACCGGTGCTGTGATCTCCATGTGTCATTTGCCGATGATCTGTCTCATTGATTACAGCACTGATGAAAGCTTCTGAGCCATTACAGAATTAATGCGTTCTATCCCTGTGACATTTCTCATCATTGCTCTCGTCTTCTGTTCGCTTGCTTCAATAATCGCGACCGTGTTTCGCGAAAGCTATTAATCAGCGTATTGGTGGACTGCATTGAACCCAACCTGTAGTCAGCATGATTGGCCATACCTCAACCGCGCTATAGCGAAGCATCCTTCGACATGCTTGCGGTACTGGTTGCTTTGGCGGTGTCCAGCGAAATGTCCTTATAGCCACAGACTGACCGCGTGCTGATAGCTAATCAGGCTTGAACTGGCAAACCAGTTGCTGTTGATCTTTGACTAGCCAGCCTTCACCATCAGCCTTTTCAGGGTTGCCCTGTGGATTGGGGCGATAAAGAGGTATGGGGATGGTCTAATCATTAATTACTGCCAACCGAATCTTAAAAGGTTACACAACCAACAAGATGGCTAGAGGCTTACTCCCGGATGCCAACCAACAAGCCCGTCAGCCTCATCCTGTGCCAAAAATGGGTTTTCCCACACAATCATCAGTTCTTCCACTGCTGGCTTACTAAGGCCTAGGATGCTGCCAACAGCAAACCACCGCCTGAACGTTTCAGGATCATTATTTCTAAGATCAAAAAAAAGTACCTACAAAAACATCAGTTTCCTATAGAAGTCATGGTTCATGGTTCTTGGTTAAGACATAACTCCCTGAAATATTTCCCGTATTGCACAAGAAACAAAAACCACAGTCTTGCGAAGGGGTGCTTCGAATAGCATACTTTATGTACTTCAAGCACATATTGAGGTTGATATCATTTTACTGCTAAGCCTCCAATGGAATTCGACAATCCAAGGTTACTATGCCTAAAAGAATGGAAAATTATCAGCCATCTACATTTACATTGAATGTTACTATTTTGCGCACATACTATCACGTGGACATCCTATTAAGGCGACAGATACGTATTTAAACCTTGAATGAGCCATACTTCAAGTCTAATAGAGAAACTAATTACCACCACTACAGTAACGCACAGCTCCAGCAATCCCAGCAATTTTAACTTCAGCTGGCTTTTTATCGCTGGGCATATTTAAAATCATGTAAATGCATGAATTATGATTCGCTGCGTACTGAGATTGCTGAGCATTATTAGACAAACCTGCATCAAGCAGAAGAGCAATTCCCACAATTGCTCCAGTTGAAATTACTCCTAAAATTGGGAACAATTGTAAGTTGACTATGGGCAACACTTTCATGATCGCTAGTTTGGTGTTTATTTGGTTCTAGCAAATCATTTGAGACTCAAGCCCCTGTGTAAGGACATTAAAACTAAATAAATTTTAAATATTACCCCCAAAGTGCACATCTCAAGATTCCAAACAAGACTTACAATATATCTGCATAGCAGAAATTCCTAAAAAGATTGCTAGAAATGATTTGCTAGCCAAGCTTTGCCTGAAATACATTAGATTTATTTCCCGACATAGCAATGCAGCTTCTGTCTGCCGTCTAGCCAACAATTCCTTTGCTTCGACTTGTCTCATCTCTCCAAACTCCGCCAAAAGGCATTGATACACTGCACTAGAGAGAGCGTAAAATGTGCAAAAAGCAACAAACAATAATATTGAACGAAAAGGTACATACTGCACCTCTCCAAACAAGCCTCTAAAAATGTAATGAGCAACAGAATCGGAATTGCAATAGTTGAGCAGAAAATCTATACATAGAATTTCCCCGCTATTCCAGTTCAAAAATATCATTAAATAGGTCTACGGTACAAGAGTAGTAATCAGAATAGTTTGCAATAAAATCATTCTCAAATATATCTCTGCTCATTAATGCGGGTATAGCAAGCTCTAGAACTTTGGCTACATAGGCGAGACCTGTGTGTTCTGGGACTGGGTGCGGCTGCAACCGCTCCAACGTCGAGAACTGCTGGGGTTATTGCTTGCCGTGAAGGTGCAGCTCTCAATTCAAGAGGCGCTGTGATGGCAGCACGACGACGACAACGCAAGCCACCAAAAGGGCAGCTTGAGGATGACTTGCTCAAGAACGCCAGATGGTCAGGGCTACGGGAACAGCAGCGGTTGCAGTCGTTGCATCACACCGCTGCGGTCAACAAACTCGCAGAAGCTGAATGCCGATCATTGGTGGTCGGTGGTTATGGCGAACTGGTCGATTACACCGATTGGCTGGAGCGGTACCGGCAGAAATAGAGCGGCACACTGATCTGGTGCGCAACGCCTGTGGATGTGGGCAGATCACCTGACGATCGCGAGATGCTGTGGCTGCATCGCTGAGCTCGATCTGCAGAGTGGAATTGTGGTGATGGCAGCGGGGCTTCACCTGCTCCAGCGAGATCTAATCCTGGAGTCCGTGCGGGTGGATCTAGTGCAATAAATAGTGCAAAGCGCCTGAAACAGTGCTGTTTTGCACTTGGTTTTGCACTACCTGGGAAGTCCCACTTGCCGAGATTCAAGTGGAGCCAAGGAGACTCGAACTCCTGACCCCCTGCATGCCATGCAAGTGCTTGTACTCTCTAAATCCTAGTTACCGCAAAGCTTTTGGCGGAAGCTAAAAGGCAAAATAGAGCAAAACCTAGAGCAAGAATGAGGAGGTGACGGGGGTTTGCTCTAAATCCACCCGTACGGACTCCAGCACTAGATCCCGCTGGAGCAGGTGCAGTCCCGCGCCCATTAATGCTGTGGCCTCGGCCAGGTCATGTTCAGCCATGCAGGCGCAGCATCTCGCGATCGTCAGGTGATCTGCCCACATCCACAGGCGTTGCGCACCAGATCAGTGTGCCGCTCTATTTCTGCCCGTAAAGCCAGGTCAGAAACACTGCATCACTGCCAAAACCCTCATTCACCAATCGGCGGCATGCCTCCCGATCACGTTGATTCCGCTCTGGTGGGAATCGTCGTTGCAACCGTTGCTGTTCCCGCAGCCCAGACCATCTGGCGTTCTTGAGCTGATCGTCTTCAAGCTGCTCCTGTCCTTTGTGATGACGGCGCTTGCGTGCAGCCATCAGAAATATGGCTCAGTTGAGTGATGCGCCCATCCATGGATGCAGGAGATGGTGAATGCAGCTGATACCCACTGATGAAGGATTACCTGCAACCCGCCGCGACCTTTGCCCTGGCGCTGGCTATTGCTTCGCTTCCCTTGACCCTCACGCAAACAGCCAAAGCAAATAGAGGTGAAATCTGGGGAACTATTGGTGCCACGGTCACTCACCTCAATTCGTGTGTTGACCCGTGATGAAGTCACCGCAACCTCGACAGCAGCTGACGCGCCAGCACCATCACGTCCTGAAGCCTTAGTTCGACTGGATCACCGAGTGCAGCGGTTTCGGGAATGCGCTCAAGTTCGCTGCGGATGCGCGATAGCGAACGCAGAGTTGCAACAGCTCGCAGATCAGCGTTTTCGTTGATCGCTTTCAGGTAGTCCTTCAGCTCGGTTTCAAACTCTGGTTGCCCCGCCATGACATCCCACGCTGAGGCGTGATGAGTGAAGCCGCTGGTGCCCCCACCAGCAGCAGGTTCGTCGGGCGCCCGCTCAGCCATCGCCCCAGAGGCTGGTTTTGGTGGATTCACCGAAGAAAGCTTTGACGGTCTTTCAATCACTCTGGAAGTGATTTCATCATTCCACTTTTTTCTAATGAATTACTCGGACTGATCTTGCTCGAATCAATGCCTGCCATCTTGCAAGCCTGATTCAATATTTGAATCTGCTTGGGTGTTATTTTCATGCGGGCTTCAATGTCCCTAACGACCCCCTAATTTTAATTCACCCTCTTAATCCATTAATTTGAAGAAAGCTACTTCGTTATCACTCAGTGCATACACAACAGCGCGGCGGTCTTCGACTGACATAGAACGCCAAGCAGCTTGAAAATCCTCTCGCTCTTCATGTCCCTGATCAGCCAGGTACTCGAAACAGGCAACTCTCCCCCAATCTTCCTTACGGTACGTATCTATATCTATTCCCCCTGATTTCAAGCAAAGGTCGACTTGATCCCAAGTCATACTCTTGAATTTTTGCTTCCATGCCCGGGCGATTACATAAGTCCTCATTTCGCAGCCGAAAAAGAAGTCGTCACAGTATTGTTGATGCTTTACAAAATCACCCCAAAAGAATTCGCTAGCTTTTTTATCAACTTCATTCCCGGCAAGTTTCTCAACCATTATCGGCAAAATATGTTCAGCGCTCATCGCAAGCCCGCCTCGGCACTCATGAAAATTTTCAGGGCGTTGTGCAAGCTCTAAGAGTTCCTCAATTTCCTCTTTACTGGCCCCACGTTGCGCTGCCTTCATGACATTATCCAATTTTGTGCGAATTTGATCTTTAAATCGATCTTCAACTTTGTCTTGTTTTTTCGAAAGAAATGAAAGGAGTCCCATTTTTTGTTTTGTAATTTTGGTTGTGTAGTTTTGAGCTTTTGAAGACGTTTATGCCGTAACTGTGGATAGATATTTCATCATTGTTTCCAGGCAATGTATCCAGAGCAGTCAAGGTCGATAACTTTGTGCTCGTAGCAATAGTCCAGCAGAACGACTGTTCTTTCGTAGTCATCTTCGGTCACGAGATTCATATCTCTGAACACAGCAACAAGATCAAGTATGCTTAGATCACTCACCTTGTATTTGTCTTCATATAGTCGATACAAGTATTCCGCATCTCCCGCCACTTTTAAGCGCTGAACTAATTCAGCAAGAGGTCCCCATTCATCGACGATATGCTCAATTGTCTTTCTGGGACTTGCACCATGTTCGGCACAGAATTCATTTAAATGTTTCACGGAAGACTCCTTTTGAATAATACTTGAATGTTTTATCGGGAGATGGATAGCGACTCAGGATTGATTTATGCGGTCAACCTTTGCCCTTAGCTCAGCAAGCTCCTCAAGTACATCAGCATTGTCTGGACCTGATTGCTTTGGCGACTGAGGGCTTTGAGGTGAATCATCTCCAGCTCCCTTCAACCCCTTGAACATGAGTCCTCCGCCAATACCAATCATTCCCACATAAACGCCAAGCATCCAAAGAGTCGTCGGCACGAACGACATCCTGATGCTGTTAAGCACTCCCATAAGAAGCGCGGATAGCGAGCCCCAAATCAGAAGCTTTGACCACCTTGCATAAACATCAGCAAACGCCATGCATAGCCCTATGCCAAGCGGAAGCAGTAACAGCCCCATCCCTGGACTGCCCCATGGGAATGCAAATCCTGCTCCCCAACCTCTTCCATAACCAGATCTAATTGCACCACCGATTGCCATTGGTGCTCGCACCATGACTTGATTGGATAGTAGAAATACACCAGCAGCAAAAAAGCAGCCACCGATAATGAATTGAACGAAATCGGAAAGTGGATTGGATTGCTTCATTTTTGATAATTGAAGTGGATCATGATTTCTTGTCGGGAGATGGATAGCGACACATAACGCCCCCTGCTTTTCCCTTTCAGGTTTTGTATTTGCTTTCAGCCAATAGGCATCAGGCTTCCCGAGGACGGACTCGATTAACCAACTAACAAATCACCGTTATATTCAACCCAATCTAAATTCCCTGCCTGGCCCTCGATAACAGCAAGCAAGTGCTTCCCTTTCATAAGGTAATCGTCGTCACCGTGCGCTTGAAGATACATTCCTTTTGCAGAACCATGGATATAGATAAAGTCTGAACCTGGTTCAAAATCTTTGATTGTGTCAATATTTTTTTTGCCTTTTCCTGATTTCAAGGATACGATGAAAGTATCATTTCCATCGCCTCCGTATAGGCTGTCTTTTCCTTTCCCACCTTCAATTAAATCATCTCCACCATGCCCATAAATTGAATCATTTCCTTTATTGCCGAAGAGAATGTCATCACCATATTCTTTTAAACCACTAAACCCTCCGCTAATAAAGTCGTCACCTTTGCCTCCATCGATGGAGTCATTGCCTTCCTGGCCGAAAAAAACTTCATTGTTTTTAGAGCCAATAATGAGATCATTTCCATCACCTGCTCTAATGGCCTCAATATTAAGCAAAGTGTCTTTGCCGTCGCCAGTATTCTGGGCTCCTTTTTTGTTGAGATTAATTGCATTGTCTCTTCCTGAAAAATCGACAATATCGGTACCACCCTTGCCATCAATTAAATCATCTGCGTTTGGATTATTTGCAAAAATTTCGTCCGAATTATTGCCAATAATCGTAAAGCCAAAGTCGTCATCAGATTCGTTTGGCTTGTCCACATTGATGCTTTGAGATTGATCTTGAGTCTCGGTTGAATTATCAACATTAATGTTTTGGGAATGATCGTGAAGTTCGTGCGAATTGTCAATAGTTATTGTCTGTGAATTGTTTTGAGAGACTGATTGCGAACCGCCTCCATTTTGAACGAATGAGTTATCGACATTGTTGATAACTATATTCCCTTTGCTGTCAGGCTTGCTGTCCTGGCTTGCGCTATTGTCAACTCCGCTATTGTTGAGAGTATTGTGCTGATTACTGGCCTGAACGACAATTGTCCGATCTAGAAATTCAATTTCTTCAATATTTACTAACGTCAAATCATTGTACAAGTACCTCGCGTAAGTGAGGCCAGAATTGGCTGTTGAAATCTCAAAATAAGTGCTATTTAGGTTTATGCTCAGTACATCATGACCATTTCCCCCATCAATCAGATCGTCGCCACCGGTCCACAAAATCAAATCATTACCGGTTGTCCCATTAATAGTCTCGGAACCGTAGGGAGTTTTTTCTTGAATAAATGCCATTTTGTTTGGTTTATGTGTGAGGCTTTCACCTCGTGAACACACCATCGCCGGTATTGCTATCTGACACCTCCCTAGATCGAGGGATTTATTCGGGGCTGCCTACCCCTCAACTGGGTAAACTCTGCACAGGCAATAAAGAACCCCGCCTTGCGACGGGGTGATGTTTCTTTAGTGCCAGGCATGGGATGGCATTTAGGCGTGATTAGGTAGTGATTAAAGAAATAAAAAGCCCCTGCATTTGCAAGGGGTTTGCTAAATTAGACTTACCACTAAATAGTTTATTTTGCCCTCATATCTCACCTATTGATGTAGTTGATGATGGTTCATCTCCCGTTTTGGAGTCGCTTGAAGTTGAAAAATCCCCTTGTGTCGTGAGCCATAAGTCGTGCACCCTCACATCCCGGTTACTTGGTGTTGATGTTAAGGCATTGATCACAGGTAGTTGTTGAACTTTCTTA
>QCUM01000017.1 GCA_003210735.1 Synechococcus sp. AG-679-D13
AGCTCAGGTGGAGGCTGAGCTTGTGGAGCTCGGGGATGAGGAGACGGCTGATTATTTGGAAGGACTGGGGGTCAGTGAAGGGGGGTTGCAGAGCTTGATCCGCGCCACCTATCGATTGCTGGGTCTGCGCACCTATTTCACCAGCGGTGAAAAGGAAACCCGGGCGTGGACGTTCAAGGCCGGAATGACGGCTCCGCAGGCCGCCGGAGTAATCCACACCGATTTCGAGCGCGGCTTCATTCGTGCCCAGACCATCGGTTGGGCGAAATTGCTCGAAGCTGGTTCTCTCTCCGTGGCGCGAGGGAAAGGTTGGCTGAGGAGTGAAGGCAAGGAGTATGTCGTTGAAGAGGGTGATGTGATGGAGTTCCTGTTCAACGTTTGATCCTCTGAGCCAGTTTGGCGATGCAGGGTTTGCAGGCCTTGGATCCTTGCTACAAGGGCAAAAAAGCCTGCGATGCCTCAGCAAAATTCCAGGCCCGAGTCCGGCCCCAATCGTTGGACAACTCTGCGCCGTCTCGGGATTGCCGCAGCCGTTTTCGGGATTGCCGCCTTCGCTGTACCTCAGTACGGCGTATGGGTGAGGACGCTGAACGGTAAAGCCCTGCTGCGGGAGGCGGAATTCACTCGCAAGGTGGCGGTTTTGGAGGCTCAGGCCAAAAAAGATTCAGCCGCTCAGTTGGCTGAAGCGGAGATCATTCGGGCAGAGGGTGTCTCCAAAGCCAACAAAATCATCGGCGAAAGCCTCAAGAACAACCCTGGCTATTTGCAATACCTCTGGATCACCAAGGGAGAAAACGACACAAACCGCACGGTTTACATGATTCCAAACAATGGTGGGGCTCCTGTTCCCACCTTCGATATCACCAGGAATGGGGGTGGCTGAGAACTGTTCAGTGCGGGCCGGCAATGGCATCCGTGACGTGCTCGGAGTTGATTGGGTTGAGCTCCGTTGAGTTTCGATAGCGGGGCTGCAGATTTCGTAGTGCCGGCAGCATCGTGAGGCAGGCAGTTCCCATCAACAGCCACAGAACAACTCCGTTGTTCTGTGCATCCAAGAGAGCTCCTCCTGCGAGCGGTGCCACGATTGCGCTCACGGTGAAACACTGGGAGAACAGAGCCATGGCCAGCCCCCGATGCTCAGGGGGTGTCTCCTCGATCACGGCTTCGGTGGCTGTTGGCAGGAACGCCGCCTGGGCAAACGCCATCGGCAGCAGAGCCAAAAGCACAAGGGCTGTGCCGGCTTCGAACAAGGACGAGAGCGCAATCAACCCGCAACCGAGGCTGAATCCAGCCAGGCTCAATCCCAACCCAAACGCCACGCTGCGATCGGCTAACCACCGGCCCACGGGCCACTGAAGACTGACCAAAAGCGTCAGTTGAAGGGCAATCAGAGCGCTGCTGTGGCTTTCACTCAAGCCAGGCCGAGCCACCCCACCGCGAACGAGGTCCAGAGGAAGCGCGCTTTGTTGCAGCGCCAGAATTCCTGTCGCAACGATGCTGATTCCCAGAACCGGCAACAGAGGAAGCAACCAGGCTCGGGATGATGCTGAAACGCTGTTGTCGGACTTTGCGGCAGCCCGATTCAGATCACGCACCGTCTGGCCGTCGATCAAGGGTTGAAGGCTGATCAGGACCAGCACAGCTCCCATACAGAGGACTTCCACGGCATAAACAACGCGCAGTGTGTCCAGGGTCGCGGCGACTGTGCCGATCAGGGCTCCAATACCGATCCCAAGGGCATCCGCACTGCGGACCAAGGCATAACCACGACCGGAAGGCACGCTTCCACAGCTCAGTGGCACCGCCAGTTCAATTGCAGGCCAGTACAGCCCAGCGGCGCAGCCCAACAGCAATTGACCGAGCAGATAGCCGCCGTAACTCTCCGCTCGAATCAAGACACAATCCGCCGTTATCGCCAACAGTGTCGTGATCCGCACCGGCCACGAACAACTGAGTCCGCGGTCGAGCAAAGCTCCGCAAACCAGGCGCACAACTGTTCCGATCAGGGCGGCAATCGCCAGGCCACTGCCCACCTGGCTGGCGGAGAAGTCGATCGCGTGAAAAATCAGCGGGGTCATGAACATGACCCCGCCAGCTCCGATCGAGGCGAGAAATCTCAGCCGCGTGACATTTCGGAGAGCTGAAGGAAACTGGGACCACCACCGCAGAGGGTCGGGCGTTGCTGCGCGGACGCTTAACAGGACAGTGCATCGCGATGGGCCTGATGAGCAGTCTGCTGCTCCACCAGGCGTCATCGTGGCCTCTTCGGGCTGCTGACCGTCTTGAGGTGAGCATCGAAGGGGTTGTTCTGCCTATGGAGGTGGATGATCTTCGCGCCTGGGTCAGCTCGAAAGGCAGGGTTCGAACCGAACTGGGACCTTGGATGCAGCTGCTCGATCAGGAGAGCCGGCTTGGCCTCATGCAGCTGTTACAGGCCCCGGTGCTGACGCGACGCAGTTTTGGAGAGCAAGTGCTGCGCAGCTGGTCTGCAGGCCGGTTGCTCGATGCGATCGGAGATGTGGTGCGCTTGATGGACGGAGACCGCATCAGCAGTGATGTGGTCCTGACGACCCTCGAGCAGTTGCTCAAGAAGCGGAGCCAGGTCTCCACACTCGATTTACTCGAAGCACTTCCGGGTCAGGAGTTGCGGCTGGATCTTGATGCTCTGGTGTTGGCAGCGTCCCGCTGGCGCTTGCAGCTGAAACGGCATCAGGCTCTGATGACCGGCCTCAGTCAGCCGGAGGCCATGGTGCGATTCATGCCGCCTTCTCCATCAGCAAGCAGTGTTCAAGGGATGGCGGTGCAGCTGCCGGTGGCCCACCGTTCAACATCTCTTGAACTGAGGATCTGGACACCGTCCAACCCCCGGGCAGATCGTCTCTGGGTGGCTCTGATGCCCGGGCTTGGCGGCAGCCCTGATCATTTGAAGTGGCTTGCAAGGCACCTTGCGGCGGCTGGCTGGCCGGTGGTGCTTCTCGAGCATCCCGGCAGCGATGCCGCTGCCGTGCAGGCTCTGCTGGAAGGTCGTGAATCCTTTGATGGAGCACGTGCACTTCAGGATCGACAACAGGACCTTGAGGCCGTGCTCTCGGCTCAAGCACAGCAGCGCATCCCGATTCAGGGGGAGCGGGTGGTGCTGGCCGGTCACTCCATGGGTGCCCTGACAGCACTTGTTGCCTCAGGGCATTCGCCCCAGAGCGGGATGGATCAGCGCTGTCAAAAGGCCCTGGGGGATCTGCCTCTCACCAATCTTTCGAGGTTGTTGCAGTGCGAACTGGTTGAACGCGGCGTTCTGCGGTCTCGTTCGGTGCCGGTTTCCCCGGCCGCAGTGGTGGGCCTCAACAGCCTCGGCAGTGTGATCTGGCCCGTTGGTTCAACCGACTCCAGCCCCACGCCTCTGTTGCTGATCGGTGGAACCCTCGACCTGATTACCCCCCCGCTGGACGAGCAGATCGGTCTGTTGGCTTCGCTGGCTCAGCATCCGTACAGCCGCGTTGTGGTGATCGAGGGAGCCAGCCACTTTTCACCGATTCGTGTAGGTGACACTCAGGTCGGCACGCGTGAAGACGATCTGTTCCAGCTCGGAGAGGACCTGGTCGGTGTCAATCCCCGCAGGGCGCAAAGGATTATCGCCAATGAAATTGTTGTGTTCCTGTCGGGTCTTTCGGCCAACTCATCGGCGTCGGTCGATGAACACTGGAGTGATGGAGGCGTGCGCTGGCATCGGCTCACCATTGAAGGCGCCAGGACTCTGTTCCGCCGTTATCAGTAGCGAACCCTTGGGTCCAAGGCAGCCACCAGGAGGTCAACGGCCACACTGACCAGCACCACCAATGCTGCAATCACCACCACGATGCCCTGAACAACGGGATAGTCCCGCTGGTTGATCGCTTCCTGCAGGCGCAAGGCAATCCCTGGCCAGGAGAAGGTCACTTCGATCAAGAGAGCACCGCCGATCAGAGATGCCACGGTGATGCCCGCGATGGTGAGCACGGGCAACAGCGCATTGGGCAGCCCGTGGCGCAGAACGACTTGCCGTTCGCTCAGTCCTCGACTGCGGGCCGCTTCCGCATAATCTCCCCTGAGCGTTCGCCGCAGATTCAGTCGCAGGGCTGTGGTGAAGGTGCCGCTCAGCAGCAGCGCCAAAGTCCCGGCCGGCAGCAGCAGATGGCGAAGCGTGCCCTTCAGGGCCGTCATGTCGAGGTTGCGGATGCTGTCGATCAGGTAGAAACCCGTGCCTTCAGGCGGCATGAGGCTGGGAGGAAAACGTCCCCCTACCGGCAACCACCCCAGACTGACTGCAAACAGCAGTTGCAGCAGCATCGCCACCCAGAAGGGTGGCAGGGCATATGTGCCAAGGCCATAGAGCCTCCCGGCCAGATCCAGTTTCCCTTCAGGCCGTGCGATCCCACTGAAGCCGATGCTGAGGCCGACCGCTGCCGCCAGGGCAAGGGCAATCACGCTGAGTTCGAGGCTGGCGGGCAAGGTTCTGCTGATGATGTCTCTCACCGGTTCTTGATTGATCAGTCCCTGCCCCAGGTCTCCATGCAGCAGGCCACGCAGGTAGTCGAGATACTGATCCGGCAGCGTTTTGTCCAATCCAAGCCGTGCCCGCATGGCGGCCTTGGCCACCGCAGGAGCTCGGCTGCCAAGCACAGCATCCACAGGGTCTCCCGGGGCAACCCGCAACAGGAGAAACACCAGGCTGGCAATCAACCAGAGCATCAGCGGGGCCAGCCCCAGGCGTGTGGCGCTGTAGCGCAGCAGGGCTCCGGTGCGTCCCATCAGTTCGCTACTCCGCGTGCCGGTGCATGCATCAGTTCGGTAAGCAGCAGATGGCCGCTGCCGTCGAATCGTGGCGGCACGAGGCTGGTTTGACTCCATGCCGTCGGCGCGACCAGCCACACCGGGATATAGGCCGAGCCTTCTGCAGCCTGAGCTTGAATCCACCGCAGCTTGTCGGATCGATTGGGCCCTGACATCCGGTCACTGCTTTCCAGCGCATCCTGCAATCCGGGAGTGGTCCAGAAACTGCCGCTGATGGCGGCCTCTCCCTCCTGGCAGATGGACTCTTCGCCTCTGTTGCAGCTCAGTAAAGGTGTCAGATAGGCCTCGGGGTCCGGATAGCTGCCACGCCAATCAAGCATCACCGCTTTGAACGCTCCTTCCCCAAGCTGTCGATAAATCGTGGTGGATTCCACCCCATCCAGTTCCAGAACCAGGCAGTCGGACAGGTCTCGTTTGATCTGTGCTTGCCAGGTGAGTGCCAGCAGCTTGTCGGCTGGAACATTGGATCGAAAAGTCAGCGGAAGGGTCAGGAGACGGCCGTTGCAATAACCGGCTGTTTGCAGGATTCCGCGAGCAGCTTCGGGATCGTGCTCCGGCCAGATCGGGTCCTGGTTCTTTGTAAGGCTCGGGGGAATCAGGCTTCGCAGCGGGCGACGCAACCCATAACTCACGCGTTGGCTGATTTCATGGCGGTTCAAGCTCAGGGCCAGAGCCTGTCGCAGCGGTTGCCGCTCAAGAGGTTCTCCACGACTCAACAACGTGATGTATCCGATTTCGGAGGCTGGACCAACGGCTTCCTGCAGCTTTCCGGCCTGAGCGTCCTGGTGGAGAGCGTGGCGCTGGTCTTCGTCGATGGAGGGTGACATCAAGACGTCGACCTCTCCGCTGCGCAGTGCTCCGAACAGGGCCGTTGAATTGCTCAGGCTGATCAGATCAATTCCGTTGTTGCGAGGGCGTTCGCCCCAGTAGTTCTCAAAGGGCTCCAGGCGTTGTTGATGATCACTGAAATGGGTCAGCCGGTAAGGCCCGGTACCCACGAAGCGGTCGTGCAGAAATTGTTCGCGGTGCTCGGCATAGGCCTTTGGCGAAACGGGCGTGAGGTTCACCGAAGTGAGCAGGCCAGCCAGAGACGTGGATGGCCGGGTGAGCTTCAACACCATTCGATGCGGTTCCGGTGTTTCCACTGCTGCGATGCGGCCGCCGACCACATAGCTGAGGCTGCCGATCTCCAGAAAGCGCCTCAGGCTGAATGCCATGGCCTCAGCATTGAAATCGGTGCCGTCGTGAAAACGAACTCCCCGGCGCAAGGGGATCGTGATCGTCAGTCCGTCAGGACTGACATCAGGCTGAGCTTTCGCCAGGCGGGGTTCGAGTTCCCCTTCGGTGGTGAGTTCGTAGAGGGGATCACCCAGGGCGCTCAGTAATTGCAGCGTGCTGACTGTGCTGGCTTGGGCGGGATCGAGTGAGGTGATCTTCCCCGCTGCTGCAACGGTGATCCGATCGGTGCGGTTGATCGACGTGCACCCAACCCCTCCGATGACACTCAGTGCGGTGGTGAGTGCCAGGAGCCTGCTCAGAAGGGAAGATCCAGCAGCGGGCTTCAAGACGGTTGGTCCAACAACGAACGATTTAACTGCCTGAGTCTGCAATTTGCTGCAGGGAAACCTCAAACACAGGAGAACCACCCTGGGGATCGATCGGCCAGCGACGGATCCAGCAGCGGTTGTGATCTCCGTCGACACCGATCACCTGATAGGTCTGCTGATCAGCATGCAAATTGACCTGATCACCCTGATGAATGTTCATTCCAACGGCAGCTTCCGACAAACTGCAGCCTTGAACAATGGATCGGAGCGCGACGTTCGGCATGAACGGTTAGCAGCATGGATCGGGCTGGTCCGATCCCGCCTGTGATGGTTCTTGACATCGTGCCGCACCGGAGAGCTGGTTGGCCAGGGAGCAATGGTTTCTACAGGCGGTTCGCCTCTGATCAGAGGCAGCCGAGGTGAGCAGCCAAGCCGGAGACCTCAGGGAGATCCGTGATTGCCTTGAGAGCATCGCTGACCTGCCTTTCAGTGACTTCATGGGTGATCACAACGATCTCCGCACCCGCCTCGCTTGCGTTGAACTGCACGATCGATTGGATTGACACGCCGCACTCGCCGAAGCAACCCCCCACTTTTCCGATCACACCCGGTGCATCCAGTGTGTTGAAACGAACGTAGTGCCTTTGGCGGATGGCGCCGCTTTCGTCCAGAACACAGGAGCGCCAGCTGTCTGCAGCCAGAAGAGGATCCACGCTTCCGGCGGAATCGCTGGCCTGGCGGATGCCTGCAATGTTGAGAATGTCAGCGACCACCGCGGAGGCCGTGGGTCCTGCGCCTGCGCCTGGCCCGTAGAACATCACCCGGCCGATCGGCTCGCCCTCCACCAGAATCGCGTTGTTCACACCGTTCACTCCCGCAAGTGGATGGTCCTTGGGAACAAGGGTTGGCTGAACTCTGAGCGACAGGGGCAGGGGATCATGCCCCTCCTTGCTAAGGCGCTCGGCAACGGCCAGCAGCTTGACGCCGTAGCCCAGTTGGCGTGCATAGTCCACGTCGCTGCCTTGCAGAGCGCTGATCCCAGTCGTTGGAATCGCGCTTCGGTCGATGGGTCCCCCAAAGGCCAGGGTTGAAAGGATGGCGATCTTGTCGGCTGCATCCAGACCATCCACGTCTGCAGCAGGATCCGCCTCGGCGTAACCGAGCCGTTGCGCATCCGCCAAAACAGCTTCATAGGCGGCACCCTCCTCCGCCATGCGAGTGAGAATGTAGTTGGTGGTTCCGTTGATGATGCCGCTGACCCGATCAATACGATTCGCCCCCAGCGACTGCTTCAGGGGTTCAATGATCGGGATCCCGCCGCCCACGGCTGCTTCGATCAGCACATAAACACCGGCAGCTTTGGCAGCAGCAGCGATCTCTGTGCCATGGCGAGCGATCACTGCCTTGTTGGCGGTGACCACTGATTTTCCGGCGGCAATGGCCTGGAGAATGAGGCTCCGGGCTGGTTCGATGCCCCCGATCACTTCCACCAACACATCCACGGCTGGGTCGTTCACCACAGCTTCTGGATCAGTCGTCAACATCGCATCGGGGAGCTCCACCGGCCTGAGACGCTTGAGGTCGCGTACGGCAACCTTCACCAGCTCAAGATCCTTCACCAGGGGATGTCGTTCCTGGGGATTCAGCAGGATCGAAGCCACCCCGCCACCCACGGTGCCCAAGCCCAACAGGCCAACTCCGATCCTTGTTCCCATTCCCTGTGTTCTGTGTTGGAACGTTTAAGGAAGACTCTATGTATTGATCGGTTTCGATCAGCTGGCCAGATCTCTGGCCTGTTGCTGCATCGAGCGCAGGATGTTCAGAAAGCCGTTGGCTCGAGAAGGCGTGAGGCTGGCCTGAAGTCCAGTGGCGGCGATAAAAGCCGGGTCCATCGACTGCACCTGCTCCGGTGTCAATCCATCGAGCCCCTGGATCAGCAACGCCAGCAATCCCTTGGTGATCAGAGCGTCTGAGTCACCCTGCCAGCGCATCAGGCCTTGCTCCAGCCTTCCTTGAACAAAGACCTGGGAGACACAACCTTTCACCTTGATGGCTTCGGTCTGCTGCTCTGCAGGCATCGGCTCCAGTTTCTTCGCAAGCCAGAGAACATATTCGTAGCGGCGCTTCGGGTCAGCGGTACTGCCGAGCTTCTCCACCATCCGGTCCAGAGCTTCACTGCCGGTGCTGGTGGTCATCGATGTCCTCATCAATTCGACGTCGCACGCTAACGAGCAAACCGATCAGCACCAAACCCACAGGGAGGGAAACCACGGCTTCCGGATTCACCTCGCCATCGTTGACACGCATTTCCAGGTAATCGCGATGGCCGGGGCCACCATCCACCTGCAGATCAACCACTCCGTCGTCGACGCCACTGAGGTCGAGCTTCAATTTGCCTGAGGCATCGGTTCGCCCAAGTTCCGTACCTGCGCTGCCGTCAGCATTCAGCAAGCGCACGACAGCGCCCTTGGTGGGTTCCCCGTTGGAGAAGCTGCTGCTCAGCTCCAGCGTTCCATCCAGGTAGCTCAGCGCGCTTTCAATCTGGTGAGCCTGAACCGGCATCAGGGTGACCGGGCTCAACAGCAGCAACGTGGCCAACTGGCGAAGCATGAAAGGATTTCAATGGCACCGATTCATGATGCGCTGGCTTGTCAGGGACGGCCAGGGCCGAACTCGGTGATCCAGCCGTGAAAGGGCACATCCCATGGATCCCGCGGCAGCGGGGCTGAGCTGAAGCAGATGGATGGCAGGACCGCCCATGCCGGCACCTTGGCCCAGTCGTTGTTCGCCCTGAGCCGGTCGTAGTACCCACCGCCGTAGCCAAGTCGGATTCCAGTGGCATCAATCGCGAGAGCAGGCACCAGCAGCAGGCTGAGCTGCTGTGGCCTCAACGGGTTGCCCGTGGACGGGGCGGGAATCTGACATCCGTCAGGCTCCAGTGTGGTTCCGCAACAGCTCAGGTACTCCAGTCCTCCTTCCCCATCAGCCCGAGGAAGAGCCACCGGGGCGGCAATGCGTTGCCGCAGGCTGAAGAGATCCACTTCCCCCGGGAGAGCTGAGTACAACCCCACCTGGTTTGGAGAACAGCTCTCGATGACCGCGAGAACAGCCTCCTGGATGGCGGGTGCCACATCTTTTGCGTCCCGTCGCCTCTGACGGAACATGCGACGAAGTTCTTGTTTGTCAGTCACTGCTGGAACCAAGCGCTCACCGCTCATATTGCTCTAGTAATTGCAGGGGTTTTGGGCTGTTGCTTGCCCTCGTTAGGGCATTTGTTAGGACAACGGATAGGACAACTGGATTAACAGGCAGGTGCTTCCTATTTATATAGATGTAGGGCTGATTCTTCTGCGCTGCACCCGTTCAATCGCTGCTTGTAAGTCGATTGTCTTCTGAAATCTGACGACTCCAAATTCATACGCAATCAACACTAGTTATTCTCAGTAATTCTTTACTGTTGAGAAGCGAATGGGTGTAGTTGATTAATCGTCTGTTTCACTACCGCTTCATCTCCAGTGCAATAGCGAGTGCGGAACAAATGAGTCTGCGCCATTCTCAATTGAATCTACTGTTGAGAATGCTCTAGCTCCTGCTCGAACCTTTGGATTAAACCTTGTGGTTACAAGGGTTAGCACCAATTATCAACGTGTGCTTAACGGTTGATTCGTACATTCATCCACTAATGAATAACGACTCAGCCAGAGTTTATTGCGAATGATGTACTTACGTTTAGTAAATGTATCTGTTACGCAATACTCTTGCTCTATAACTTACGAAAATAATTGAGAAAATTATTTGAGTTTATATTCTTATATCAGCTCAGTGTTTGTCTCCCTCGCTTAATTCCAGAACGATTTCTTCCGCTGTGCTTCTGGGTCTACCTTTTTGCGTCCAGTAATACGCCTACCTTTAAGGAATTGACCTTCGTCAGCACGTTCAGTGGTGGCTTGTTCCATTAGTTGAGACTGAACTTCTGCTTCTGTTGCTTCAACATTCAGTTCATCTTGTATTGGTTCAAGCGACATACCTTTTTCAAGCTTCTGTTTGTCGGTCAAGTTAAGAATGCTCTTGACTTTCTTTGCATTCTTGCGTCGAGGCTTGAGGAATTCGTGTTGCCTATCCCATTCTTCTGATTGTGGTGTTGGCTCACGCTTCATTCCATAACTCCACTCTTGTTCTTCGTCGTATTGCTTTTCGATTTCAAATTTATCCCACAAACGTTCGGCCATACGCCTGAGCTCTTTTAGTTCTGCGTGGGTACACTTCTTTAACTTCTCCTCGGACAACATCGTCTGTAGTCCTTCTTCTGTCTCTTCAAAGTTAATAGTCCCAAGTCGTTCAGCGTTGGCTTTAATTCTTGAAGCTACCTTTGCTCTTTCTTCAGCGAGATTAATACATCCTTTCTTAGGCCTGCCTGGTCCACGACGATTCTTTTTGGCCATATCTACTGCCTGTATATACACTCATTCTATTCAATCCAATGTTGCACATCGTTGTTATTACTAGATTGATAAAATATAAGTAATGCTTTTCAAAGTCATATGTCTTCTGCACTCGTTCGTAGTATTGCTAATAATACTATCGCCAATAAAGTTTCACCTGCTCACCTTGAAGCCTTGCTTGGGGCTGGTCTTCTAGGTGGCGTTGGTACTGCTGGTGTTATCGCTGATGGGTTCCAAGATGACGAACAGAGCCTTATTGATAATGCCTTGCTTCAAACACTAGGGACTGGTGCTCTGGCTTCTGGTGTTGGTGCTTCCCTTGGTTATGCATCTGCTAATCACGGACACGCTGAACTACTACGCCGAGCAGAAGACGACCTGATGCAACAGAAGGTACGAGCACAAGGCATTCAAAGTCGTTCACCTGGAGCAGATATGTCTGTGCCTATGCGGAACGTTGCTAATGCATCCAATCGAGTGAAGTCATTGCGTGACCCTGAGCTCTTAACAGCTGTACGCGGGCGTAGTGCTGGTCGTGCGATGGGTGTGACTGCTGCTGGTGCTGCACTTATTAACCTGATTGATGCTCTAAGAAATGAGAGCCCTGCCCCGATGAGGCGTGAAGAAACTCCCGCACCTAACGACGACAGAGGTTTAGGTACTGGGCTGCTTATTGCTGCTGGTGCTTCACCTTTCCTTGCTATGGGCTTTGACGATATGGATGAGGACTCACCTCAGTTCTATACACAGAAGCCAGGTGAAGAAGACCTGCATCCCGTTACTAAGAAGTATCGTCGTAAGGCAGGTCTCTGATTAATCAATAGATAACAAGCGGGGGAGTTAGTCCTCCGCTTTTTTAGTGTCTTCTTCTGGCTCAGCATCAGGCTCACCCATACCTAATGAGTTGAGGGTGATTGCTTTGAACTCCCGTAATGATTGCAGTTCTGCATACACCTCTCTCAGTACTTCTCTGAGTTCACTGCCTTTATGTACCTGCTCAATCAAAGCATCCTCAACTGCGCAGGCATACTGATTAAGTAGAGCAGGAGCATTCAAGCCGAAGTGAAGCAAGGTATCCAAGGTCTCTGGTGTTAGGTCATCCCGTTTGATTACTTCGGGGATGTTGTCTTCAATCAGCTTCTGCTTGGATTCTGCTTGTGTTTCCATCAATTGTTGCTTTCTATATTGAACCTCCGCAATAAGATCTGATTGTTCTGTTGGTTCATTCATTTGTTTTTCCTCTAGTTGTGTTTGCTATTGATTAGTCTTGTGTTGTCTCTTCCTGGAACATCTGATAAAGCTCAGGGTTAGCAGTAAAGAAGGCAGCGATGATTTGCCTTGGGCTGTTGGATCGGTCAACGCCAACACGCTTGCCGTACCAATCAATCAACTTGATTTCATCGTTGGTGAAACGGACAGTGACCGCATTACGTTGTGGGTTCTTTGATTCTTTAGACATTGATTTACATAGATGATGTGAACTAGATAATGATGTTGATCTGATTAATCCCTTTCAGTAGATACATTCCAGGACTCAGACGCGGGGGAGGGTTGTGCATTCCGCCTGTGTACGGGCATAGGGCTCGCCACTCAGGGCAGCATTCAGTCGCCCAGTGAATAAGAGTTGCAAGTGTTGTACGACCGTTGTGATGAAAGTCGTGGAAGCAACGCTCCACTTCATCAGGCATTCGCCAGTAGTGGTCTGCAAACCTCTCAAGCGTTCTAAGTAGTGGTTCTAGTAACGCCTCGTCTATTGACTTGGCTGCCATCACCACGGAGTAGAAGTCCTTGCGGTCTTCACAGATGCGGTCATCAAGGATGTCGTTATCAAATATCCATTGAGCGATTAGAGCGTCTTGTGAAAGCTGCTCTTTTGATCTGCCTTCAAACTCTTTGAGTTCTTCAGCCTTGCGTTCTTTATAAGCCTCAATGATGCGTGACTGGTCTTCCTTCGGTAGGAACCCCTCGCCAATCCAGAAGCGTCGGTCAATGCTGCACGGGTAGTAGGCAGTGACCTTCCCTCCACCAGCAATAGGCTTCTTCCATTCGACTTCACTTGCACCGTCGTTGCCGTAGTACAGCTGGGAGATGCTGTTGTGAGAGTTGTCGATCATCTTTGGGATGCCTACCTGCTCACACAGCTGGTCGGCAAAGAAAGTGATCAGTGCACAACGCTCCAGGTGCTGGAGCTTGGTGTTCTTCGCGAGCACCACATCGTCATTAGAGAAGAAGTTGGTTTGCACCTCTTGCTCCAAAGCAAAGATGATTCGCAGCCTCTCCCTCCCATCAACGCCTTCCTTCTCGGACTGCACACCTGAGCTAGCCGAGTGCGTAACCAGTACGCCATAGCTCTGTACGACAGGAAGACTGACGACACGGTCGAACGTGATGCCGTCATCCATATCGATGTAGACGGTGTTGCCTCCGTGAGCAGTAGGGGCTGAACGTCTGCCTTCCTTGAACAAGCAAGGATTGCTTGGCTTGCCTCGGTAGATGTGCTCCAGCAACTCCTGAGGAGTGAGTTCGGCTGTTGTCCAGCTGCTCCTCTCCTCCTGGAAGTCAACGCTCTTGTTGACTCCCGTTTCGTTGATGGAGACCTTCAGTAGCGGTTGCTTGGACATCGCTCACTCAGAAGTCCAGTGATGCAAGGTCAGCCCTAGCTGCGTCTACAGAGCCGCCTTCATCGCCGAAGCCAGTCTCATAGTCAGCAGTCACAACGGTGTTGCTGGCGGTTGCCTTAGGTGCCTGACGTGGTGTTCCACCAGGGATACGGATCTCACAAGCAGTAGATACCGACAGGGAGATGTGGTCGTAAGCGTTGCCGTTCATCTCACCTGTCTGCCGAGTGAACCGACCGCTAACCATCAGGTCAGTTCCGTTCTGCTCAATCAAAGACTCAGCAGATTTGCCAGTCAGCTTTGCTGCTGCAGGCGAGACGTTCTTTGCCTCACGCTCTGTACTGAGGTGAGGGAACTCAAGCGAGCCCTTGTACCACTTGCCTCCTTCCTTGCCTTCACCTGACGCAATCGAGGGGCTACCAAATAGGACGACTGAGTTCTGCAATGGCTCCACCTTCATCATCGGGTGGGCGGGACGTACCAGGTCAGCACCGATGCAGAGCTTCAGTACTCGCTGGTCTCCTTCCTTACTGGTCTCGAAGTCAACCTCACAAGGACCGTGTGCCCAGATCTTGATGGCGGGCATTTGTTTGGCGGCTGCCTTATCTACCTCTGCAAGGATCTGCTTAGCGGCGGTTTCGGTTGCTCGTACTTCGACAGGGAATGTCTTGTCGTTATCGCCTTGCGTAATGCCAACGACGGTGACTGCTCCATCAGCGTTGGTCTTAATGCTTTCGAGTTTGGCTGCTAGTACAACAGCGGCTGCTCCACAGGGAGCTGCATTCGTTTCGTTAGTTTGGATCGACATTGTTTGCCAGATATAAAGTTTAACCCTGAATGATTTTGTTTTTATCTCTCATTCATTACTACAAGTATAGATGCTAGAAATAAACTTTGGGGATTATTTGTAGAAACTTTCTTACGAATATCGCACTTATTTTAATCAATTAAAAACCCCATCCATAAAGGATAGGGTGTTAGTGCAATTTAAAATGTAGATTATCTATTGATTATCTAGCGTTACGTTTGCAGAGTTAAGCGGCAAGCAGTTCCATAGCTACTTGTCTTGTCTCAGCAGGTATCTCTTTCACAGGTACAGGTGTTGGGGCAACTGCTTGTGCGAATGCTTCTGCTGTCTTCCTCAGCACTGATGCTTGGGTATCGGTCACGCCACCCAGTACCAACCGTTCGAGGTCGATGAAAGTCCAGTCATTCTCGTTCACCGTGGGTTCTGTGTCCTCGTACTGAACGGCTGATCCAACAGTCAGCACAGCGTGTCTAGTCCCTCTACCTACAGCAAGCTCAGCAATAGCGGGGATGGCTTCGCTTCCCTCTTGCTTGGATGCTTCGACAATCAGATCCTGTAGGTCTTTCAAGCTTCGAGGACGTGTAGTGCCTAGTGCCTTACAGAGCCAAGACATATATGGGGTCTTTGGCTTGGTCTTGCTGTTCAGTTCCTTGAGCTCCTGCATCAGCAGCATCAGCCGACTGCTCGTAACCAGATGGCCTTGAGTTGAGTAGGTGTCTTCAAACCGTCCCGTATAGAAGGTAAAGACAGGCACACGGCAGCCAATACCAGGAACAATCGTCGAACCTTCTGGTTGGGTCAGGGGTACACAGCTAGCGACTGCCGTCTTGTTCTTGCTGCTGACTTCTCTGAACCGATCTGTTGCTTCGGCTTGAGTAGTTGCGTCACCACTAACAGCGACAAGCATCCCGTTGAGATACGGCAGCTCAATCAACCCTTTAGTTGCATCAAGGGTTTCAGTTGTAATCCCGAGTGTGTTGAAAAATGTTGTGATTGTAGAGGCTTTCATTCCTTCTTCTTCTGCTTTGCTTGGTTTAAATCTAATCCTTTATTCTCTACATCGTGACCTTTAATCCATATCTACATTAACAACTCACGCACTAGTTAAAGGCATAAAAAACCGCCGAGCTGTGCGAAAGACTCGACGGTTCTTTGCTTACCTTTTACAATTTAATCCTAACATTCTGGTCGGTAAATCGCAAGCTAATCGCTCTAGAAATCGTACAGATCATCGCAGCATTCTTCGCTTTGATGTACTGAGGTCATAGCTGGTTCCGAGTACGCAGAGTTGATTTGTTCTCGTACGTCAACGCAGGATACTCTTTTGATTAGTGATGCATCCTTAAGTCGGTAAACAAATTCACCAACTTCACTCGGCGCATACTTCATATCAAAAGGAGAAGTCACTCTTTCTCTTGTGGCCATTGCTCCAACTAGCGAGGTTAGTTTCCTCTGTGTGTAGCTTTGGTGATACCTATTAGGCTTGTTAGTTTCAAAGACCCAGCTTGCGCACTGCATCAAAGTGAGCCAGGAGTTCTCCTGGTTTTGGCGCGCAAATAGATCAACCAAGCGGTGGTCAAGATGATTGTTGATGTGCTTTAGCTGATATAGATTCATACTTGAATTGTTCCTCCTATAAATCTAACAGTGAGAGGCCGAAAATGCTAGTTCAATATTCTAGTGATTAATTCAATTTTACCCCACATTTAGTATTCAGTGTCGTTATATTTGGGAGTGTCCGACAAGTAGGACATAACTTACCTTTATAAATAGTGCGATGAAAACCAAAACACTTGGTAATAAGGTCTCGGTCAGATTACCTGAAGACCTCTATCAAGAATTTAATCAAGCGATTGATATTGCCTGTGCGAGCAAATCAAAAGTATTGAGAAGTCTTATCTCTGGCTGGTTGCTTGAGCAACGGGAGGAGGTAAATGTCTGATTCATTTCCTAATCCAACTGATTCAAATACATCAATAGAGCAACAGCCTATCCCTTCTAAGCCTGCAACGGTTCAAAAAGTCTCAGGTATCAAGCTAATAGAGCGGGGGCTTAAGACTGGTGGCTTGACTGAGTGGGATGACGCAGCAGTTGCGGCGGCAAAGTGCATCGCTTCTTATCCAACATCAACCCCCAAAGTAGTTTCTCTTCTTGCTAACCACTTCAGTATCTCTGAGCACGAAGTCTCCAAGCAGTTGGAACTTCAAGGCGAACAGCGGGTCGAAGGTTATAGGTTTGAGGAAGCACTTAACTTTCTTGCAAGCGGAGTTGCGGCTGACTTCTCTATCGATGAGATACTCCCTGGGCACCTTGCTCACGTCATTGACGAAAGCTGCACTGCATCAAACGTTGATTGGAAGAGTTCTGTATTCCTTCTGCTGGCTGTCACTTCTAGCCTGACAGGCAACCGTGTTGTCTGTGTATCACCTAGAAGTCATAAGCCCATATCGTTGATGACTATGGTGCTGAACTGTGGTGATTCCTCTGCGAACAAAGACATTACCTCTGATAAATATATGGACCCTATGAAAGGGCAAGCAACTCTTTCATTACTCCAACGTGATGCTGAACTGGCTGAAGCAAAGAAACTGCAAGACAGCGACCAGCGTAAAGCAGAAGAGATACGCATTACCAAGAACCGCAAGGATGTTCTGTGTCAAGCACTCTCGTTCTCTGCAGAAAGTTTGGTGTTTGAAGTCTCCAATCGTGCAGCGAACGGTGGGTTCCACATTCATCAGCGGGAAGGTTCTGACTTCCTGGCTTGTGAACGCTGGGGGTCTGGTCAAAGTCAGAACTCAAGCGGTCCAGGGCTACTACGCAAGACCTTGATGGAAGCTTGGGATGGCCCACTGACTGGTGAATATATTCGTCAGAACTCTGACAAGTGTGCTTCCTTCAGAGGTCAATCAATGTCTCTGACGCTGAACTGTCAGATGAGGTTTGTTCCTGAGATTGTGGACTTCGATGAAGATGGTTTGGGATGGACCAGCCGTCTGCTCGTGGTGCTTGCTCAAGAACTAGATACAGGCATCTCGCCTAAGAAGCGTCGTGGTATTGACCCTATCTCTGAGTACATCACCGAGAGGCTTATCCCCTTTACTCAAGCCATTCAGCCACGCAAGACAAACCAAGTCTCGCCTACTGGATTTGTTATGGACTACGTACAGCTGGAGTTAGACCCTTGGAGCGGTGCTGAGGACCGCTATGAAAGCTTCTGTACTGAGACAAAGGAAGAAGTTAAGCAAGCGGAAGCACGAGGTGTTGAGCCTGCGTATCTTTCATTCCTCAAGAAAACGCCAGTACGGATAATGAAGTTTGCTTCTTTGCTTCATATCTTCCAGACGCTTGAGGGTAAGCAGATACCAAAGAGCGAGAAGGTACACGACTACCAGACCTACGCACCTTCCTGTGATGCGAATGCTGAGCTGATGAAGGATGGCTGCATCACATTGGAAACCTTTGAGCGGGCTATCAAGTTAGAACTGATTGCAAGAAATCAGTATCAAGTAGTTGCTGACCTATGCCGTACTGCTCCAGCTAAGCGGAACGAGCGTAAAGAAGTTGGAGAGAACCTAACTCTTGCAGGCATCCTGCTTGACAAGCTCAAGCGGTATGGAGAAATCAATGAGCGGCAGTTCAAGGACAAGGTTAAAAGTAAAAAGCTTTCTCGTCCGCAAGTGACTGCTTGTATTGAGCAACTAGTCAGTCAGGGAAACATTATTCGTAAGGCTGTGCCTGGTAAACCAAGCACCGTACTCTCTTTTAATAGAGACCTACGGAACTAATTCCCCGACCTCCCCGCGCTCTTGTTTCACTAGTGCGGGGACTAAACCTCCCCCTTTCATACAAAATAAATATACTTAAGTTTATTATTTAAGTTATAGCTGGGGTTTCGAGGAAGCGGGTACAGAATTGTTGGTCAAAAACTTCCCCGTGGGGAACTTTCAAAGTGCGGGGCGCGGGGACAAAAAAAACCAACAATTCACCCCTTCGCTGCTTACGAACGTAGTGATAGCCTCAATCTGCTCCTTTAGGTGTGGGTGAGGGGAAAGGTTTATCCCCACACCTGTAATCCACCCCCGTTCCCCAACTTTCCCCGCGCACAAAACCCACTAATTAACACTCAGCTAGTTAGATTTGTTTTGAAAATAAATATATCTATGCTGTGTCTAATGAAAATAAATACGGTCTGATACCTCCGTTGCTTGAAGAAGAGTTGGTTGTACTTAAAGGACTTGATACCCATTACAGTGGCTCTGCTTGTGTCGCAGACTTTCAGTCTTTCTTCCTAACGCAAGGCGTCAATATCGCAGTACCCGAGGTGGATGATGGTACGGACTTGCTGATTAAATATCCCAGTTGGTCTAAGGCTCAGGTCAAAAAGGTAGTGCGCTCAAAATCGAATGGAGGCTTTAACTTTTTCTTTAATTCAACTAACGCAAGCGGGAGAAAGTTAAAAGGTTATGACGTTGACTTCTTCCTGCATTGCATCAAGACCTGCTACCGCTCTCTGCTATTCATTACACCCGATCACGTAGTCCCTAGAAGAAATGATGGTCAACAGATTATGACTGTAGAAGCTGTGCTAGATCGGCACAATCGCGTTCATTCAAGAGAGAAGAAGCTGGAGATTACTGACTATCTTGTCTCATCTACTTATGCTCCAGAAATCTATAAAGCATTCCCAGACTTTTGGGATTGATGCTCTCAATGACCGACCTAGATAGTTAGATTATTAGTGCTAAACAATAGTGATATGAGAAAGTTTTCCTTTACACCTTCCCCCGAACCGCTGAAAGTTTTACAAGGCGGATTGACCGATACGCAACGAGGCCCTGGTCGTCCTCGCAAGACTACAGACGCAGTAGCCCAAGAGAAGATTGCTGACATAACCAAGATCAGAGATATGGGTGTCAGCTTCAGCAAGAACCTGATGACTAATCAAGTGGAGTTCGTCGGTGGTGACGGGCGAACTGCCGTGCTGGAAGGCGACCGTATGTCTTGGCTCGGTAGTGACCTTGCTGTCCGCTTTGGTGCTTCCCTCCCTGATACTCGTCTCAAGCCTGCGGTTCAGTACCTCGCTAACGAGAATGCTTACGACCCACGTATTCAATTCCTTGAGCGTTGTTCTGAGGAGCACACGCCTAGCGAAGGCATCCACACCCTCGCTACTGATTACTTCGGCAACACCAGCGACATCGCCAACCTTGCGTTGAAGCGGATGATGATTGGTGCTGTTGCTAGGGCGTTCAACCCTGGCTGCTCGATGTCTTGGCTACCGATCCTCATATCGGGGCAAGGCGCGGGCAAGTCGGCCTGGACTAAGAACCTCGTGCCAACGGAGATGTTCGCGGAGATGAACGCTGACCTCCACACTCTGGTCAAGGAGAGCTACCGCCTCCACACAGGCTGGGTTCTTGAGCTGCCTGAGATCGATATGTACTTCAAGCCCACCTATGCAGAGATACTCAAGAACCTGATCACACTTCAGGTCGATGAGATCCGTCGTCCATACGAACTGCCGTGTAAGGCCAAGCGGGGTTTCGTTTTTATAGGCACGAGCAACGAACCGCAACTGCTTGTCGATAGCACCGGCAACCGTCGCTTCGTTCCTATCCGTCTACCTAACAACCACCTGGTGCCTTGGCGTCGTCTCAAGGATGAGCGTGGTGGCCTATGGGCTGCAGCGGTTCAGCTCTACAAGGACGGTGAAACGTGGGAGTACACATCAGGGCAGCTCGCTGAGCTGGCGAGTTATCAGGAGGAGTTCCTTGAGCGTGACTCCTGGCACGACAGCATCGTCAGCTACATCTCAGACAAGAACCATCTGACTACTGCTGACATCCTTCGCAACGCGATTGATATCCCGCTTGACCGAACGAACAACGGGCACCAACGCAGAGTTGGTCGTGTGATGCGTTCACTTGGTTGGAACTACTCCACCCGTAAGGTCAACGGTAAAAGCACCCGAGTGTGGGTTCGTACTGAAGAAGCTGACCCTGTTCGTGAAATAGAGTCTGACTTCTAATTCGCCAAATACTAAATACATAGCTCACTTATATTTTATATAGTGGCTATACTTATGGAGGTCATATATACAATCAATAAAATGTATCACAAGCCAGAAGATCATTCAACCTCAACAGATGATGTCGCACTGTCTGCATCACTGCTGGAGGTTGTTGAGCCCGAACTCTATACAACGTTCCTTAACTTTCAAGAGAGTTTGATGCGTCCATATCGTACTCCCAGCGGGAAATATCCTACTGATGGAACCTACGAGCAGATGCTACCCGTTGCTGCTCAGTTAGCTTCTGCTGCTGCATCTCTTGCTGCCGCAGAAATTTATGCAATGAGAACATCTAAAATTAATGACTGATTACCCCACGGTAAATACAATCAATAGTTAATATAGATGTAAGCCAAAGATGTAAACAGTTTTTGGATTAAAGGGTTAACAATACCCACAAGTACAATACATTAGGTAAAACAAATGCCACTCACGATTATTCCGCCAGGCCTTACTACTGAATCCACTAGTACTGGCACCTCTGAAAAGAAACCTTATGACAGCCAAGAATTCCTACCCAACAAGCTGACCTCAGGAGATAGCGAAGAGTTCCGCCTGCTAGGACACTTTGGTACAGGACATATGCTCGCGCCTTGGAGGTGTGCAGTAGAAGAGAAGCAAGGTGATGGGACGCTCAAGTTTGCTGGATATGACTACAGCAACGGATACGAAGATTTCCCCAACGCTGCTCGACAAACTGATTGGACTACGCCTGACCGTCGAAAGATTGAAAACGAATTCGTTAAACCCAAGCGTGCCCTGTGTGCAATCGTTTGGAGCTATGAACGCTCACGAGTTGAGCTTGCTGTAATCGAACAGAGAGCTATTAAAGATTCGCTCGTAGAGGTTCTCCAAGATGCAGACTTCGGCTTTGACGACAACGATATCTCGAACTTTGTAGTCAAGATTGGTAAGCAAGGTGCTGGGTTGGAGACTTCATATTCTCTGATGCCTAAGCCTCGCAAGGTAGAAGCAGAAGTTAGTGCTGCGTTTGCTGCGATTAAAGAGACAGCCAAGGTAGAGAAACTTCTCGCAGGCGGTCATCCTCTTCTGCAACCCCGTGCTGAATTCAATAGCGAGAGCTCTGAGTTCTAATGCAGTTACTCCGCAGCCTCTACTACCACGCGTCCTCAGGCTTTCCTGAGGCCGTGCCTGCTGGCATCATTGCTGTCGATCTCGCTGATGAGGTTGACCTTACTGATGATCTATCTGAACTATCAAAGGTACTGACTTCTGTCGGGATCTTTGATGACTCCTGTTTTCTCCTCGGTTTTTCAAATGAAGATGCCGACTTGGTTCGAGGGTCAGTAGATAGCGAGACGTTCCATTACGTAGTCTCCAATCAAATAGTTCCTAATTATCAATGGGAGCTCATTAAGCAAGAGCCTTCCATTCGTATTTATGAAGTACCTCATAGTGAAGTTATGGAGTTGATGCGTGATTTTGTAGATGAACATAGTTAATCCACTGGCATTCAACCCTTATTACCTGTTGATGTAAGGCCAGTACTTAAGTCACACTCGTTCTTGTATGTGTGTACTTCCTCTTGTGTATGTTGTAGTCAGCCTGCCGCTGTTCCCCCAGCGACAGGTTTTTTAATGGTTACTTTTACGGTTTGTTTAGACTTATGGAGAACATTTGTTCTTAGCGATACATAGTTATCGCCTACAGAAATGCAATCTAATTATTCATCGGGGGCTATCCTGATTGACGGCGTGCGATACCCTTCAGTCACAAACATTCTTACCTCCGATCCAAAGCGTAAAACGTATTACAAATCACGCGGATTAAAGCGGAAGCAAACATCATTCGATGGCGATGGTGCAGCGGTAGGTCAGCATCGTGGTACTTCTCTTCACGCATCTTTTGCTGAATACATAACGACTGGACACTGCGATGTGCCTCCTATTTATTATTCATATTGGGAGCAGCTCCAGTCTGTTATCTCTTCGCTAGATGTAGGCCCTGTCATTTGGGCAGAGCGACCGATGCTTCCTGAGCATTCTCAATTCACAAGCGGTGATACTTCTTGTATCTGGAGTACTAAGCATAAATATTTAGGCAAACCTGATTTGATTGCTGGGTTAGGTGGCGTGCCTTGCGTATGGGAAATCAAAACATCCCGCTCGCACTACTGCCGTAACTTCGACCGTAGAGATTTCGGTAGTTACGGATCGTGGTTTAGTTATGCCCACTCTGCAATGCAGACATCAGCATATGCACAGGCTTGGAACGAACGCACTGGCGACAGCATCCACACGGGTGTCGTCATTAATGTAATGCCTAACGACGTACAGCTATTTATTATTGAGCGACCTGAGTTAACCACCCGATTCAATAACTTTAAGAAGCTTGCTCGTGAATACCATAAGAGCCATTGAGGCGTCATATACATACGATTAATCTTTGAATATCTCTCAATTTGATTGATATAACTGTTAAGATAAAAACATATATACAGTAAATAAAAGTGGAACTTGCAATAGAAAAATCTGAACTAGCGACGGCTATTAGCTCCGGTGAATCACTCAAGTCACTAGCTGAGCGGCTTGATACTTCAGTCCATCAGGTTAGGCGTATGCTTTCTGTGTACGAATTGAGTGTTCAAGAATTACGCCCAACAATCGCCGTTCGTATTGGGCAGAACATTGAGCGCTGGCAGAACGAGAAGGTCTCACTCAAAGATGCTGCAAGTGAGCTTTCAATTAGCGCCAATCAGTTGAGCACTGCTCTTTCAAACTTGGGTCTTACTTTAACTACTCGTAAGCCTCGCCCACGTAAGACACCTTCCGAAATTACTGATGCAACGAATAAAGCCTTAGAACTTCTGATGACTAAAGGCGGTAGCCTGCGTAGTGTGATTCATTCAGCCGGTCTTAAAAAGCTAGAGCCTCAGATTCGTGCTGAGTTAAAGCGGCGTAATATTGACCCTGGTATTTACTTCTACGCTCATCGTCGTTTCTACGATTGGGTTGTACTTCCTGGTAAGCCAGAGCTAACGCCATCTGGTGACAAACTTCTACCTTGTCATTGCCTTAACTGTGGTGTTGAGAAGAATGTCTCTTATACGAACCTTCTAACTTCACGCAGTCAGAGCTGTAACGCTTGTAAGTCTTCTGATCCCGTTGAAGTTATTGACCTGAAGACTGGCGAGATCTATCCATCGATTCGTCGTGCTGCTCTTGAGATTGATTGTCTCGAACGCTATCAATCTGTGCGATATCATTTGCTTCAGCACGGTAAATTTACCAGCGGTGAGCACACGTTAGAGTTAAGAAAATAGTACACATCGTTTCAAATATCCTCATTTGTTATGGCTAACTATCAAAGAAATGATCCATCTTCTCTCTCGTTTGGAAGAAGACTTGCCAAAGCAGAGCACGACGCTAGTACTGCTCGCCTTGAACTAGATCAGCTCAAGAAGAACCTGCCCAACTCTCGCTCACTTGAAGGTGCAGCGATGGCAGCTGATGTCATCAAGCAACAACGCAAGGCAGCCAAGCAGATGCTTGCTGATGGCACCACGTCTTTTGAAGACCTGAACTCAATCGACCCCAGCGTCCTGACCCCTGCTTATCAAGAGCAGTTGCGGCTCAACAAACGAGACGCAGCGATGAGGGAGCAGGCACCTGCCGCACCTTCATTCGCTTTTGAAGGAGCAGCGTTGCAGCGTTTCGAGAACTGGAAGCAGCAGTCAATCCTCAATCCCCAGGCGCAGCAAGCGTTTGCGGCTACCAACTTCACGCCTGAACAACTCACACCTTTCCAGCGGTGGGATCAGCGGCAGAAGTCCATAGCTGGTCGGCGATGGAATGCGGCCCAACACAAAGCTGAATATGAACGCGAAGCTGTCAAAGCACGTCGTCAGTCAGAACTTAAGCGGCAACATAAGCCTCAGGGTAAAAACATTGGCGGCTTAAAAGACCTCAACAGTTAGGCAAAGTTGATACAATTGAAATGAATAAATAATATGTATGACCAAAAAAGAAGTAGAAAAATTTATTGCCCTAGTTAATGGTGGCAGTAACTACCGCGCAGCAGCAAAAGAGTTTGGGCGTCACATCGACACAGTTAAACGGCACGTTGCTAGACACGGCTATGAAATGCCCAAGCGTTTAGAAGTTCCTGATCGAGTGAAACCTTTTGAGGATCAAATCTTAAACGGAAGCATTAGCCAGCACCAGGTCGCAAAGAATCTAGGCGTTAGTCAGTGCGCAGTTAGTAATGCTTACAGAGAGCTGGGTTACAGAGCTTTTCCTTCTGGTGGCAGACGTAGCGAACTAAAGCAATCTCTTGCCCAAGAAGTTGTTGAGTACATCCAAAAGCACGGTGGTTACGTTACCCCAACAATACGAAAGCTTGGATTAAATGTTTCACGCTTTACCGTTACTGATTATGCGAAGCGGCACGGGATTGATCTGACACATTATCAATTTGCATATCTTGAATTCGGACTATGGCAGACACAGCCTGGCCCCTGGAAGAAATGCTATACAGCCGATTATCGAATTCCCTGTCTCTGCCGTGGATGCGGTGAGATCTACCAAAGGCAGTTGGTTAATCTCCGTGGTGGCTATAGCCGGGGATGTCGAAATTGCGTTGGTAAACACCGTGGTAGTTTCAGCGTTATCTGTAAGGAAACTAAGGAGAAGTTCCGCAGCATCCGTGCTTGGATTAAATCAATTGGCCGCCTGAAGGAATACCAAGCAATAAGGCATAATCTTCAGCGTGATGGTTTTTACATCCACTCTGGTACTAGATACGAATTGATTAATAAGTCTCAACCCGCCTCAGCGCCAGCTTGAATCAGCGCTTCCATCAGCCATTGTGGTTCGTAATCTTGTTGTTCGTAAGTATTACCTTCGCAGAACTCTTCGGCAATCGTTTCGATGTTTGCGAGGATGACTTCTTTGCAGCGCTCAGCGTCGCGGAATAAGGGTTCGTAATCGGATTCACCCCAGCACAGTTCATATAACTCGGTTGGAGTTTGCGGCTCTTCCTTTACTTCCTCTTCCTCTGTACTTGCCTCAGCTTCAACCTCTTCAGGCAGTTTTGTGTTGTTGTATCTACCGCTCTGATACAGGCTTTGCACTAGCGACATAACATCTGCACTTTCAGTAGCGGCAAGAAGCTTCTGCGCAACTGGGGAAGTTGGACTTTCAATCCTCTGCTGCATATAGATTTTCATCCTGCGTTCAGAAGTTTCAGGCATATGTAATGCTTTGATTGCACTGGCTAGACCAGTTACATCAGCCCCACCTTCCAGCGCAGCGAGATAAGCGGCAAGATATTCTTCTCGGCTGAGACCAGTTTTACTTGGAGTGCAAGCATCGAGCTCTTGCTGACGCTTCAGTTCTTTTTGCTCAGCCGCTGCCTTTCTTTCATCTTGCTTCCTCATAACTCCAGCCGAATCAACTTCAGCGAACTCAGCTCGCCACTCGTCTTCTGACGGTGACCACTCGTCGTAGAAATCCTGCATCCTGTCCCAGAAACCCTGCATTACTTCGGGTGTTGAGAACTGCTTGAGATATCCCCACCACATTTCAGGTTCGAAGTACAGGCCACCAACACGACCAAATTCAAAGTCTTCAATCGTTGTGAATGCTGGAGTGTTATCTGCTGCGAACTCTATAAGTGCTTGCTCCACTTGCTGTTCGCTTCCAAACCTTTTAAGTACTGGCAGGAGATGAGCAATAGGCTGCTGCCAGTTGCTGCGACCAGATGCTTTCAAGCAGGCCATATCAAGCAGTAGTGATGGCCAGCCGTTGTTTGCGCTGTATCCCAATGCTTTTCTGTCAGCCAGATTGAGTATCAGCTCTTTTATTTCTGTAACCTTCGCATCATTAGAAGCATTAACTGTAAGTGTAAATTCTTCGCTTAATGCGTACTCATCACAGAAGTCAAAAACTTCAGTTGTCCGTGTGAATGTTGCAGTAGTCATAGTAGGTGCTCAGATTTTTGTGGGTTAGATGTTCAGCTATTGCCTTTGAAGTTCACCAGTTCTTCGAACATATCATCAGCGTTCAAGATTTCAATACCTAATTCTTTTGCCTTGGCGACTTTGCTGCCACTCTTTTCTCCTGCAAGTACGCAATCAACTTCTTTGGTGACGCTGTTTACTACTGTGCCGCCGTGCTGCTCAAGCAAAGCCGTAGCTTCTTCACGAGTTAAGCCTGTCACTTTGCCCGTTAGAACGAACGTATAACCTTCGACACCATCGTGCTTTTGTACGAGCTCAGGTGTGTACAGCGGCTTCACTTCTTTAGCGGGTCCAATGTTTGCTTTACTCAGGGGAATGAGTTCCAGCGGGAGTTCCATATCTAACGGTGTGTGCTGCATTACTGCTGCTTCATTCATCGAAGACCAAATGCCCCATCGCTCTTGGTTCCACTGGCCTAATTCATCAATTCCTTCTGGCTGAAGCTTTTCTAAAAAGGCTCCTACAAAGTCTGCTTTATATGAACCTGCGAACCAATCAAAGCCAGGGACTTCAGCTGCTGGAATAGTTTTTAGAACAAAGCAATCACCGCATTGTGTGTTGTCCCATTGGCTGACAATTGCTATCAGCGAGCTCGGAATCGTCCAGCTACTTAAGTTGTAGCTGCCGTAGCATCCAGTATTGATTTGAAGCACCCGTCCGCATTTACTGATAACCGGGCCATAGGAAGCTAGGTAATCGGGGTGGGCTTTGCCGTGTTTGATATCTACAGTGCTCCCCTCGTAGTTGTCGTGCGTATATGAGCGGTCCTCATCGCTGTACCAACCACTTGATTTGTCAGGTAGTTCACTAGCCCAATAGCTTTCGTCCTCAGAAAAGATAAAAGTTACTTGGTGGTTTAGGTAAGTGCCCATTGGAATTTTCCTGTATTTGTTGAAAGGTTTTAAGCAGCAGGTGCAATTATTTCTTTCTCAGGGTCATAACGACCGGCTTTTAATGCTTCGATAAACTCGTCGTAGCTCTCAGGATCATCCAGTGTTTCCGTAGTTCCGGCTGCCATACACGCCTCGAATAGCGGGTAATAATCGAAAGTAGGGTCGAATGTGAAAGGCATTTGATTGATGGTGATTGATGATTACGTTTTAAGGGTTAAGCCCAGCTGATATCAGACCAGTCGCCTGGTTCTACATCTGGATAGAGATGTTTGACACACATAATTTCGTACTCGCTTGGTTCCTCGCCTAATGGGAACAGCGTGACGCCATTGACTTCTGCGTCATCTGTACTGCCTACATCTTGCTCAGCAAAGAACCGTGGATACTTAGCTTCTAGTTCATTAGGCAGTGTCAGCAGGTAGCCGTGACCTGGATCTTCAAAAAATAAGCAGCCTTCAATAACGTGAAAGACTTTTTCTGAAAAACTTGGCTCATACCCAGCATTGATAGCGACCTGCCGCAGTTCTTCTGGTAGATCCGCCAGCTTGATAGGGCTAGGTTCGTTTAGGAACATCAGGCAACTTGGTTCGCGTAGGTAGCGTCATAGCGGAGGGTAGAACCACCCTCCATTCTTTGCAGCAGTTCTGCTACACGGCAGGCAGCAGTGGCGGAGACACAGCCGGTCACCGTCCTGTAGATCTGAGTCCTATAACAAGAGCGCAGCGTGACGATGTAATTTTGAAGCATTCTCCTTAAAGCGTTGGTACTAATAGAACTTTCCTCAGGTCACAAGCAAATGCGTCTTTACTTTGGCTGGGTTGATCCTATTCATCTTCATTGTCATTTTCATTAAATGATCGTATTGAACGCACATCCAGTAAGGGCTTGTATAGATGTGCCTTACTCGACCGCTGTGATATTCAAAGTACAGATCAGCGACACCCCAAAGGCCTTCTTCTTGCTCTTCCCTTAGTAGTCTGTTCACTATCTTGACGTAGTGGTTGGTTACATACCAAGCCATAAATTCGTCGGTATAAGGGTAGGTATCGTGATCTTCTAGCCACATTCCATCAGCTTCTAGCTCTTGAGCGTAGGTGCCTAGGTTTCTGAAAAGAGTTACCTTTTCATCATTATTGCAGCTATCGATATATGCCTGCAAGTCGAACGCCGCTGTGTCTGTGTAGTACGTGTCGCTCTTTAGGTCTGGGCGATTGATAGTAGTGGTTGTTGTTGATTCGGTTGTAGTCATTGGCTGTTCCGTGAGTGTGGAGGTCGCCCTCCCGATGCACTCACTATCGGCGCATCAACCGATCACCACATCCCCCATTGCAGGGATTTGGGGTACATAGAGAAAACCCAGTCCACCACTGGCTTGAGGCTTTCTTTGTAGCTTTTGATCTAGCTCTTTGGGTTGTGGTCTTCGGCCTATTCAGCGTTCGCGGATAACTGCGTCATCTTCAGCAAGCTCCTCCAAAAGCGTGTCCTGCTCTGAGGTTTGCCCAGTCGCAATGCTGGGTAGCGTCTTGAGTCTGAATCTGGAGCCATCATTCATCGTTAGCCACTTGCCGTTCGGGCTTACCTTCTGCCCCTGTGTCTCATAAACTTTCTTGTGATTCTTATTCGGGTTGTGATTAATTTCCTTAGCCATATACTTGCGGTAATTGTATAAAGTAATCCTACAAAAAAGCGCCCTATAGGTGATGAAAATACTTAAAAAATTTTTCATAGCTATATACGCATCAAGCTTTTGGGAATTTGGGTACACAGAAACGCCCTATACAGAGTGAAAAGTGCTATAAAATTTCCGATAGGTCTAACACCCTCTGTACCCGCGTGGCCGGTGGAACAAAAAAATAAAGGGACTAACAGTAGTTGATGTCAGCAGTTGTCGTTCGCATCAGCAACAGACAACAGCAACAGACAACGAGCGTTCAACGTAAGCAGCAGCGATTGAAGCAGCAAATATATTTGCGCCAGTTACTTTCAATCGCAACGCAAGCGCAGCAACAGATTGTTCTTCAGTTCTAATCGTTGTTGCTCGTGCGCTTGCTTCGGTTGCTTTCGGTTGTCGTGCTCGCTAATCGCTCGCTCTTGTTCGATGGTTCGCCACCGCTGTGGCTCACGCCTGGACTGTGAACGACTGATCGTCGTTCGTCTGTCAATCACATCGATGCTCACCTTCGGTTCGCTCTTGTTCTTTCTTTGGTTCCGCTTCCGTCTGTCTGCGCAAAATCTATCGCTACCCCTGTGGTTCCAGCGTTTGTCGCAGCCATCGTTCAATCTTCCGTTGCCTACCGTCAACGCAAAATCTATTGGTCTCCCTCCTTGGTTGCCTTAGTAATTCCTGAGTGATGGTTGACGGGTGCCGGTCGGTGTGCTTATGGTTGTCTCACCTGAAGGCGGCATCCGCTAATACACCCAGGCTCGGGGGATAGAGCACGCAGGGTTAATCAACTATTTCTACTACTAATGAACTTCCGTTCTTTCGACTGCAACACCACGCGTGTGCTCTCATTCGGCACCTCCGTCCAGCAAGGTTCCACTACCGAAAACCACATCCGTCCCCTCATCCGTGTGCGGTCGAGTGTGCTTGGTGTCCCCGTGAACCTAGTGATGGAGCGGGTATTCACACCATCCGATAGTGACGGTTGCCCGTCACCCCGCTGTTAGTTCATCCCCCTCACCCCCTCCTCGGGGGTTCCCCGCTCCCCGCACCCGCCAGAAGACAGCGGTTTAATCAGGTGTAACGGGCTCACCTTTAGAAAGCCTCGCCCTCCTTACCACCTGTGATAGCAACCGTTGTCGGATGTTGAAGCGGATGAGTTCAATAGATCTCGTCAAAACTTCACCACGCCTTACGGCGGGTTCACTTTTTCCTCGGCCCTAACCGGGCAGGCCCCCACCCCCCTCGTCGCTTCGCTCCTCGCCCCCCTCCCAGGGGAGGGGGGAGTAGGGGAAGCACGCAACCTGCCTCACTCCGTTGCTGGGTTACTTGGCTTCGCTGTTTAATGCGAATGATTAAGCAAATGTATAGCCCCGACTTATCATCTGCTTGTCGTATGTATTATTCAGCTGTTGAATGTACGGTGGTCGATGGTTAGTATCCGTTACTAACTTTTGCGGGCAAGCGGTTATCCACACTTGACGAATACGCCACTTAGGTATAAGCAATTGCGGAACATTTGACTATGTGGTGAATGTTAAGCAATACTAAAGATACCTCAATTTGCTATTTATTCTTCCCATTATCCCGATGTGGATGTTATATTAGGTGTATAGATACAGGCAAATGTTTGTAAGTTTATTACTGATATTCATCGGCAATAACCTCACGCAAGTTAATCTCCTTTGATATACTTGTAAAGGATATACATTCAAATGTTTATATCTATTTCCTTTACGCCTAAACATTATGGCTACCCAAGTTCAAATTGTCTCTTCTGTTGAAGAGCTTCTCGCCCAGCCCAGTCAATCACCAATGCCCGTATCCTCGGAGCGTCGCTCGATGATTGATTTCATCCCCGCACGCTGTGTCGTCTTCGTCGGTATTCACGAAGACCCCACCAGCTACCACGCACCTTCGCTTGAAGGTCTCGACAGCGAGGAAATTATCTCCGCTCGCTACCACCTGCTTCAGTCGCTCGACAACTTCCAGGAGTATTTCTCTGATGAAGACGGTGGCTGGGGCACCATCATCCATCGCACCACCACCGCTGATGAAGCTGGTGAAATCGCCAGCCGTATCGGCACCCGTCGTCTGTCTGACCTCAACGAAAACGCAGGCAAGTCCGTCGCCTTTGAAGGTGGGACTGTCGCTATTGACTTCGACCTCACCATCGAAAACTTCCTCGAAAGTCTCCCCGATGAGAGTGCCGAAGGTTCGACTGCTGACCCTGAACTGATGGCGACCTTCAGCGACTGGTACCTGCTTCAAGCAGACGGCTCGCTCTCCTGCGTTGCGGAGGCTGGCTGATGTCCTACTTCAGTACAGAACCGCTCGACGCGGACACCTTGGTCTGCTTCGAGCTTGAGCTTGACCTGATGCTTGAAGACCTTTTATTTGGAGCAACCGACGATGACTGAAAACACATTCGCTAATGAAGCCTTTGCGGTAGCGGGTATCGAAGACAGCTCCTTCTACCACCGCTATTTGCGGGATTTGGAGCAAGACCGTAAAGACACTCTCGACGCTCGCTTCTTGGCGATGCTGTTGAAGCAACGAGAAGCAGAGCTGGCTGAGGTGTTCTGATGAAACCGAAGACCCAGCAACAGATGCTGGAAGATTGCTACGCCCGCAATATCAAGACCGAACTAAAGGAGACCACCGTTGCTCCTATTGGTCTGGTGAAGCGGGTGCTCGCCAAGCCTGCCCTTGCTATGGAGGTCGCCCGCGATTACGCCAGCCGTCTCGGCATCAGTCCCACTAATGCTGAGGTCAAGCGTTGGATGGAGATGGATAATTTCCCCTCTCTTGTCGAAGAGCAGGTCTGCTATTACGACAAATCTGACCTCAAGCACCTGCGTTAGACACACGCACTCAATCGTTCCTTGCCTCCGTTAATCGGGGGCTTTTTTATTGCTAACCAATTGAGAATGGTTCGCATTAGTATTACATACTTCATCTATCTTTAATTGCTTGACTGATGCTTACCGCCTGACCTATATTGATTGAAGCACAGGCAATCTCTACTGCTTGTTGCTACCAATTCTCAATAGAGTTGGCTAATACATATACACCCAAACGTACGAAATGTCTAGTGTTGATTACCGCCCTGGCGCATACGATTACCTCCGTTGGCTGATGCTAACCGCTGGTATATCCGCTGGCTCACTTGATTGGCTTTTGCCCGTCAAGCAGGGAGCCTCCTTCTTTACTGGTAGGGGAGAAGTGTTCGCCCCGCAGAGCCCCGCAAAATCTAGCCGTGTAGTTTTTTGATTGAACTATCACCGTTGTTCTCCCCCGCAAAATCTATCCGTCTAGCTTTTGATTTCGCTTACGGCGACAAGCAGGATGTTTCTAAACCCAGTCTTATTTTGTAGTAAGTAGTCCTACTTATCTTCGGGCAGATACCTCCACTAATGTATATCCCGTGCTAGTATATAGTCATAGGGAAGATATACAATCAATAGTTATTAACTCCCTTATCCTTTACAACCTAAACCATAATGAATACAACATTTCCATTAGATAGGATTACCGATGCGATGGATACTCTCCAAGAGTTCGGCATCCTTGATAGCAACACCGCAGACCACAGCCTTGGTGAGTGGCTACAAGAGAACAACTTGACTGACGATGACCTCAATACCTTTAAGGCACCGCAAGCAAACGACAGCGAGATGTCTGCCTTGATTGATTGCTACCGCAGAATGTTTGAGTACGACCCAAGGGAAGCCACCGTTGAGTTGGCTTATGTGAGAACGGAAGGCGGACGCAAAGACCTAGTCCTTCAATACACGCAAGCGTTTGAAGAAGCCTTTGCCGAAGTAGAAGCACTTGAAGATGATGACTGAACTTACTTACGACTTGCTTGCCGATTACTCACTCACCGTTAGGGGCTTCACCTATGAAGGTGTTGCCTCGGTGCGTGATGATTTCTTTGAGGCACACCTAGGCTCACAAGCAAATGAGGATGTCCTTAACGGCATTATTGAAGACGAGTGCTTGCCTATATCGGCAGAGCAAATCCTCAACTGGGAACTAACACCCGCCAACTAATACCATTCGCATACATACAAATGACCTTAACTACTGCCCCCGCGAAAGAATATTCAATCGCCATCGAGCACCTTGAACTTGACTTCTCAACTGACGACAACACCAGCCCCACCACCACCGAGCAAGCACGCATCACAGCAGAGCAGATGTCTCTGCCTCTCGTGATTTCTGTTGATGCTTCTGCTAACAAGGACGAAATCGCCGATGTGATTTGCGATTTGATTAGCGACCGCTCTGGCTGGTGTGTATCTGCTATCGATATCAACTGGTACGAAAGTGGGGTTGATGCTGTTGATGTAAGGAACCTGACGCACGAGCAGATGGGCGAACTCTATTCGATGCTTAACTTCTACACACGCAAATGCTTTGATGCTTTTATTGAACTTCAAAACGAAGCGGTTGATGCTTTCATCGGCCAGAAACTTGGGCTAGATGATTTGGATAACCAACTGTTTGAGTTGATTGACGACAAAATCTCTTTTGACTTCCACATCAACGGCTTTGATGCTGACCGCTACCACCAAGAGCAACGAGCCTTGTTTGAGGCGAGGTTGAAGAGCCTTTGATTAACAAGCAGGGCGGTGCTTAATGCTTCCGCTCTTTACATTTACTTAAACATTCGCACTTATACAAATGCTTATTACATTCCAACTTACCCATCTTGAACTTGACTTCTCTGGTATGGAGGAGGAGGCCACGCCTTCACCAGAAGAGCAGGCACAACTCAACACCGAGCAACTCAACACACCTGTCGTCATTTGTATTGACGAGGGCGAGACCTACGGCGGTGATGAACTCACGAACTATGCGACGGATGAAATCTCCAATCGCTCTGGCTGGTGCGTTGCCGACTGCTCTTTCGCCTAACTGATTACAAGCAGGGTGCTTACTTTGTAGAGATTGTCTAACTTAACCTCGCATAGTTGGCTTCCCTGCCCTATACTTAATACAGAGGTATATACATACAATAGTTTCTGTTATCCCTCTGTTTATATCCCCTTTACTTATTTAAACTAATGACTACAACTACTATTAATCCAACCACTACCCCCGTGCCTGTTAAGACGGAGGGTCAAACTTGGGACGCATTTACCGAAGCAATCAAGTCTGCTGTTGAAGCAGAAGAAGCACGACTGATTGCCGAGTATCCCACCCCCGCCATTACTGCCGAACGAGGCACTACGGAATGGAGCGAACAATATTTCAGCCAGCGTCGAGCGAGTGATGACCGTAATGAAATCATCTCTCGCTACACCGCCAAGCTCATCGTCTCTGTTGGCGAAGCACTTGACGCACTTGTTCCTAACTTTGATGCTCTCCGCGTGGAATACGAGGGCTCGGGAGACCAAGGTGAAGGCTGTACCTTTGATGTTGATATCAAGCGTGAGCCACCCACCAATACCGTCGTTCCTTTTGAAGGTGCGAAGCCTCGCCTCGCATATACCAACGATGAGAACCAAGCCTGGCTTCAAGCTAGTAGTGATGCTCTCGCTCTACTCCCTGATGATTTGACCGAATGGTTGGATGAAACCTGCTGGGCTCTGGCTTATTCAATCCATCCCGGTTTCGAGATTGATGCTGGTGGCTTCGGCAACATCACCGTTCAACGCAACGCTGATGGTGAGATGAAGCTGACCCTCACTCACGCCGACCGTATTGAAAGCGTTGAGGAGTACGCACCCCAGGAGCTCGCCTGATGAGCCACGCTGTATATCACGCACACAGTTCCGTTAATGCGTTTGGTGGGGAGATGGAGGATTTCCTCCCCATCCACGAATGGATAGATAGAAGCCGTGGGGGGACTAACTCCATACTCCACCGCTTCCTTTCCCATCACACGCAGGGCATTCAAGATTGTGTCGCTCACTTTGGTTCCACCATCACTACCAGTAAGGGACGCAAAGTCCCCGTCAGTTTGATTGCGGAACAGCACATACAGGAAGATTTAGGTTTCATACCAACGATGGATGATTTCATCGGGATGATGACTTGCCCCAGGTGGGCTAGCAAGAGAGCCAAGCTTCTACATCGCAGGCTCCACGAACATATTGATACAAGCGAACTTGCGGAGGTGAATGCTGATGGCTGACTTCTCTTACTTAAGAGATTAGAGCTTAATTAGCTCGCAATCTATCCACTCTCGTGCTAGATTAAATACAGGTGAGTTATACATTCAATCATTAATAACAAGCCTGTATATCCTTTACTTATTAAGCTAATGAACTTTACTTTTGAAATACTAAACGCCGCTTATCTTCCTAACTCCGAGGCGTTCCCTGACTTCGGCAGTATCACTATTCAGTACGACCCAAGCAGATTTGAAGATGCTGGTGTGGAGAACATCCATAACTCTTCTTATATTCAACTTGATGAATGCGAAGAAGTTAAAACTACTTTCCTTGCTAATGACCTTGTCGATATGTTTGAAGAAGGTATTAGAGATGCTGGCGGTACTGAAACATTTAGTACCGATTTGCTTACTTCGACTGACGCAAACCTCTATCGCTGGTTGAAGCAGGCTGAAAGCTACTGCCGTCTTGGCTTGGATGAAGCAGACGAAGCCAACCCGATGCTTGAAGTGTTTATCTACAACCACTAATACCTATGTTCCGCGCCCTATCGGTCGCTTTGAAACTTAGTGGGATTAAGGCGCTTACCAGCGCCTATTCCAGAGGTGAGAGGTAGCAAAAGTGAAGGCGTTTCCCGTTCTGGGAACCACGGGCACAACTACCTCTCCCTAACAAATACAAACTTACTTTCCAAACTTATGTCTATCAAGATTACTAACGGTCGAATCAGCGGTACCATCACTCACACCGCTGGTTGGGAAGCTGCCCCACTCGCAGCACTCGTAACCCCTGACCTGAACGGGGACGGCAACCACATCGGTTTCGATGCCCCGTTTGAATTTGGTGTTGGTGGTGTCCTTGTCTTTGGTGTCTATAACGCTGTGCTTGTAGGTCTCCAACTTGAACCACTCGTTAGAGGCAACCTACTTTCTCGCCAAGACCAGATGGTTGCTTGCTGGGAAGCAGCGGGCGACAGCATCAAGAACAACTGGCTGAAAATCGCAGCGGTCTCTGTCCTCTGTTCCTTGCTTCCTGGATTGGTACCAGTCGTCGGTGCCGCCACAGTATTCAGCTCCGTCTTTATGGCTAACAAGTTGGTGCGTTCTTTCTGGCTGGCTTTAACCCCAGAGCAACAGCAACAACTCACCACCGCTGCTGAAAAGGCTGGCGTCAATCTGCCTGATGAAGCCAAGACCTCTCCCTCTACGGGTAATGCTGCTGGATACAGCGAGCTTGACCCGATGCCTGCGGGAGCTTGAACGATGACTGCTTCTACTGCCGCACCACATTCGCCTGTTACCAATCGGGAGTTGCTCCCGATGGTGCGGGTGGCGGAGCTCCTCGCAGAACTAGACCGAGAGATACCACTTCAAGTCGTTCAAGCCTTCATCTATGTCGCAACGCATAACGGCTGTATGAAACCCTCGCTTGAAAAAGAGATGGGCTTTCTTACAGCCAGCTGCTCTCGCAATCTTGCTTGGCTTTCCAACCGGCATCGGCTCGGCAAGCCTGGGCTTAGGTTGATTGAGAAGAGAACTGACCCAACGAGCAGGCGTCGTCTTCTTCTATTCCTCACACCAAAGGGCGAACGCTTTGCCGCCCGCCTCCAACACATCCTTTATCCATCAAAGAAATGAAACCATTTATCTATGGGACTGCTGTTATCGCTGCCCTCATTACTGTCCTCGGCTCACGCTTACTTATCCCCGCATTAGTCATCTGCTTCAAGGCAATTGAACAAAGCTTTGCCCCTGATACAGATGTACTATCTGCGGTTGAGCCTGTGTCTCCGCCGATGCCTGTGTCTGTTGTTGATGCTGAGCCCAAGCCAAAGCCTCGTAAAGCCAGACGCCGTAAGCCTTCTGCGAAAACTCTTGCCTCTATTCAAGCAATCGCATAATGCAAATACTTCCACCTGATTTAGTAACAGATAAGCAGCGTTACTTCTATGACCTTGCCTACCGCTTTGAGTGTGACGAAGAAGTAGCAGCCGAACGCCGTGAGCGTTTGATGTTCTTGCTCCGCTCAACAGATACTCCCATTCAAATCAGCACTCAATAACCAGCAATCAAAGCACCCTATCGGGTGCTCTTTTCTTTGGTGTTCTTTCACCTATTAAGTGAATGACTACCGCTCCAAAGACTAGTGTTCTCAACCCAAGTCTCCTCGACCACGGCAAACTCTTGCTGACCTCAGGCATTCAGCACTGGTTGGAAACAGGTTGCGAACCTTATGAAGATGAGCCCAAGCCTGGATGTCTCGATGAAAAGTGGAGGCGTCATTACCTCAGCGTCATAGTCACCTCGCATATCCACGGGGACGCTGGCGACACATCAGTCGATGACACCTTCCACAACATCGAAGCATTCGCAATGCCCGGTACTGGTCGTCGCATCTTCACTGTCTGGGACAGGAACTACACCAGCAAGATATACGCAATCACCTCTGACTTTGGTGGTGGTGATGCATATCTAACGGTGATGTTCAGTTCTGAGTATTGAGTTCAAATCATAGGCGCTTATCTGCGCCTTTCTTTCTCCGTGTCCTTTACATAGGAACAACCTATGACTGACGAATTTGCAATCGTTCCTCTCGATGCCACAGGTTTGAACAATCGTGTTCAAGGTCTTGATGGTTTCGAGGATGACGTTGAGCTTGCACAAACGGTGATGCAAACCATCTTCGTCACTGCTCCTACACAGGACAGTGAAGGTCGGTGCTTGTACTTCATCACTGATGACGGGGGTAAAGCTTGGCTCCCTTCTGTCATCACCAAGGTCTTCGTGACTGACATCTCTGTTCGTACTCAGACCTATACCGACCCGTTGCTTGAAGCCCAGGACAAACTCATCTGCCAGTTCGTTACGAGCTCTGGTGAGTACTGGAATCTCAGGGTTGGCTTGACCTCTTGGGCTGGCTCCTCACTGTTGATTGGCTTACTTAATCTCACGCCAGACCAGCTGGTGGAGCCGCTGTCCTTCAAGGTCACCAACAAAGGTCGTGCTTGCTTCGTCAACGTGAGGGTGCCTGACCCTGACCTCGGATGGAGACGTGTTGAGATACCGAGAGATCAGTTACGCAAGCTCACTTATGACGAGTCACTTGCCGCTATCACTCGCATCAACCAGACAGCACAGTCCATCGCTGCACCTGAGCCAGCCCTACCTGCTGCTCCTGTCTTTGAAGACGAGAGCCAGGTGGATGACTCGGTCGTAACCGAGGCCAAGCTGGACGATTTAATCGAATCAATCCAGCAACCCAAACGCAGGAGACGTAAGTCAACTGCCAACGCGGATACTTCTGTCACCGCTTAACCCCTTGCCCTCACCTAACGGTGGGGGCTTTTTCTTATTTTCTCGTCCGCTTTTACTGGGGGTACTGCCGTTTGGTCCAGTTCCCCCCTTTAATAAAAATCTAGGACGACCGTTTTTTAATCCTCTTGGATTGACTTTTTCGCAAAACCAAGCCTCTCTCTTTTGGTGTGGTTCCCATCTTCATCAACAAACTCCACGCCCATTCGTCTGCCCTTGAGTACTGAATCGTAATGACCTGCCACTAGTGATAGTTCATCGACGAGCTGAGCAAGCTCATTACTTCTATCACTCAAGTCTTCAGCCAGACGCATACCCCACTGGCTTGATTCATCTTGAGACTGCATCTCTTGCCGTGCTTGGAATTCGTATGCTTGCTGTAGACAAGTGGAAAGCATCCGCATCATTCCCAATGCTGGCTCTAGCTGTGAACGTTGCTCGTTGTAGTTGTTGATGATTTGATTTCGGTCAATCCAATCGATGAAACCTAGGCTCCACTCCTTTGTCGTATCGAAGTACTCCTTATTCAGTAGGGAGTACACAAGCTGATACTTTTTATCCGCGTCAAGGTGGTCTACCTTTTCATAGATATCTCCAGCTGTTTCGCAGCCATCAACAATATCTTGCAGTTCCTTCGTGACTTCTTCGGTATTCATTTCAATAAAAAATAATTCTTCCGTCTGGTGTCGCTGTGACCTGCTGGCCTTCTGATTCAATCTTCACATTCGGAGTGCCACCGTACATATCGTATTGAGTGAGGCCATTCAGTTCTTGATTGGCAATGGCTGCTTGTTGTTGCTTCAGCCGGTCGTTCGCCATCATCATCTGACCGAATGCATCTTGTGCTTTGGAATATGAATCCACATAAGCACCAGGTGCATTGCCCTCGCTCTGACTGATGACAACCTTGTCCCGTTGAGACATCTCTGGTTCTGCTGTTGCTGTCTCTTTCATCTTGATATATTCCATCAGCTGCTCTTCGCTGAAACCTTGTGATCTCAAGGTCATCAAGTCTTTAATAAGTTCAGGGTTCATTGACATCGTTTGTTCCTCAGTATGCTTGGTCAAGTTCAATAATCTGCCGTGCTTGTGAATAAGCATCACGAGCAGACATATAAATAGTGCTGCCTTCAGCGTTACGGCTAGGCACAGTCAATAAGTATTCAGCCAGTCGTGTGACTTCGTTTTCGAATTCAACGTTGGCTACAGCTTCTTCAGTCTGTACGCCTTCCATCTGATCCAACACCATCGCTTCAAGCATCCGTGGTGAGTTGAGTGCATCACTTGCATCACGCACACCGTTGCGAGCCATCGCCAGTGGGTCTGTACCTACACCGCTACCACCTATAGCGCCGATGCCGCCCAAAAGATTTGACGTAGCGCGAGCAGTAGTAGGGATCACTCCTCTGTCCATCTCATCCTGCTGAAGCTGGGAGTAAGCGTTCAGTAGTCCAGCGCTACCGACTAGTCCTGCTGCTCCTGCGTAATAGCCAGGGTGTACTTGCCCTGGTGCTGCTGCAATCTGCTGACCCAGATGCCTTGCGTCTACAACTCGATCGCCAAGGACTTGTGCATATGGATTGTTCTTCACAACCTCAGGCATATCCCGCATCATCTGCCTGCGTTCTGCTGCACGACGGTTGCCCGTTGCTTTGATTTCATTGGCTTGGTTCTGCCTAGCCATCGCATCCATATCACGTGCATACCGTTGACTAAGCAGCTCTTCTTCTTTTGCTAGGTCTTCCAGTGCCTGCTGATAATCCTCACGCCTTTGCTTGCCTGCAAAGAGTCCAGGCTTATTTGGAACCTCAGTTGAAGGTGTACCTCTGACGGGCACTCCGACTTCATTAATAGGTCTGTACTTTCGTGCTCGCATAATTCTTATCTAATCTTTCTACTATTCTATTGTATTTCTCTGAGTTACCTTGTGCTTTCTATGTTGTGCAACATATTTATTCCTATAAGTAAGCAATAAAAAACCGCCGAGCTAATGACAACTCAGCGGTCCTTATCCTTTACCTTTATAGATTAGCTCACTGATTAAGTAAGCGTGGGTTCAATAAGGATAAACTGCTTCTTCTCCGTACTTATTCTCATAGATCTCTCGTTCGATCTGTTGAATCTTTTCCAGTCGAGTTGTATTCTCGCCTAGTTTTTCTCGTGCCTTTCCTTGTAGGTACTTACTTCCAATCTCATCAATCAGAGCTGCTTGCCTTTGGTTCTCCTCACCTAGTGCCTGTTGATAAGCACGGGAGTTAAAACCTGAACGGCTTTCTTCTCGCTCTGCTTTCCTGTTTGGATTGGCGAGGGACAACTCAAGCTGACGTTCACCGATGCGCTCAGCGTTTGCTTTGAAGGTTGCGTAATCAATCCCAGGATTGTTGGATTCAAAGTTCCGCTTACGGCGTTCATCTTCAATCGTTGAACCTAGTACTGAACCGCCAATCAATCCACCGATACCAGCGCCTAGTGCTGTGCTCAGTACCTTGCCACGGTGATGCTCTTCGGGTCCAACGATGACCTTGCCTGCTGCGTCTGTCTCAGGCTTGCGATAGAAAAAGTCTTCGACCTTACGCAAGGTTTCATTCTCACCGAGTACTGCACTGCGCTCAACTCGTCCAGTTGCTGGATCACGTGGTGCCACCTCAGGTAGCTCACCCATCAGCTTGGTCAAACGTGAAGCATTTGGGTCGCTGTACTTATCGACCATTAGGTCAGGGCTCTCCCAGTCGTACTCATCCTTCAGTACACGCTGACCTTTCTCATTACGGATCAGCTTGCCTGCGTCATCCTTCTGATACAGGTTCTCCGGTAGATACTGACGGAGCCTTGGATTGTTCTTGCGTTTACGGAAGCGAGTGACGTTAGGCAGTGCTGTACCAATTGCACCACCAAGCATTGCGCCTAAGACAGGGATACCTGATTCGGTTAGCGAGACGTTCTTGCCAAGGAACTGAACCTCTGGTCCGTGGATACCTTCCATCGTTCCTTTCAGAACACCACCCAAGTTAAAGTTCCCATCAAATGGGTTGAGGTCAATGTCCCTGCTTCGCTCGTAACCCTTGTACTTGTTGTATTCCTCACGGCTTACATCAGGACGTTCACTACTGAAGCCTTCGTTCCACGCTAGAAGATTACCTTCTCTTCCCAAGAAGTATTTACTACCTGCCTCTAGTAGTGGGTTGATTGTTTTACGTGGGTCATCTTCACTCTTAACTGTTGCTGTATAGCCTTCCTTGCGTCCAGTACCAGGAAGAATTGTTCCGCTGTCTTCACCGCCAAGCAATCCAATGCCTGCGTTGATTCCTATTGCAGCGGGTAGCATCGTTGCAACATTAACTAGGTTTGGGTTGAACCGACGTTGCTTAAATCCACCCCGTACATTCTTAACGCCAGGTGCACGAGCAACATAGTTACGTGCGTCCTTCCTTGCTGCTTTCTCAGCCTCAACCATACTGCTGATGGCATCTCTTTGGAACTGCTGTATCGCCTCATCTTTACCAGAGATATTGGGCAGCGGTTCTTCAATCATCTCTGCCAGCTGTGACTTGCTTGGCTTTACATATCGCAGAAGACCTTGCTTCTCTGCTGCTTCTAAATCAGTAAGAGGACGAGCACCAAACAAATCAGGGTTAGCCGCTGCTGCTAATCCCTCTGAAGCTAGATTAACTGTAGCTTGTGATGCGTTAATTAACCACCACAGTCCTCTTGATACATCTTGAGATGCGTCTACTAGTGCTGAACCAAGGCCAGCTCCTGCCTTTGTAAGGAAGGGAATGTTGTTTAGCTGCTGCTTGTAAACCTCAAGGTTCTGTTCACGCACCTTGCGATAAGGGCGAGTGCGCTTCTCATAAGCAACATCGCTTTCGCCTGGCTGTTTGATTGGGTCAGCAGGTAGCGCTTGATTATCCTTCCACATCTCCTTTGGAATGACTTCCTCTGGTGTAGGTCCAGCAATCAATCCTTTGTTTGCTCGATACAAGATTGCATCGTCGGTTAGTTGTGGCAGACCTAACGATTGAATACCCTGCACATCTTGGAATGTATTGCGCTGCCTGATTAAATCAAGTACAGGGTTCTGATACAAGGTATATAGATACCTCGGGCCTTCTGCCTTACCTTCCAGTTCACGGATAGCCGTTAGTGTTTCGCGTCTGTCTTCTGGAGACGGTGCCATTCCACGAGATAGTCCCTCGTTGAACTGACGGAGCCAGCGTTGTAGTGCTACTTCTTCGTTTGGATTTGCCATTGTTTTTATTCAGTTGTCACTTGAGGTTGAGAGCAGCTGCTTGTTCGTTAATCAGTGTGCGAACAAGAGCACTATGAGACTTCAGTCCCAGTTGATTCATTAGTTGCTCAGCCAGTAGCCGTTCATCTGTGCTTGCACGAGCAGTAATCCAATTGTCTTTAACGCTTGTAGCTTTACTTGCCATTGTTTTTTATCTCTAACTGTCTCTATTTTAAACGTTGCACAATTGTGTGTTAGCAGTATTTATCGGACGACTTTCGTACTCCTTATGGAACCCAGCCAAGGTCAACGTCCTTCAATCTCTTGAATGTTTTATCAGGCATTGATGCAAGTCCTAATCCATAACTGGTCTCACCTACTTCCTTTGATTGGTGTCCCGTCAAAGCATTGCGGTAATCCTGAGGGATTTCTGCTGCTCGCCACATATCCCTTGCTGTTCCTCGCAAAGAATGCA
>QCUM01000018.1 GCA_003210735.1 Synechococcus sp. AG-679-D13
TGATCCCATGCCGGTTCCACCGGCCTGCCCCAGATGGCTCTGATGCCCATCCACAAATTCGAAGTCGTGGCGGAACATGCCGATCAGGTGCTCCTCCAGCCCCATCATCAGTGGGTGAACCCAGGAGTCGAAGATCACATTGGCTCCCTCCCAGCCCATCTGGGGGCTAGTGCGCGCCGGAACGTCCTGAACGTGCATCGGTGTGCTGATCACGGCGCAGGGAAGGCCCAGGCGTTTTGCGCTGTGCCGCTCCATCTGAGTGCCCAGCACCAGTTCAGGAGAGGCGTCAGCCATGGCGGCCTCCACTGCCAGATAGTCGTCGCTGATCAGCGCTTCAAGCCCAAGCTCCCGTGCGGCGGCCCGCATCGGTCGCGCCATTTCCCTGCTGTAGGTGCCGAGCCCCACCACGGTGAATCCAAGTTCTTCACTGCAGATGCGGGCCGCTGCCAGCGCGTGGGTGCCATCGCCAAAAATGAACACCCGCTTGCCGGTGAGATAGGTGGAGTCCACCGATTCCGAGTACCAGGGAAGTCGCGACCGGCGATAGCCCTCCTCTGCCGAGGGAGGAGTCATGCCCAGGAGTCCATGCAGCTCGACAAGAAAGTCGTGGGTGGCGCCGACCCCGATCGGCACGGTGCGGGTGAAGGGCATTCCGAAGGTTCGCTCCAGCCAGCTGCAGCCGGATTCGGCGACTTCGGGATACAAGCAAACATTCAGGTCTGCCTGCGGCAGGCGGCGGATGTCGCCGACGCCCGCTCCCAGAGGAGCCACCACGCCAACATCAATGCCATGCATGGTGAGCAGTTTTTGGATTTCCAGCACGTCATCGCGGCACCGGAAGCCAAGCAGGGAGGGACCCAGCAGGTTCACGCGGGGGCGGCGTCCCTGGTTCTGCCAGGCAGTCGGATCATGGCTTGCTTTCTCGGGGGCCTGACTGCGCAGCAGCCCACGCAGCACCTGGTAAAAAGTTTCTGATGCTCCCCAGTTCTCCTTTTTGCTGTACGCCGGAAGCTCAAGGCTCACCACGGGGATCGGCAGATCCATCCCCTGGGCCAGGGCTCCTGGCTGGTCCTGGATGAGTTCCGCGGTGCAGCTTTCTCCTACCAGCAGCGCCTCCGGCTGAAACCGGTCCACCGCTTCGCGCACATGACGCTTGACCAGTTCGGCGGTGTCGCCTCCCAGGTCCCGCGCCTGGAATGTGGTGTAGGTGACAGGTGGCCGCTTGCCCCGCCGCTCGATCATCGTGAACAGCAGATCGGCGTAGGTGTCTCCCTGGGGAGCATGCAGCACGTAGTGAACCCCCTCCATTGAGGCGGCGATCCGCATTGCGCCCACGTGGGGAGGGCCTTCGTAGGTCCAGAGGGTCAGCTCCATCGGATCAGTTGTGGATGGGGTTTAAGGAGCCCGCTGGGTGCAGGGCCGGTTGAATTAATTGGCGTCGTCGAAGCGGCCTGGAAAACAGTTCCGCCAGATCCCCTGCCTGGTCGATGCCATGGATGGGACTGAAGACCAGCTCGATCGACCATTTGGTCGTGATGCCTTCCGCTTCCAGGGGATTGGCCAATCCCATGCCGCAAACCACCAGATCGGGCTGGCTGCTGCGCACGCGATCGAGCTGCTGCTCCACGTGCTGACCTTCCATCACCGCCGTGCCCACCGGCAGGAGGGCCAGTTCCTCACTCATCTGTTCCCGGTTCAGGTAAGGCGTGCCCACCTCCACCAGCTCCATGCCGCACTCCCTCTGAAGAAAGCGCGCCAGAGGTAGTTCGAGCTGGGACTCCGGCAATAAAAAAATGCGTTTGCCCGCCAACACCTCGCGGTGGGGTGCCAGAGCCTTGAAAGCGCGTTCCATCAAGGGGGCAAGCACATCTGCGACGGTGTCCGATGGCACCTGGAAATCGTCTGCGGCAGCGGCCATCCAGGCCCGACTGCCCTCCGCCCCGAGTGGGAAGGGTGCTTTGAGGATTTTTGCGCCCCGATCCTTGAGCAGGCGTGCGGTTTCGGTGAGATAAGGCTGCGTCAGCAGAACCGTGGTGCCCGCCCCCAGGGCTGGTAAGTCCGTCGACTGACGCGGCGGCAAGCTGCGCACGCAATGGATGCCGAGTCGACCGAACAGGTGAACCAGGCGGTCCTCGACGGCATCGGCAAGGGTCCCGACCAATAGCAGCTGGCGTTCGTCGCTGGAAGGCAGCATGGGCACCAGGGCTGCCAGGGCTCCGTCTTCCCCCTGCGTGAAGGTGGTTTCGATGCCGCTGCCCGAATAATTCACCACCCGCACCTGACCCTGCAACTCCTCATTGAGCCGCTCAGCCGCGCGGGCCAGATCAAGCTTGATCACCTCGCTGGGGCAGGAGCCCACAAGAAAAAGGGTTTTGATCTCGGGCCGACGTTGCAGCAGTTCGCGGGCGACGCGATCGAGTTCCTCCTGGGCATCGGCCAGGCCGGCGAGATCCCGCTCGTTGAGAATTGCAGTGCCGAAGCGAGGCTCGGCGAAGATCATCACGCCTGCAGCGCTCTGGATCAGGTGGGCGCAGGTGCGGGAGCCAACGACAAGAAAAAAGGCATCCGGCATGCGGCGATGCAGCCACACGATGGAGGTGAGACCGCAGAACACCTCTCGAGGTCCCGATTCCTTCAGAAGGGTGGGCCCGGCCATCAAGCCTCCGAGGGAAGTTCAGGCCTCACCGTGCACAAATTTCAGACTTGATCGCTGGCTGCGACTGAAACTCTTTGGGATCGGCTGTGGAAGTGTGAGTTCAGAGGCGGAGTTCAGAGGCGGCGGCGGAACCCGTCATAGCGATCGTTCTCATCCCTTCTGCTCAGACGCCAGACATTGCGGCTGACGCGGCGGGCCACCAAGCCTCCCCGTTCCACCTTCTCCGTGCCCGGCCGTGCTCCCAGCAGCAAGCTGACTTCAGCGGTGCTTAGAGGTGCTCCGGTTTCGATCGCCAGAGAGGTGAGTTCCAAGCGCTGACGCAGTTGACGCAGACGATCGGCATTGGCGTTCCCCGGGCTTTCCAGCCAGGGCAGATCCACCTGGCCGTCCTGAGCCAGGCGTTGCATCAGCCCGAAGCTGACCATTCCCAGGGCCTGATCTGCATTCAGATCGATTGCTTTCACAGCGGATTGATCAGGGATCGCCATGGCCCATCGGTGCAGTTGTGCGGACGGTATCGGTTGCTCTGAGAGACGCAAGACCAAGGCCGAGAACTGTTCATTCGTCGGTTGAGCGAGAAATCGTCCGGTACACTCCCGCCCATGACCCGTTTTGCCGGCCTCGAAGCCCAGGAGCGGCGACGCGGCGGAAGAGCTCTCGTCACCGGCACTGAAGTGACCCCCCAACAGGGGGGAGCCAGTTGTGTGGTCACCACCGATTCCGAATCACCGCGGCTGCAGCGGCAGAACAGTCATGTTCAGTCGATCGAACTGAGAACGCACGTTTTCATCGATTCGCTCCAGCCGCAGTTGGCGGCCTACATGGGTTCGGTGAGTCAGGGCTTCCTGCCCATCCCCGGTGATGCCTGTCTCTGGATGGAGGTTTCTCCGGGTATGGCGGTTCACCGGGTCACCGACATTGCCTTGAAGGCCAGCAATGTGCGGCTCGGCCAGATGGTTGTGGAACGAGCCTTCGGCTCGATGGCGCTGTACCACCGTGACCAGAGCACCGTGCTCCACTCCGGTGATGTGGTGCTGGAGGCCATCGGAAGCTCCATCGATCAGCGCACTCCCGCGGACGTGAGCTGGACGGAAGTGATTCGTGCGATCACCCCCGACCATGCCGTTCTGATCAACCGACTGAATCGCCGTGGTTCGATGATTGAGGCTGGGATGAGCATGTTCATCCTTGAAACCGAACCAGCCGGTTATGTGCTGATTGCGGCCAATGAAGCCGAAAAATCATCCAACATCACTCTCGTTGATGTGAAGGCCGTTGGTGCCTTCGGGCGTCTCACCCTTGCCGGACGCGAAGGAGATGTTGAGGAGGCCGCCGCCGCCGCAATGCGTGCGATCGACAGGATCAACAGCCGTTCCATGCTGAGCTGAGCTCAGTTCAGACGAAGATGACTGCGTAGATCATCGGCAAGGGCACGTGCTGCCTTGCCGCGACTGCCCAGGCGGCTCAGTTGCACCGTGTTCATGGCCCCGTAGGTGCAGTTCGCTTCCCGAACCCAGAGCAGAGATTCGTAGCCACCACCGGCGTAATCCGGTGCCATCAGCAACTCCCCCCAGCAAATTCCTTCGGCGGATGCAACGCATTCCCCCTGGGGGTTGGAGAGAACCATCGTGCTGCGGAAACAGGCGCTGCGGTAAGGCGTGGGCCCAAGCTCGTCGAGAACACGTTGGATCTTGGCCGGATTCCCATCCGCGTAGCGGGCTGAAAAGAGTCCTGGTGCTCCGTTCAGACCATCGACCTCTAAGCCTGAATCATCAGCCAGGGCCCAGCCACGGGTACGAAGAGCAGCTGCTGTTGCTTTCAGCTCAGCGTTTTCGAGATAGGTGGATCCTGTCTCCTCCACATCGAGATCGTCCGGTTGACGTTGAACTTCAACCGAAAGGGGACCGAGCATCGCCTCGATCTCGGCAACCTTGATCGGATTGCCTGTGGCAATGGTCAGAAGTTGCCGCAAAGAACGATTGAGAAGGCTCACCATTGTGGGGCGAGACTCGACGGAAACCAGGCTGAATTTGGGAAGCAGCGGTATGGGTTGAACATTCCACCCCTCGGCAAGGCCTCGGGACCGCTGCATTAAGTGAAGTTATGGGTGAAAAATCAGTTCGGCAACGGGATGTGGGCATGTGCCCACAGGAACAACCACAGCAGATCGGAACAGTCACAGACAGGCTGATAAGCGTGGCTTATCAGGTTCACTATGGACAGTGATCCGGAAGTGTGTCCAAATCCCTTGACGGAAGGGGGTTCGGCGGAGCAATGTCCCGAGCGAACATTCCACCCCTTCTACCGGTAGGCAATGGCTAACGAAACCATGGGCATCGCTCTCGGCATGATCGAGACCCGCGGTCTGGTCCCCGCGATTGAGGCAGCTGATGCCATGACCAAGGCTGCTGAAGTGCGCCTGATCGGTCGTGAGTTCGTCGGCGGCGGCTACGTCACCGTTCTGGTGCGCGGTGAGACCGGTGCTGTGAACGCTGCAGTGCGCGCTGGCGCCGATGCTTGCGAGCGTGTTGGTGACGGCCTGGTTGCTGCTCACATCATTGCCCGCCCCCACCGCGAAGTGGAGCCTGCGCTCGGCAATGGCAACTTCCTTGGTCAGAAGGACTGAGATCTTCCGCTGAGCCTCTGATGAGGCACGCGAACGTCTCAACCCCCCTTCACCGACTTAACGGAGTTTTCCCATGAGCAAGAAGTACGACGCTGGGGTCAAGGAGTACAGAGACACTTACTGGACTCCTGATTACGTACCCCTCGACACCGACCTGCTGGCCTGCTTCAAGTGCACCGGCCAGGAAGGTGTACCCAAGGAAGAGGTTGCCGCAGCTGTGGCTGCTGAATCCTCTACAGGTACCTGGTCCACTGTTTGGTCCGAGCTCCTCACCGACCTTGACTTCTACAAAGGCCGCTGCTACCGCATCGAGGACGTCCCTGGTGACAGAGAGTCCTTCTATGCGTTCATCGCATACCCCCTCGATCTGTTCGAAGAGGGTTCCATCACCAACGTTCTGACCTCACTGGTCGGCAACGTTTTTGGCTTCAAGGCTCTCCGCCACCTCCGTCTGGAAGACATCCGCTTCCCGATGGCCTTCATCAAGAGCTGCTACGGCCCGCCGAACGGCATTCAGGTCGAGCGCGACCGGATGAACAAGTACGGCCGCCCTCTGCTGGGTTGCACCATCAAACCGAAACTCGGTTTGAGCGGTAAGAACTACGGACGTGTTGTCTATGAATGCCTGCGTGGCGGTCTGGACTTCACCAAGGACGACGAAAACATCAACTCCCAGCCCTTCCAGCGTTGGCAGAACCGCTTCGAATTCGTTGCGGAAGCCATCAAGCTGTCCGAGCAGGAGACCGGTGAGCGCAAGGGGCACTACCTCAATGTGACCGCCAACACTCCCGAAGAGATGTATGAGCGTGCCGAGTTCGCCAAGGAACTCGGAATGCCGATCGTCATGCACGACTTCATCACCGGTGGCTTCACCGCCAACACCGGTCTGTCGAAGTGGTGCCGTAAGAACGGCATGCTCCTGCACATTCACCGCGCCATGCACGCGGTGATCGACCGTCATCCCAAGCACGGCATCCACTTCCGCGTTCTCGCCAAGTGTCTGCGTCTGTCCGGTGGTGACCAGCTCCACACCGGCACCGTGGTCGGCAAGTTGGAAGGTGATCGTCAGACCACCCTCGGCTACATCGACCAGCTGCGCGAATCCTTCGTTCCTGAAGATCGCAGCCGCGGCAACTTCTTCGATCAGGACTGGGGATCCATGCCTGGCGTGTTCGCCGTTGCCTCCGGCGGTATCCACGTGTGGCACATGCCTGCACTGGTCGCCATTTTCGGTGACGACTCCGTGCTGCAGTTCGGTGGTGGTACCCACGGTCACCCCTGGGGCTCCGCTGCAGGTGCTGCTGCCAACCGTGTGGCCCTCGAGGCCTGCGTCAAGGCACGCAATGCCGGTCGCGAGATCGAGAAGGAAAGCCGGGACATCCTCATGGAAGCCGGTAAGCACAGCCCTGAGCTGGCGATCGCTCTCGAGACCTGGAAGGAGATCAAGTTCGAGTTCGACACCGTCGACAAGCTCGACGTTCAGAACTGATCGATTCATCGGCCGGTTGATCCAACCGGCCACAACCTTTCTTACAAACCAGGACCCCCATGCCTTTCCAGAGCACCGTGGGTGACTATCAAACAGTCGCCACCCTGGAGACCTTCGGCTTTCTTCCGCCGATGACCCAGGACGAGATCTACGACCAGATCGCGTACATCATTGCGCAGGGTTGGAGCCCGCTCGTTGAGCACGTCCATCCCAGTAATTCCATGGCCATTTACTGGTCCTATTGGAAGCTGCCTTTCTTCGGTGAGAAGGATCTCAACGTAGTGGTCAGTGAGCTCGAGGCTTGCCATCGCGCTTACCCCGACCATCACGTACGAATCGTTGGTTACGACGCCTACACCCAAAGTCAGGGTGCTTGCTTCGTGGTCTTCGAAGGCCGCTGATCCTCGGATCAATTGGTTCCGAGCCCTGACCTGATCAGGGCTCAAGTTTTTCCGAAGGGACTGGTGTCCCTTCAATTCACGTCGACATCCTCGGGCGGACATGGCAAGACTCTCTAGTCGCGAACTCGCACTTGAACGCCGTAAGGCGCTCACCACATCCGGTAAGAAAGCTTCTGTCGCCGTTAGTGCCGGTGCCAATCGTGTGCGGACCGCCTCTGATGCCAGAGCAACGCGCACCAATGCCAATGCCGATGAGGTTGATGTGGCTGTGCAAGCCGCGCCCGTCGCTGTTTCTCCGCGACGCTCGGCAAGCCTGACCCCATCCGCTGCGCCTGTCCGCTCCCAGGTCAAGCAGAAACGTGACCCCAGCCGCGATCTGGTTCTAGCTCGCCGCGAAGCTCTGTCCCGTCGCGGCAAGACCGCAGACACGAGCAAGGATCGCAATCGATCTGAAGTGGCGAAGCAGTCGATATCCTCAGCTGCGCCGGTTGCTTCTGAAGCCAAGGATTGCGGTTGCGGCGGTCAGCGTTCTGCTGAGACAACCCAGTTGTCCTCACGTCCTGCCCCGACACTTCAGCTGAGCGGTCGCAACGAGCGTCGCTCCGCGACTCCGAAGCGTCGCGCCATCGAGAACCCCAGCCGAGCACTGGTTCTCGCTCGACGTGATGCCATGGCCAAACATGGCAAAACGGCTGGTAAGCAGCCCACAAGTGCCGCAGCTGTGGCTCGCCAGGCCAATCCTGACCTCACCAGCCGCGAACTCGCCCAGCAGGTGCGAGAACTGCGCGCCAAGGCCGGGGCCCGCAATAAGCAAAGCGCTGGTGTGACCCGTCCCAGTGGTCCGAATCGTCACGGCGCAAAGCAGGCTGCCGCGGCTGATGCCCATTGGAAGGTTGGTGAAAGCACCACCACTTCAGGTCAGACAGTCACCGGTACGCAGGCCAACCGTTCGGTGAAGACCACCGGAAATGAGGCGAGCACCTGCCGTTCCATTACAGGGACGGAGTACCTGGGTGCCGAGGTCTTCCAGACCTTCTGCCAAACCGCTCCTGAATCAACAACCCCTGCCAAGGTTCGAGTCACGGCCACCAGCCATGGCAATCGCGTCACCGGTAACGAGGTGGGTCGCTCCGAGAAGGTCACCGGCGATGAGCCCGGCACCTGCAAGTCCGTCACCGGTACGGAGTACATCTCGGCCAACCAGTCCGCTGCCTACTGTGGTGGTGGCACTGCTTCTCCGCGCAAGGTGGGTCACAGCCTCACCGAACAGGGGCGTCCAGTCAGCGGTGTGATGGTGGGTCGCTCCTCCAGCGTCACCGGCGATGAAGCAGGTGCCAACCGCAATCTCACTGGCGATCAGTATCTGGGTGCCGACCCCTTACCCGACGGCAGACCTGCGGCCAAGGTTGGTCTGTCAGCCACCCTCTCCGGCACCGGAGTCACCGGCACGATGGTGGGCCGCTCCTCCGCCGTGACAGGCGACGAATTCGGTTCCTGCCATCGCGTCACAGGCGATCAGTACGTCAGTGCTGAGCAGGTCAACGCGTTTTGCGGCTCCAAGACCGAGCCCGAGGCCGCCAAAGTCGGTTTCAGCATCACCAACAAGAATCAGGTGGTGAGCGGTACCCGCACTGGTCGCTCGGAGCGCGTCACCGGTGATGAGCCCGGAAGCTGCCAGGCCGTCACTGGCACTCCCTATGCAGGTCTCGAGCAGGCTGGCCAACACTGTGGAAACCCTGCGGTTCAGGCCATTCGTGAGCGCACACCCGTGCGTCCTGGAACACCGTCCGCTGCAATGACCGGCATTCAACCCGGAGTCGGCGGCGTCATGACAGGTGATGAGCGTGGAGCTTGTGAAGCGGTCACCGGAACCCCTTACGTCGGTGCTGATCAACTGGCAGCAGCCTGTGGTGCTGATGCACCAGCCGGTACCGACACCCATGGTGTATCGCCTGAAAGTGCTCCATGGACTCGGTTCAGCGTCGTCTCCCCAGCCCGTGCCGCCCAGCAGCAGCGTGACATTCGTTCCGATGTGACAGGGACGGCCTATGAGCAGGGGAATCGCATCACCGGCCCTTTTGACATGGCTGGCGGGAAGGTGACCGGTACCGAGCAATTCCGCTTCGACAACCGCGAATTCCAGAACCGTCAGCAACGTCAGTTTCAGCCCACCGTCGCTGTCGTCAGCGAGCCCAAGGATGCGCCCGCTTCCCGGGTGACCGGCGAGGGTTCATCCACCAAAGTCACTGGTGATGACTGGGATCGAGGTGAGCATGTCACCGGTACCGAGGGTGCTTCCGCTCGCCGTCGTAACCCAACCCGTCCCGGTCCGATGAGCGCCATGTCTTCCTTCGAGCGCAAGCGCAACGGGGAGTCCGAATGGCCTGTAAGTCCCGTCACCGGTTCGAGTGGCAATACTGAAAAGGGATCCCTGATCACCGTCTCCGGCGGCGCAAGGGGCTGATCGTCTGATGGTGCGCACCACCATGTCGACCCGTCGCGGTGGTGTTTCGGCACCCACCGCGCCCACCCGTCGTCAGTTGCAGCAAGAGCGCACCGCTGCCGCTCCTGCAGACAGCCTCACTGAGATCCCTGCCGTTGAGGTCAGCACCCGTGGTGCCGCCCTCGAGCGGCGTCGAGCCCTCACCACGTCTGGCAAGGCGGCAACTCTGTCTCTGGGCGGTGTGTCCGGTGGTCGTATACGAACCATGGCCGACGGACGTCGCCCTGAGCCAGCTCGCACGCAGCCCGGCTGGGTCCGCCGCAACAAAGCCTCCAGTCAGAAAGCCACGTTCAATCTCAGTCGGTCGTCACTGCCGATCACGCACCGGCAGCATCCTCTGACCAATGCCAAAGAGAATGCTTGCCTGAGGGATTACGAAGAACAGGTCAAAGGTCGTTTTGATCGCATCGTCCCGTTGCTGAAGCAGGTTTCCGTACTTCAGCATGAGCCTGATTTCATTGAGCAGGCTCAGCGGCTGATCCGCACCGAACTGGGCTTTGATCTTCCTGATCACATCCTTCAGAAGGCTTGGGTGCGACCCCTGGACATGAGGGCTCTGTTCGCCTGGTGCGTGTTTGAAAGCCACCGGTTGTTCAGTGATCGATTTTTCCAGGACGATCCTCTGGGCGGCGCGTCCAGCAGCCCTGCGGCAGTGGAGTTCGAACAGTTCCTGCTCGATTGCGGGATCCATTTGTTGGACGTCAGTCCTTGCGCTGACGGACGTCTGGCTCACACCGTTGCTTACGCCCTCCGAATCCCTTTCAGTGCGGTGCGTCGTCGCTCCCACGCCGGGGCGATGTTCGATGTGGAAAACACCGTTAACCGCTGGGTGAAAACGGAGCATCGCCGGCACCGCGAGGGCATGCCCAATCCCGCGTCAGAACCGACTCGATATTTAAAAGTGGTGACCTACCACTTCAGCTCCCTCGATCCTGAGCACCAGGGTTGTGCTGCCCACGGAAGCAACGACGAACTGGCTGCGTCCGCCGGTCATCAGCGATTGCTCGATTTTCGCGAAGCCGTCGAGAACAGCTTCTGTTGTGGTGCGTCCGTTGATCTGCTCTTGATCGGGCTGGACACCGATACCGATGCCATTCGCGTTCACCCGCCATCCCGCGACAGTGAAATGATGTTGGACCGTTGGCTGTGTGCCAAGGAGCTCCATGCGGCCACGGCCACGATGACCGCTGATCAGGCCATGGCTCAGATCGCTGAAGCGGTCGAGTCCGCTGCACCAGCGGCCATGGATCCGGGCATGGTGACGTTCATTACCCGTCTGCTTGCGAACAACTGCTCTCAGATCGACTACGTGCAGGAGCTTCATGGGGCGCCCTACCCCGATGCTGGCCATGCCGAGCGCTTCATCGGAGTGGGTATCGGTTTCAAAGAGGTGCACCTGCGCAACCTCACCTACTTCGCCCATCTCGACACGGTTGAAGAAGGTGCTCCCGACCTTGATGTGGGTGTGAAGATCTTCAAGGGGCTGAACGTTGCGCGGGATTTGCCGATTCCGGTGGTGGTCCGATTCGACTACTCCGGTCGGGTGCCCGGGGCCCGCGATCGGGCCATCGCGGACTGCCAGCGGGTGAACCAGGCTATTGCCACCCGTTATGCCGATCTGGTGAACGACGGTTTGCTGCACACTTGCCTCACCATCCGCGACCGGAACCAGACGGCTCCGGCAGAGGTCATCGGTTCCACCCTCGCCCCACCGATCCAGGAGGCTCACTGATCATGCTCATCGTCAAGGTCATCAAGCCGCTCGTCTCCACCAATCGAATCCCCGATTTCGAGCACAAGCATCTCCAGGTGGTTCAGGACGGCAGCACCAAGAAGGTTGCAGTTGATGCCGTTGGGGCCAAGCCAGGCGACTGGGTGATCTGCGTGAGCAGCTCTGCCGCTCGCGAGGCGGCCGGCAGCAAGTCTTATCCCAGTGACCTCACCATTGTGGGAATCATTGATCACTGGGAACCCGACCCACCCAAAACCGCTGCGCCGTCTCCATCTCCGTCGCCCAGCACTCCAAGCGGAGGAGCAAAGGGCTGATGGAGATCATGCAGGTGATGGGAACGTTGGTCTGCTCCTACCGGGTTGCCGGTTTGGATCACATGCACCTGCGCATTCTTCAGAACAACAAGGGCAAGAAGCTCGTGGCCGTTGACCCAGTTGGTGCCCGTGAGGGCAACTGGGTGTTCACGGCCAGCGGCTCCGCCGCCCGGCATGCCTGCCCAGACAGCACCGTGCTCACCGATCTGACCATCGGGGGCATCATCGATTTCTGGAATCCGGACGGATAGGGAGTTTCCCCACCTTCCGCCGTTTCCGTTCCGTTTCCACTTTTTTCTCACCATGGCCACTCCTTCTCCCACACCCCGCCGCCGCACAACCCGCAGCAGTAGCAGCGCGGCTGCCAACAAAACTGTGGATGTGAAGCCAGTGGCCACGCCAGCTTCCAGCAGCGGAACAACCTCACGCAGCACCACCAAGTCGGGGTCCTCCGCGTCCGGAGGGGGCTCCACCGGTGCAGCGAAAGCGCTGCCCACGCCGGCATCACCTGCACCTTCGGTTCAGGGCATTGCCCTCGGCATGATCGAAACCCGCGGCATGGTTCCGGCCATCGAGGCAGCGGATGCCATGACGAAGGCAGCGGAAGTCACGCTGATCTGCCGTGAATACGTTGGCGGTGGTTATGTCACCGTGATGGTCCGCGGTGAAACAGGCGCTGTGAACGCTGCGGTTCGGGCCGGTGCTGATGCATGTGAGCGCGTCGGCGACGGCCTTGTGGCCGCCCATATCATTGCTCGCCCCCACGAAGAAGTGGAGCCTGCCCTGGCCACCAGCGGTGCACTCCGTCGACTTTGATCTGACTACCACGACGGCGGCACTACATCGGTTCACAAAGAGCCTTTCAAGCCGGTTCCGGCTTTTAGATTCGCCCGCTGTTCAACGACCAGCCCGATTCCCATCCCGCTCGCCGTTTTGACTTCGGAGCTCCCGCTTCCCATCCAGACCGCCTGGCTGATCCCGCTCTACGGATTCGCCGGAATGTTGGTGTCCCTGCCCTGGGCCTGTGGAGCCTTTCGCCGCGATGCCCATCGGCCCGCCGCCTACCTCAACATCCTGCTGACACTCGTGGCCTTTGCCCACGGCAGCCTGATTCTTCAGCAGGTGATCCAGTTCGGTCCGGCGGATCTGTCATTCCCGTGGCTGAACGTGGCCGACCTGGAGCTGAACATCAGCTTCAGCCTGTCTCTCACCAACCTGGTGGCCCTGGAGCTGATCACAGGCCTCAGCCTTCTGTCCCAGGTGTATTCCCTTGGGTATATGGACAAGGAGTGGGCCCTGGCCCGTTTCTTCGCCCTGCTCGGCTTTTTTGAGGGCGCCATGAGTGGTGTTGTGCTCAGCGACTCTCTGTTCCAGAGCTATTTCCTGCTGGAGATGCTCACCTTGTCGACCTATCTCCTGGTTGGCTTCTGGTATGCCCAGCCTCTGGTGGTCACCGCAGCGCGGGATGCCTTCCTCACCAAGAGGGTTGGTGATGTGCTCCTGCTGATGGGGGTGGTCGCCCTCTGCGCCTACTCCGGTGTGATGGGTTTCAACGACCTTTATGCCTGGGCGGCGCAGGACAGCCTGTCGCCGTTGGCGGCCACCCTGCTGAGCCTCGGTTTGATTGCTGGTCCCACCGGCAAGTGCGCTCAGTTCCCGATGCACCTCTGGCTCGATGAAGCGATGGAGGGGCCGAACCCGGCCTCGATTCTTCGTAATTCGGTGGTGGTGACCTGCGGAGCGATCGTGCTTCTCAAAGTGATGCCGATTTTGCAGCTCTCACCCATCGCCATTGGCGTGATGCTGGTGATCGGCAGCATCAGTGCCATCGGTGGGTCGCTGGTGGCCCTTGCCCAGGTCGACATCAAACGCACCCTGTCGTATTCCACCACTGCCCAGTTGGGTCTGGTGTTCATTGCGATTGCACTGCAGATCCCAGTGCTGGCTTTACTGCTGTTGTTCACCCACGCCGTTTCGAAGGCCTTGCTTTCGATGAGCATCGGTGGAGTGATTGCCTCCACCAACTGTCAGGACATCACGGAGCTGGGTGGTCTCGGCAGCCGCATGCCAGCCACGACCACCGCGTTCCTCGTCGGAGGGGCCGGACTGGTGGGATTCCTGCCTCTGGGTGGATTCCTGGCCCTGGCGCAGTCGATCGAGCTACTCAGTGTGCGATCGGTGCCTTACATGGCCATTTTTCTGCTCACCAATGCCCTGACCGCCCTTGGATTGGTGCGGGTGTTCCGCCATGTGTTCATGGGCAGTTCCCTCATCAAGTCGCGGCGTGCAGCCGAGGTGAACTGGCAGATGGCCTTGCCGATGGTGGCCCTCTCCGTGATCGTGTTGATCACTCCACTGATGCTGCTGCGCCTCGAATCCTTGGAGGGACTTTTGGCCTTCCCCCTTTGGGCAGCTGCCCTGGTGGTGTCCAGTGGCCTGGTCGGTCTGGTGGTGGGCGCGCTGCTTCCGCTCAGCAAGGCTTGGTCGCGTTCGCTCAATCCCTTGCTGCGCTGGTGGCAGGACCTTCTCGCCTACGACTTCTACACCGAGCGCTTCTACCGACTCACCATCGTCAATGTGGTGGCTTCCTTCTCCCGCCTCGCCTATTGGTTTGATCGCAAGGTGGTGGATGGATTGCTCAACGGAGTCGCCCGTTTCTCCCTCTCCAGTGCTGACTCGCTCAAGCTCAGCGTCAGCGGTCAGAGCCAGTCCTATGTGCTCACGGTGCTTGTGGCCATTGTTCTCTTCCTCACCTCGGTGAGCTGGTTCCTCACCTGATTCATCCGAGATGCTGCTCTCCCTTCTTCTTCTGATTCCACTGTTGGGTGCCCTCGGGTTGGTGCTCTGGCCAGGAGCCCCCTCCAGTGAGCGCCTGCGCGAGATCTCGATCGTGGTGCTGGCGGTACAGACCGTGGCCAGCTTTGCTCTGCTGTTGCCCTTCGATGCGGCCGATTCAGCACTGCAGTTGGTGGAACAGGCCCGTTGGGTGCATGTCATCGGGCTGGACTATGCCCTTGCGGTGGATGGACTGTCGCTGCCCCTGGTACTGATGAATGGCGTGCTCTGTCTGGTAGCCGCCATCGCCTCCCGCAAGATTGAGAATCGTCCGAGGATCTACTTCGCGCTGCTGCTGGTGATCAGTGCCGCCGTGAACGGTGCGTTCCTGGCGCAGAACCTGCTGCTGTTCTTCCTGTTCTATGAGCTCGAGCTCATTCCCCTCTGGATGCTGATTGCGATCTGGGGTGGAGCGAATCGTTCTTATGCCGCAACGAAATTTCTGATCGTCACAGCAGTATCTGGCGTGCTGATCCTGGCTGCCTTCCTGGGCTTGGCCTTCGTGACAGGCAGCATTGATTTCAGCCTGAGGCCCGTTCTGGCCGGGGAAATGGGGATGACCGCTCAGTTTGTGCTGATGGGAGCTCTGTTGATCGGTTTCGGGATCAAGATTCCACTGTTTCCTTTTCACACCTGGCTTCCGGATGCCCATACCGAGGCGTCCACTCCGGTGTCGGTGTTACTGGCCGGTGTGTTGCTGAAGCTTGGCACCTACGGACTTCTCCGTTTCTGCATGGGACTGTTTCCGGATGCCTGGCAGTTGGCATCCCCCTGGCTGGCTGCCTGGGCTGCGATTTCAGTGCTGTATGGCTCCTTGGCCGCCATCGCTCAGACAGACATGAAGCGGATGGTGGCCTACAGCTCGGTGGGTCATATGGGCTATGTGCTGTTGGCAGCTGCGGCTGCAACGCCCCTGGGTTTGATGGGAGCCCTGTTCCAGATGGTCAGCCATGCACTGATTTCCGGAGTGCTCTTCCTGATGGTGGGTGTGGTCTATGTCCGCACCGGAACCCGCGACCTCAATGTTCTTCGCGGTTTGCTCAATCCCCAGAGGGGTCTGCCGCTTACGGGCTCGCTGATGATCGTGGGTGTAATGGCGAGTGCTGGCCTCCCCGGCATGGCCGGATTCATCTCTGAATTTCTGATCTTCCGCGGCACCCTTCAGCCGTTCCCCATCGCCACCTTGCTTTCGATGGTTGGCTCCGGACTGACGGCGGTCTACTTCCTTTTGCTGGTGAATCGCGCCTTTTTTGGACGGCTTGCCATTGCCCCCGGCGAGGTGGTCAATCCCCGTATCCTCGACCGTGTTGCCCTGCGTGAGCAGGTTCCGGCGATCGCTCTGAGCCTTGGTGTTCTGGTTCTGGGCCTTGCACCCTGGTTGCTGTCCGACCTCAGCGAAGCGGCAACCACCGGCCTCAGCCTGATCAATGGAGACCTGTCATGACCCCCATCTCAGCGTCGCCGGTGCGTCCACCGGTCTTGCCCGATCAAGAGGAGTTGATCCGTCGTCTGCTCAGCGATACACCGTTGCTTGCCGATACAAGGGACCACCTGGTTCAGGTGGTGAATGTGCTGGAGAGCTACGGCCTCGTGCTGGATGCCTACAGCAAGAACCTGGTGGATCAGGGGGAGAAACAGATGCTCAATCCTTTTCCCGTGCTTCGTTTTTTCCACGAAGGATTCAACCCAAAGCGGTTATGGACCCATCTGATGGGTGATCGGATCAATTTTGAATATGCCGAGTACTGCCAGAAAGCGATGTTCTGGCATGGCACCGGTGGTCTTGATGCCTATCTCGACAGCCCTGAATTTGCTGCGGCATGCCAGCAGATCATCAAGCGCAAGTCGGCTCGCGATCCTCTGTTGGCGCTCAACAATCGCCTCTATCCCGACTTCGCCCCTGAAGCGATCCGTTCTCTCACCACGATCTACTGCCTCGGCTTGTTCTGGCGGGTCATGAGCGACATTTTTGTGGACCTGGCCCGTCGCTACGGGATCAAGGAAGTCACCTGCATCAAAGATGTGGTTCATCACATCCGTGATGGGCTGGTGGCGGCTGCCGGTAGCCCAATTGAGTACAAGGTGACCATTGGCGGTGAAGAGATCTGGGTTCTCCCTCCGGAGGCCGGCCTCACCTTTCTGATGGACGTTGCCGTTCCTTATGTGGAAGCGGTGTTCTTCCGCGGCATGCCCTTCCTTGGAACGGTGTCGTACAACGCTCAGGCTCGACAGATTTCGCCGGACATCAGCGATTTCAAGTACGGCGCCCTTTACGCCGACCCGATTCCGAGCATGGGTGCGGGAATTCCCCCCAGCCTCTGCATGCAGGACATGTACCGGCATCTCCCCGAGGAGCTGAGCCTTTGGTATGACGAAAACGGCCGGGGTCAGACCGATGTGCACGTGCAGATCTGCATCAGCTTCCAGAAGTCGATGTTCTGTGTCACCAATGCGGCGATCGCTGGAACGATGCCTCACCCGCTTGATGCCGAGGATCCTGAGCAAAAGGCAGCCAACCGGGCTTATGCCGAGTCATGGTCGGGCCGTTTGATGGGCTGTCAGCGCGGAGCACTGCTAGCGCCTGACTGACTTGTTGGCTCCTGTTGCCATGGATTTTTTGACCTGTTGCTCAGGCGATTGATGCCCTGAGTCGAGTTTCAGTGATGTCTCGGCGAATCAGATTGGATCCTGGATCTGACCCGATGGCATAGATCGGGTTACAGGTGATGCAATTAACTCTGATTGGTTGCGGGTAACGGTGGTCAAAACACTGATCGCCTCTACCCGAAATCGAAAGATGCGGTTTTGAATGATTCGTTCACTCGCAGCTTTGCTGACCGGTTGAAGCGAAGCCAGGGATTCTCTTTGATTTTTGAAGTCAATAAAAAACTCCCCGACCGAATGAATGATCAGGGAGTTTGATGAGCATTATTTTACTCAGATTGAGCTCTTGGCTATTGCTCAGATGTCAGCGCCGAATGCCCAATCGTTGGGCTGCATTTTGGCGATGATCTCGAAGGAGTCACCACCATTTGGTTTTAGTACGTACGCTGTTCCCTGAGGATCGGGATAGATGTTAGTTGTCCCTTCGAATGGATCGTCATGGCCGACGATAACTTTGTTCCCTTTCTTGTTTCCTTTTGACAACATTGGAGCAACTCGATCGTGGTATGTATCGAGTTGTTCGTCTGTATAGTCTTCGAATGGCAAGAAGTTTAAGTTTTCATCAACCTTATCGTAACTTCCAAAAGCAAGTGTTGCAGTATCCTTGGCTCTACAGTATTCGCTGGTGATCACTTTGCCAATGACGATGTCGTTGGCTTCAAATCCCGCACCAATGGCTGCAGCTTCAGCTTTTCCTTGATCATTCAGCATGCGCTGTGTTGAACAATCATCAAGATCCATGTCAGGATCTGCCTGATCTGCATAGTCAATCTCTGTGGTTGTATGCCTCAGGTAAATAACCATGCCCCCCTTTTGAAGTTTCTTCAAAAGTTTCTTATTTGTTAATTTGTTGCTGAATGAAGCGTTGTTATATTCACCTTCGCTTAATCCATCTGTTTGATCAACCGACCATACCGATGGGTCTCCAAATACACCATCGCCATTGAGGTCGACAGCATTTTTTACTTCTGCCTTGTGCATCCATTTGTTCTTGGCTTTAGTTTCTCCTTTGCTTGAAGCGATGCCATTACCGTCGCTGACTTCGAAACTGATTTTCTTGAATTTACCCTTCTTATTCTCGAAAACAACATGGTGCATTCCCTTGTATTTAACGACACCAGTTGTATCGCCTTCTCGGGCACCTCCAGGTCTCGGAAAACTTGGCAGATCATTATAAATATCCATGCCATCACTCATCCATAAGGGAATGAATTTGGATGGGGTTTCGTTCTGTTCAGTGCCAAATGGTGCTAAACCAATTTCATGGGTTCCCCTTAAGTAATAAACCCCCATTCCTGTATTATTTCTACGTCCATCGTTGTAGATAACGGATACCGGATTTTCAGTTGTATCTGCATTGTCACCTCCACTGTCACTGCTTCCATCTCCATGGCTGTGATCATCACCGCCATGGCTGTGATCATCACCGCCGTCACCGGCATCCACTTCCCGAGACATCATGCTCCAATCACCATTTGTAGTCCGATCTTCGCTTTGGTCCCAAACAATTCCAGGCGATTTATAAATAGCTGGATAAGCATATGCATCCTCACCATAATCGTCAGGAGACAACATATAGAAACCTGTTTCCTCAGATAAAGCTGCAGCACACTCTGCGTAGGCAGGATCATCGTAATCACAAAGTGTGATTGTTTCGTGCGTTACACTGTTATATAAAAAATATTCAGTTTGCATGTCACTGCTACTACCTCCGTGATTATGATCACTGCCGCCATCACCTGGATCCATTTCACGTGAAGTCATCATCCAATCACCATTTGTATTCCTGTCTTCACTTTGGTCCCAAACAATTCCAGGCGATTTATAAATAGCTGGATAAGCATATGCATCCTCACCATAATCGTCAGGAGACAACATGTAGAAGCCTTTTTCCTCAGATAAAGCTGCAGCACATTCTGCATAGGCAGGATCATCGTAATCACAAAGTGTGATTGTTTCGTGCGTGACAGTGTTGTACAACATGTACTCAGTCGTCATTTATGCAAAGAAAAGACTTATACAAGGGTATTCATAGAGCCAAAGTTCGTCAGCACCAAATACATCCGCTTTGCGTCTTTAATGATACGCAAAAGTTCTTTGGCTTAAGGTTCTTCTTATTATTGGCGCCTATTTATACTAATCCGGATGATGCATATTACTCGTACAAGCACTAGCTTAAAAAAAAACAAGCGATAAAATTATTCAATCCAACATTCTTTATTTGTGTATGTCAAAATTATTTTTTAAATCGTTGCCAGTTTTCTTTTTGGCGTTAATTGGATCTCATTCAGCAGAAGCACAAGAAGCGGTTAATAATAATATAATGAAAATAACGGTCACTGGCACCAAGTCAGAATCCACAGTTAAGGACTATGCAGGTTCAGTCGATGTAATTGACAAAGAGGATTTTGATAAATCACCAAGCGTTGATATTAGAAATCTACTTAAAAATGTTCCTGGGGTAACAACTCGAAAAACAACAAGAAGTGGTGTTCGTGGAACCCCTGGAATCTCTGATGTGAACATCAGAGGTTTAGATGGCGATAGAATACTATTCTTGATCGATGGTATCAGGTTGCCTGACCGGTATGAATATGGCGGATATTACAATCTTGGACAAGCTGATTATGTTGATTTTAGTTTTTTAAAATCCATTGAAATCATCAAAGGTTCCATATCTTCTTTGTACGGTTCTGATGCGCTTGGGGGATTAATTTATTACCGAACTCTGGAACCTTACGACATCTTGCAAAACGGTTCAGAATTTAATGTTGAAATTCCCTTCAACTATTTTAGTGAAGATGATGGGAGGACTTTTTCGAATAAAATAGCAGTCAAATTGTCTGAAAAGCTTTCAGCACTTTTTATCTATACGAATGAAGTATCTGGAGCCACAAAAACGGCTGCTCCATCTAAGTATATTGATGATGTGGAGAATTATGGTGACAATATACTGGTAAATTTACAGTATGATATTAATGATGAATCGAGCTTGAATCTCGTTTTTGAAGATATTAATCGAAGCTCTAGAGTTGATTCGTCTGACGCCAATCTTGAGAACATGTCTTCTACGTTTAGTAATTATGAAAAACTTATCTCTAACACACTGACAGACCGTACAAGAGTCTCGGCTAAATACAGTTATGACTCAAATAATGATTCTAGCTTCATACAAACAGCTAGCTCGTCAGTTTACTGGCAAGATGCAGAGGTCAATGATAATTTTCGTCGGGTTGTTGGGGCGGTTAATCAAATGAGAGAAGAGGATAAAATCTATAGTCTAACCAATACGCTTATTGGAGTTAACTCAGATTTTTCGAGTGATATTGAATTGTTTGATAATGTTCACACGCTTGGCTACGGTTTTGATGTTTCCGAGAATGATGGTTCGAGAACTCGCCAAACTAGGAATTTGTCCACGGGAGTAACTGAGACTGTAAAGGACACTCCTGACACAAAAACATTCCGGGCAAGACTTTATCTTCAAGATCAGTTTAGCCTTGGCGATTTTGATTTTACTGCAGGCCTGGGATATGATTATTATGCTCTTAATGCTGAAAATGATTTGATTTATAACCCTAATCAAGAAGATTATATTTTGGCGAGTGATCAGTCGTATCAGGTTCTTTCACCTAAATTCACAGTTAGCTATCAACCCAGTGGAGATTCCAGTATATATGCTCGCTATTCACAAGGCTTTCGACCACCGGTTTGGTACGAACTCAGCAGTTCATTTGCAAATCCTGCATTCGGTTACATAACACTCTCAAATCCAGATCTCAAGCCTGAAAAAAGTCACGATTTTGAAATTGGTTATAAGTTGAATGGTGATAATTATGCAACAACTTTTGCAACTTACTATAATAGATATTCAGATTTTATGGATTCTTTCGCTCAGGCTGGCACCTATACTCTTCCAGGTGATACACGAGAGCTTAATGCCTTTCAGACGCAAAACGTTTCCGATGCCGAAATATATGGAGTCGAATTTACGGGGATTTATTATTTTAGTAATCAACAAGATGGTTTCTATCTTGGAAATGTTTTTGCCTGGTCCGAAGGCAACAATCTGACAGACGGTATTCCTCTAGAAACGATTGTCCCAGTAACAAATCGTTTGTCATTGGGCTACCAAGGGGCAGATGATCAATGGCTTGTCTCCGTTGGTATGGTTTATACAGGTCGAACACGCTTAAGTAATGACTATCAAGAAGGACCTTATTATATTCCCTCCACCTCATTGGTTTTTGATTTTGAAGCGTACTGGAGTATCAGTGATTCAATAAGTTTGAATGCTTCAATTAATAATTTGACTAATGAAACTTACTTTAATTTCCAGGATGTTCGCGGCAGAAACAATGCCAATGGAGATATTCTCCGTTTTTCGCAGCCTGAGCGCAACTTCCAGATTGGAGCTAAGTTTAAGTTTTAATATTTTGGAATTACTTTATTTCTAGCTCATACATAATGTCAATTGTATTTTGTAGTGCCATTGGATAAAAAGTGGAAGATATCGCTGCTTTTCGAGCCGCGTTATTCCAACCAGAGTGCCCACTGCTTTTAAGAAGCTGAGTTTTGACGACCTTGCCTGATGCACTGATATACAGCTTATAAATAGCATAACTTTCTATTCCACGTTTTACTAACCGCCGTGGTTTCTCAGGTTCTAGACATTGATGGCAGCGTGGTGTTTCTTTTGGGATGATTGTGGTGCTTTCTTTAGACGATGTTGGACTTGTACTTTTGCTGACAGACTCGCTGCCACGTGTATTGCTTGTATCTGCCGTTGGAACGGCTGGTGTTTTTGCCGCTTGTGATCCAGTATCAACGCTTGACTCTGTTTTCGGTGATCGTTTCCTCTTCGCAGGCTCACCTTTGGGTTTTTGGGATTTTGATTGTTTGTTAACGCGAGGTTTGAGTTGAGGAATCGGTTGAGGTGTTTTATTTTTTTTTGGTGGTTGATTCTTTGGTTTGAGTGTAGGGAATTGTGGTTGTTGTTTTGTTTTTATTTCGACAAGTTCGATTTTAATATTTTTTGGAGTCAGGCTAATTCTTTCCCCTTTATGGGTTGCACTTAATATTAAAATAATACTCGTATGTACTGCAAGAGATATCAACGAGGCCAGTAAGAGCGCCTTTTTTTGCTGATTAAAATTATTGTCCATTGATGTCTCTTTTGTTGACTGCCAAGCCAATTGAATTCAGGCCTGCTTCTTTGACGGTATCAAGAATTTCCATGACATCACCATAGGAACATGCCTTGTCAGCATCAATCAATATTTGCTCCATGGAACTCTCTTCACTCAGACGTTTGAGCCTTTCAGAAAGTTGACTTGCAACGATTTCATCGTCGTCAAGATATAGCTTCTTGTTCTTTTTCAGGGTAATCGTGATAGTTTTTTTTACTTTGCCGACCTGATCTGCTTGGGAGTTTGTTGGTCTTTGAACAGTGATTTGATTTTTTTCCGTTAAGACAATGCTGGACAGCATGAAAAAAAGTAATATGGCAAAAAGCACATCGATGAGCGGAAGTATATTGACTTCGCTTTCGGTATTGGATCGAATTGATTCGTATTTAGATCTCATTGTTAACGGTCTTGTGTTTTCTCTGCTTTGAATTTAGTCTCAATCTCTAAGGAGACTGCCTGAAGAGTATGAAGTTGACTGCGTCGGAAGCTTTTGAAGAGGTTGTTGGCGATCAGGGTTGTAATTGCAATTGTTAAGCCGGCTGCAGTGGAGATCAATGCTTCGCTTATTCCAGCCATTACGTTTGTATTGCTCTCGCTAATGGCCTGTAGCGTTAAGCCACTCATGGATCGAATCAGTCCTAAAACAGTGCCTAAAAGGCCGATGAGAGGTGCAATGGATATAATGGTGCCAAGTGTATTTTCATAGCGACTTAATTCTGGTTCTAGGATTTCTAAATTTAATTCGCATGAATCCCTGAGCTGTTCCAGATTATTTGGTGTAGGGATTGTTGCTTTCTGAAAAAATTTGGTCATGATATGGTCTCGTTCATTGGCTCGAAGTTGAAGCCAATTTTGCTCGTCAACGAAACATTGTTCGAGGAGCTTTCGTTTCAACGAGTTTTGGCCCTTTTTGGTTTTGTACCAAAAGTACCCACGTTCTATTGTGATGCTTAGTGATGCAATCGATGCGATGGCAAGAGGTATGACCGAAATGCCTCCGAATTGACTGAGATCCACAGCTTTTTGAAATTAAACCCAGTTTGTATTGGATCGACCCTGTTTGTCAGGTTACAAATAATTGCCCATATCATTTTGAGGAATCCCGTGTATCAATTGAGTAGATTGGTTCTTCTTTGGCGTCGGCTTTCCACCATTCTGTTGATGCATTGAATTGAGATCAAAGATAAAATTATGGGGCAAGCCTTATCAAAGATAAAACCTCAGGAGGGTGTGCTGATGACCGCTTCGATGCGAAGCATTCTTGTTTTAATTATTATTGCCAGTCTTCCTTGCTTATTTCTTACTTCGCTTTCGATTGGTGACGCAGACGTTGGCCCACAACAGGTTTTAAATTACTTTTTTGGCGAGAAGATAACGTCGATCGATCGCCTTGTTATTCAAGACATTCGTATGCCTCGTGCATTGGCTGCTGTGCTCACAGGTGCTGCACTTGGTATATCTGGTGCGATGTTGCAGGGGATGTTACGCAACCCTTTGGCGAGTCCCTTTTTGCTGGGGATCTCGTCCGGAGCCGGTGTTTGTGTCGTTATCCTTTTTGCATTGAATGTTGCCGCTTTCTGGATACCTGTCGGTGCATGGCTTGGAGCCGTTGTTGCCGCTGCACTTGTGTTCTTCATTTCTTATCAACGTCAACACATTTCACTAGAACGTTTGATTCTGGCAGGTGTTGCTGTGAGTAGTGTTCTTGGCTCAATACAAGCGATTTTTCTTCTTCGTTCTGACGATACTCGAATTCAGAATTCTCTCACGTGGCTCTCTGGAACTTTGGCCGCACGCACCTGGGATGATTTGGCATTCACTTGGGTACCAATTGTGGTTTGCATCGCTGCTTCGCTTGCGTTTGCGAAACAACTTAATTTGGCATTACTTGATGATGACACGAGTCAATCCCTTGGATTGTCGCTTATTAAGTTAAGACTCATGGTTGGTTTTATTGCGACAATATTAACTGCCTGCGCCGTTTGCATCTCTGGTCTTGTTGGTTTTGTTGGCCTTGTCATCCCCCATATGGTTCGTTTGGTGTGTGGTACTAATTTCATGTATGTTTTGCCCATGTCTGGTTTGATGGGCGGAGTTGTTCTTTTGGGTGCTGATGCACTTGCCAGAACCTATCTATGGGAGTTGCCGGTTGGCTTGGTGACATCGCTGATTGGTTCTCCCTTCTTCATCTACCTGCTTCAACGGCGTCGTTTGCGCCAATCAATGTGATGACCCAATTGGATGCGTGCAACTTAAATTTTTTGGTTGAGGGATCGTCCATCCTTGAGAATGTTTCTTTGTCTGTTTCTTCTGGTGAATGGTTGGGTATCGCCGGCCTCAACGGATCAGGGAAATCGACACTGCTGAAATGCATGGCTGGATTGTTGATTCCCTCTTCGGGTCAAATGTCTATGGATGGTCAGCCATATTCCCAAGTTGATTATATTCATCGCAAGCTCTCCATCATGTCTCAGCGCACCGATGTATTAACGGCGATGAGTGTATTGGATCTTGTTCGCCTTGGTCGTTATCCCCATTTACCTGCGTGGAGCTTCTCGCTTTCGTCCATTGATCATGAACGTGTTGAGTATGCACTTGATTTCACGGGTTTAAACGATTTTCGTCATCGTCAAGTCAATACACTTTCCGGCGGCGAGAGGCAAAGATCTTTTCTCGCACTCTCTCTCGCGCAAGATGGCTCGGTCTTGCTGTTTGATGAGCCCACCAATCATCTGGATCTTGTGGCACAGATTCAGATCTTGTCTCTACTGCGTCGCCTTGCAGATCAAGGAAAGGTTGTTGTGTCTGTTCTGCATGATCTCAATCAACTTTCCAAGTACTGCTCCCGATTGGCACTGTTGCGGGAGGGTGGCTTGGTTGCCGAAGGGCCGATGGAACAGGTTTTCAACTCTTCCAACCTAAAACTTACTTTTGGTTTGGATATTGACGTGGTTCAGTCCCATGATCGATTATGTGCAATCATTTGATCCAGTTGAAGCTGTCTTGGTGGTGACAAATATTGGTTGCAATTGGTTCCCCCACCGCTGTTTCAGTATCGACGTATTATTGTTTGGTTTGAATTGATTCAGTGGAAATGCGTCGCTGGGCTCTTTTTGTCTCATGTCTTCTGTCGTTGAATTTTCCTGGACAGGCTTTTGCTCAGGGCAATGACATTAAAATTGAGAAAGCCAGTCGAGTCGTTGCACTTTCATCCCTTTCTGCCGATCTTGTTGTATCGATCAATCCAGATGTGTTGATAGGAGTCCCCGGGACATCATTAACCAATAAAGATCCGAGATATTCCGGCTTAAAGCGTGTTTCAAATGGTCGAAGTCAGCCCAGTGTTGAGCTGATTTTGGCCCTTAATCCAGACCTTGTGATTGGTGCTGAGGGTTTTCATTCCCGTGTACTCAATGCACTCAATAAATTGGGTGTCAAGACGTTGGCTGTCAAAGTCAATCGTTGGGACAGGCTTGAAGAAGCTTCTCGAACTTTGGAAGATCGAATCATGAACGCCGGATCGATCGACTCTCAACTCAGCAACTTGTGTCCGGCGCAGACGTCGTCCAAATCTTCTGGGACCAGTGTTCTGATTCTTGCTGGCGTCTCTCCAAAGCTTTCTCCCGGTCAGCAAAGCTGGTCAGGATCACTTCTGGATCGTTTGGGTCTTAAAAATTCCACAAAAGGACTCCCAGGATCCAGTGAATTTTCGGGCTACATCACGATGTCGAATGAGCGACTTTTGGCTGTTAAGCCGGAGAAGGTTCTTGTTGTTAACCCCTCCGGGGATTCCGAACAAACGGTTCGTTCTCTGATTCCTTTCTTCCCCGGATTAAAGGCGAGTGATTTCAAAGCGATGGAGTATTACGGATTGATCAACCCTGGTAGTTTGTCCAGCATCCAGAAGGCTTGTGCTGCATTGTCCAGTCTTTAGGCGTACTGGGGCTGGAAGTCTTGTTGGATTAGATTTGCTGAACAAGCACTGGTTCGGATGAGTTGGCAGGAGCGCAAACGTCCCATCTGTCTGGAAAAGCGTTTTGAGTTTGATAGCTACGATTCAACTCGTGATTTCCTCGACAGACTGGGCGATCACAGTGAGGCCATCCAACGCTTCCCTGACATCAGTTTTGGCCGCACATATGTGAACATCACAATTCGGCCTGAGGATGACGGTGCTGATGCCCATCTGAGTGACGCTGACAGGGCCCTGGCCGTTGAGATTGATGACCTCCTCGGTTGATCTTCAGGCGGCCTATGCCGAATCCGGTGCCGCTGAGGTGCTGGAACAACTGGATCGTGAGTTGATCGGTTTGGCTCCAGTCAAAACTCGGATCCATGAGATTGCAGCGTTGTTGCTGGTGGATCAAGCTAGGCAGCAATTGGAGTTGCCCAGCACAGCTCCAGGACTGCACATGTCGTTCACCGGTCGTCCGGGCACGGGTAAAACCACTGTTGCTCAGAGGATGTCGCAGATCCTTCACCGCCTTGGTTATCTCCGAAAAGGTCATGTGGTTTCGGCCACCCGCGACGATCTCGTTGGCCAGTACGTCGGTCATACCGCACCCAAAACCAAGGAGATGCTCAAGCGAGCTCAGGGAGGTGTTCTGTTCATTGACGAGGCCTATTACCTCTATAAACCTGATAACGAGCGTGATTATGGTGCCGAAGCGATTGAGATTTTGTTGCAGGAAATGGAGAATAACAGCAGCGATGTAGTTGTTATTTTTGCTGGTTATAAGGACAGAATGGATACGTTTTATGGATCCAATCCTGGGCTTTCCTCCCGGGTTGCACATCATCTTGATTTTCCTGATTACAGCAATGATGAGCTGATGGCTATTGCCTCATTGTTGCTTGATGCTCAAAATTATCGCTTTAGTTCAGATGCAAAAATCGCATTTGTGGAGTACATCGAAAGACGGCGGCTGCTTCCATTTTTCGCCAACGCACGTTCGATTCGTAATGCCCTTGATCGGGCTCGGTTACGCCAGGCCAATCGACTGTTTGCTCGGATGGATCAGCCAGCCACTCGCGACGATTTGATCACGATTGAATCTTCAGATATCCGTGCCAGCCGCGTATTTGAAGGCGAAGTGGAGGGATATCACCAGAAGGGATCGGTTGCGAATTCCACGCATAGCTGACCACTCTTTGCTGCTGGCACGCTGCTGATGCAGGCGCGCACCGTTTTGCCGTTCACATCGATCTCGCAGGCGCCGCAGCTGCCGCCCATGCAACCGGTCGGAATGCTGACGCCTGCGGCATTGGCCGCTTCCAGCCAGTCCTGGCCAACCTCAACTTTGGTTTCACGGCCGTTGGGCCAACGCACTGGGATGGCGGCCATCAGTTCAACAGCGGCTCAAGGTTCACATGCTCTTCGAAGGCATTGGCCAGGCGTTCGAGCAGTTGGTTGCGGTGATCGGCATGGTTTTGACGCTCGGTGCTCATAGGGGAGAGCCCCTTGCGTTGGCGAAGGCTGTTCAACCAGTGGCGACGCCAGGGTCCGTTGTCGAGCAGGCCGTGAAGGTAGGTGCCGACGATGTCGCCTCCAGCCGCTGATGTTGTCCACCAGCCCAGCCCACCCTCGGCACAAAGCTCTTGCAAGCTCGGATCGGCCCAGGTTTGACCGTGGTGCAGTTCGAATCCATTCAGCGCAGTGTCTTCCGGCCACTGTGCCTGCACCGTTCGCTGCCGAAGGGTCTTGCTGCCACCAAAACGGGTGTTGATGGGGAGCAAGCCAACGCCCTGCCAGGGGCCAGTCCCTTCCCCACCCTCCAGATCGTCGGGATCCTCCAGTCGCTCACCCAGCATCTGCATCCCTCCGCAAATGGCCAGCACGTTGCCTCCATGGTTTGCGTAGCGCCGGAGCTGTTGTTCCAGTCCACTGGTCCGCAGGGCGTGAAGATCCCGGAGGGTTTGCTTGCTACCCGGAAGGATCACGGCATCGGGCTGGCCAAGGTCTTCACCCGGCTCCACCCAGCGCAACCGCAAACTTGTTTCGGCTTCCAGCGGATCCAGATCGGAGAAGTTGCTCAAGGAGGGCAGGCGTAGGACGGCGATCTGCAGATCGACGGCCCCGCGGCTTGGTTTTCGCTCCAGCAGGTCAAGTGAATCCTCCGGAGGAAACAATTCATTCAGCCAGGGCATCACCCCCAGCACTGGCACACCGGTGTTGTGTTCCAGCCAGGTGCGTCCTTCATCAAACAGTTCCCTCCGGCCGCGGAAACGGTTGATCAGGATGCCTTTGATCAGCGGCCGTTCCACCGGCCGGAGCAGATTCATGGTTCCAACAATCTGTGCAAACACTCCGCCGCGCTCGATGTCGGCCACCAGCAAGCAGTTCGCTTTCAGGAACAGAGCGAGACGCAGGTTGGTGAGGTCCCTGTGCTGCAGGTTCACCTCCACCGGGCTTCCCGCTCCCTCCAGCACCAGGCGTCCCTGCGGCCAGCGCTGCTGCAGTGCATCAAGACCACCGCGGATGGCCTGCCAGCCCGGTTTGAACCAGTCGCGGTAATAGTGCTCCGCTTGAGCCGTGCCCACGCTGCGGCCGTTGTGGATCACTTCGCTGCTGCTGTCGCCGCGGGGCTTAAGCAGCACAGGATTCATGGCGCAGCTGGGTTCCAGGCCGGCCGCCCAGGCTTGCATTGCCTGGGAGTAGGCCATCTCGAGGCCATCCGTATCAACCCAGGCGTTGTTGCTCATGTTCTGCCCTTTGAACGGCAGGGGTTGTTCACCGCGGCGTTTGAGCACCCTGCACAGAGCCGCCGTCATCAGCGACTTGCCCGCACCACTTGAGGTGCCCAGCACCATCAGCGTCTTCGGAGCGGTCAAAACGGCCAGCGACGGCGAAGGCCAATGCGCAGCCAATCCCAGAGCGAGGCCTTTTCCTCGAGCAATCCACTGTCTTCGTCAAGGAGTTGTCGGCCCAGGGGCGTCAGGCGAAAGCGGCTGGTCAGTCCCTGTCCATCCACTTCCCGTCGCAGCACGCCAACGGTGATCAGCCAGCGCAGTTCGTCTTCAAGCCCATCGGGGTTGGCCGGCCAGCGACGGCTGCGACCAAAGCGTTCGCGGTTTTTCCAGAGTGTCTCGGCGTCCAATCCCTGTTGTTGCAGGGTGCGGTACATCGTTTCTCCAAAGGGGAGGCAGCGCATCGAGCGCGCGGCCCGGCTTCGGCTGCGGGGAGCCAGAAGGTCGTCGGTGGGGTGATCGATGGCGCGGCCTCCCGTCGGTGGCAGCCTACGGAGCACCTAAAGAGGTTGCGTTTCGGTGCTGTTGCTTGCTTCGGCCTCTCCGGCCCGCCGACGTCTGCTGGAGCAGGCAGGAATCCCCCATCGGGTTCGGGTGAGTGGCGTGGACGAACGGGCCATTACCGCCCCGGACCCTTCGCTCTTGGTGCAGCGCCTGGCGCAGGCCAAGGCCACGGCGGTGTATCAAGCACTGGATTCGGTTGCAGATGCTGGGATCAGCGCCGTTCTGGGCTGTGATTCCGTTCTCGTATTTGAGGGCGAGATCTTTGGTAAACCAGCCGATGCCGCTGAAGCGGTGAGGCGCTGGCGCCGGATGTCTGGTCAGCGTGGGGAACTGCTGACGGGGCACTGCCTCATGCCTGTTGGAGAGGATCCGGTGCTGAGCAGTGTGAGCACAGGGGTGTTGTTTTCACCGCTCACCCCCAGAGAAATAGATGACTATGTGGCTACCGGCGAGCCGTTGCAGTGTGCTGGTGGCTTCGCTCTTGAGGGGCGAGGCAGCTTATGTGTGGCAGGCCTTGAAGGCTGTTATTCCAACGTGATCGGATTAAGCCTGCCCTGGTTGCGTCAGCAGTTGACGTTGATGGCCGCTTCGACATGAGACGGGCGCAGCGTCTGTTGCTCAGTGCCGGTCTGGCAGGGCTGGCAACGGCTGGGTTTGTGATGGTGGTGGGGGCCAGTGCCGATGCCTTGGTGGTGTTGCTGTTCGCTGGTTTCTGGATCGGGCTGCATGCCTTCCTGGGGTTTGTTCGTCTGAGCCAGCGTCTGGATCGTGCCGCGGGGTTGAAATTGTTGTCATCCACCGAGTACGAACGCCTGACGGATCTGACGGATCTGACGGATCTGACGGAGGGGGAGGGGTGTGATTCCCGAAGAAGCGATCTTTAGTTGTTGATTCCCCCCTGGCTCTTGTTTTGGGTTCAACCTGAAGAAGCTCATTAGCCTTAAAGGAGTTAGTCCACAGGAACAGGTGGCGTTGCTTTCCTCCAGTCAATTCAATCAGCTGTTTGAAGCTCTGCCCGCCTCTGGGGGTACGGCCGATGAGATCGTCTCCCGCGTGGAGGCTGCTGGAGGGCATCTCAATCGTGATGCTTTGAGAGGTGCCATCGATGCCCATCACCTTCGGGATGGAGCGATCAGCACCCGTGATTGGCGACTGTTGCTCGCCTTGCAGCTGGGTGATCAGGAAGTCAAGGCGCGTGAAGCATTTTCGCTGCTGGATTCCGCTGGAGCAGGAACGATTGAACTCAAGCTGATCAAACGTTTGATCCAGCTGTTTGAGGTGTCGGAGCAGACTGCGGACGCGATCACCATTGAGATGGCTCGTGATGGCTCGGAGCGGATCGACATTCATCATTTGCTCGACTACCTCCCCCAGGATTTTGAATCCCATCCCAGGGCCTATGCGGGGGGCCATCGCACGGTTGAGCCACCTCGAGCATCCAGTCTCAGTGAGCGATGGAGTCGTGATGCAGACAAGCCCGATGCCTCCAAGCAGCAGGGCACGTCGCCACTTCAGATGCAGATCGGCTGGTTCCGTCTCATTCAGGGAGCGGCCTACCGCAGTTTTCGAGAGAGCTACTCAGCCAACTCAGAAACGCACCTCCGTGCTTACGACCTGCCATACACCATCCCCGATTTTGTTCGCTTCGTTAATGCAGCGGTGGACCTCTACCTGTCGCTCGGCATTGTCGAGCCCGGTGCCGAGGAACCCTTCGAGACCCTGAGGAATTCTGTGAATGGTGCTGAGGCTGATCTGCGTGAGCGGATGGCCAACTGGAATTCAATTTCCAAGACCGACGCGATGCTGGAAGCCGAGGGACGCCTTGAGCATGAACTGCAGGAGTTGGATCACCACCATCAGATCGTTGGGGTGGTGCTTGAGGTGCTGTTGACCGCAGCGCTGAATGGTCACGATCCTGAAACGGTCACCCATGAGGACCTGCAGCGCCATGAGCTGAACCGTCTTCGGCAGCTTGACGATCATCAGGAGGCGACCGCCGGCCTTGATCCAGACAAACCCGAATCCCAGCGGCCTTATCACGAGAGCTGGCAACGGGTGATCGTCGACTCTGACGACCAGCGCTATGCGGGATCCGTCATGCCAACGGCTTATTGGTATGACGAATTCATGCCTCTGCTGTTGCGGGCGAGTTCCGTGTTGACGCAGTCGGACATCAGTGGCTGGGATGACGCTGATGACGATGATTTGAACGCATGGTTTGCAGAACGGCATGCCTCCGGCGAATTCCGCCTGTATGGCCATGCCACGGATGAGGCATTCCAATCACGTCCGCTCGTGGTCAAGAAAGAGCTGCGGCGTGCCTGGCAATTGACCCGTCACTACCTCAATGGCGTGCAGAAGCGTCGCGAACGGGAGGAGTTCGGGCGAGAGGATGGATTTCTCTGCCAGTACGTAGCCTTTCTGGATCTTCATGTCGGCCGCCACGATGTGGAAGCCAGCCAGATGAGGGTCAGTTTTCCGTACTACATCGGCCCAGCCACCTGGCGTTTCATGCACACCAGCGCCGAGCTGATCGCAGAACAGCCCAAGGAACAGCAGCAGCGCTCGGTTGAGGCGTTCAAGGCGTTCTTCGCGGCCTTGGCCACGATGTATCCATGCCCCTACTGCCGCTTCCACCTCAATCGCTACGTGGTTCGCAACCGTGAGGTTTCGATGTATCCGATCGAATACCTCTTCCTGGGCTCCGATCAGGTCAGCGGCACGTTGGAGGTGTCCCTGCAGGACAAGCTCGAGAACGTGAATCAGGGCGATGACCTGCGACTGTTCCTCTGGAAATTGCACAACACCGTTTCTTCATCCATTGCCCGAAGTGAGGATTGGTATCACAAGGATTCCGGGGCTTACTACACCTCGCGTTACTGGCCCAGCCTGGATTCGGAGCTGGAACGGGCCCATACCCTCGGCGTAGATCTGATCGAGCGCGATCGGGTGCAGCGGATCTATGGGGTTGTGAAAAGCGCTGCTCATCTCGCAGTGCTGCGGGATGAGCTCCAGGAATCACTCCATGCCGAGGATCTGCAACAGCAGCAGACCATTCGCAATCGCGCATCCGGTGCCATCGATGGTGTTGAAGAGGCGGTTCTGCAATCGCGCTTCCTGCACGACAACTACCGCTACAACCCTTCGCTTGCCCTTGATCCGCCTCACTTCAGTCCGGCGGAAGAATTGCTGGCCCGCAGTGGTTTCTACACCGAGAACTGAGCGGCGCCTGGTCTTCTGATTGGAGAAATGGGAAAGGAGCAATCCTCAATTCAGGGCTGCTCCTTCATCAAAAATCCAATGTTGATGGAAATCAGATTTTGCTCGAGTGTTGGTTTTTGCCAATAGACGAACGTGTAGTGAACTGAAGAATTATTAAGGCAAGTGATGTTGTTGCGCAAAATTGTTCGTGCTGAGCAATTTGATTCAAATCATCCTATGTTTTATCGCGAAGACTCTTAAATCGACAGGTGATCTTAAGGGGGAGAGACTTTATCTTGAAAAAAACTAGTGTTTGAACGGACTCCTTTTCGATTTTGCCGATGGCTTCGAACTTGACTTCTGATCAGTTGGCACAGGCCAATAAGATCTATTCTGAAATTATTTCTTCTCTGAGCACTGCTGTTGGCACAGGTACTTGGTATCAGCCCACGGCTGGCCTTGACCAAGTTATTTATCCAGATGCTGCTCCATCCGGGACGACTGGCGAGCTTTACTATCCCTTCTATCAAATCGCTGATTCGTATATTGCGTACGATCCGAGCGGTTCCACGAACCTCGCTTACAGCGCGCAAATAGAGGAAGATCCAGTCCTAAGTAATGGCTCTGGTGTTGTTGTACAGGGAACTGGATTTCAAAATCTTGTTTTTCAAATTTATGGTTCTATGGTCTATGGCCTTTCGGCTTCGGATCAGACGGAATTGGCTGGATATAAGCAGGATTTGGCCACAATGTACGAGTATGTGGCCGACCAGCTCGAAACCAGCTTCACGAACACCGGCGACTATGACATCGTAACAAGTTCTTCTAATAATTTCTTTGTGAGTACCAATGATGGGATGACCATCATTGAGGATTCAATTACATACCTGCTTACCAATGGAAGTTATTACCAAAACTTCTTTAATACAGGTGGTAATATGTATGCCAAGTGGGAAACGTATTTCCTGAATGACGACGGCTCGGTCAATACTCAGGCGCAGAATGACTCAGCGACGGTAAACGAATTTGTATCGTGGGGTAAGGATTATATGATGACCGCTGGATTTGATTTGTCGGATGAGTTGAATTCGAGTTATGGTCCATTGGTGACATCAGGGCGTTCTCGGGCTCCTGCATGGGGGAATCCATGGACTGCAAGTATTTTTAGTACTTTCAGTGACGTCTCTACAACAGTTGACGACAATGGCACTGAGGAGGACCTGTCAGGGATTACAAGTACTGCTGGCCAGGCTTACAATAATCTTCAGTCGAAAGTCAATGCAAATTCGAATCAGCTCAGTAGCCTTATAACTTATTTGTCGGATTATACATCTTTAACAACACCTGGTTCAAACAGTGAAAAGGTAAATACAGGCTCTTACAATTCCATTGTCGAGGGTTTTAATAATGCTCCAAGTTATGCCATCCCCTATATCTCCACGGCGCTAAGTGATGCTCAGTCTGGCAACAGTGTCTCCTTCACGTTGGAGACCTCTGGCTCTTCTGATACAACGAGTGCGACGACTTCTTCGAGCACTGTTTCCTGGGATGCCAGTGCTTCTGTTAGTGGCTGGTTCTGGGGAGGTTCAGTCAGTAACTCTGGATCCCAGACATCAAGCGAGAGTTGGAGTTCTTTTGATTCAACGTCCGAGAATTTAAAGGTAACGTCTGATTGGGATTCGGTAACTGCAAAACAAATTGCTCCTGCATCGTCTTGGTTCCTTGAGGATGCAATTAATCAGGCTTGGTCGAGTGGAATTACAGCTGATAATGCCGATTTCACTGGTGGCTACGCCTTTATCTCGCCTGATCAAGCCAATCAGTTTGTGACGGCAAGTTTGTATTACATCAGCGGGATTGCCTATGGCGATCCTGTTAACACCATTAGTGGTGATACGTCTGAGGAGAGTGGCGCAAGTGAATCAAGCTTTGAATCGTTCCAGCAGACCACTACCGCCAGTGCCGGATATGGCTGGGGTCCTTATTCCTTTGGTGGCTCTACCTCCTACAGCACATCCAGCTCGGATAGTTCTTCCAGCAGTACGTTCTCTTCGTCTTCTGGAAGTTTTGAAATCGTCAACAATCCTTTGAAGGGGCTTGACTCTCTGTCTTACGCGGGATCACCTTCGGGGCTGATTGGCATTGAGCTGAATTCCGTTGGAACGGCAATTGATGCCATTGCCTCATCTACCTCGTCGTCTAGATCACGGAAGGGAAAGCCGGATCAGATTTCTCACGCTGGAGGTCAGAAATCTACTGAAGATTCACCTTTCGATCTTTCGGGCACGCATGGTGTTTTCTTCGCCAACCGTAAGGGAAAGGATCACATCACGGGTGGCAGCGGTCGCGATGTGGTTTATGGAATGGGCGGCAAGGATCGGATCCACCTTGGCTCGGGCAGAGATCTTGTTTGGACAGGTACTGGCAAACACAAGGTGACGGGTGGTAAGGGTTCGGATGTGATTCACTTCCGAAAAGATGAAGTCTTAAAGGATAAGAAGACTTACACCAAGCTCATGGACTGGACCGATGAAGATGGACTTGCTTTTAACGGTTACTTCTCAGACGAGGTTTTGGTAAAGGGGGTTAATGGCGGGAAGAACTCCACTCTTTATCTTGACGGTGAAAAAGTGGCTAAGTTTATAGATATGGGCCCTGATGTATTGCAAGAGTTGGTTGATTCTGCGCATTATTCTGTATATATGTAAGAACAAAAGTAAATCTCAAGGCCCTGCTTTTGCAGGGCTTTTTTTATGATGATTGGCTGGTATGCCAGTCACTCAGTGATCCAGTGGCTTCGAGCCTGCCATTTGGCTTGAACAAAAAAATCCCCTGCCGCAAGGCAGGGGATTGATTGGAACGGTTTCTGACTGAAGATCAGACCTTGCGGGAGTAGTACTCAACCACCAGAAGTTCTTTGATCTCCAGGGCAACCCATTCGCGTTCGCAGCGACCGGTGACCTTGGCGCTGAGCTTGGCCTTGTCCAGTTCCAGGTGGGTCGGCACGTTGGCCAGACCGGGGAACTCGAGATTGCCCTCAGCCAGCTTCTTGCTGCACTTGCGCTCGCGGATGGCGACGACATCGCCTGGCTTGCACTGGTAACTGGCGATGTCGGTTACACGACCATTCACGGTGACGTGGCCGTGGTTCACCAGTTGACGGGCGCCTGGCACGGTGGGCCCGAAGCCAAGGCGGAAACAAACATTGTCGAGACGGTTCTCGAGCAGCTTGAGCAGGTTGGTTCCAGTGGAACCCTCCTGGGCGCGCGCTTTCTTCACGTAACGCACGAGCTGACGCTCGGAGACGCCGTAGTTGAAGCGAAGCTTCTGCTTCTCTTCGAGACGGATCGCGTATTCAGAGCGCTTGCGACGGGCTTGGCCGTGCTGACCGGGGGGATAGGACCGCTTTGCGGCCTTCCGGGTGAGACCGGGGAGGTCTCCCAAGCGCCGCGTGATCCTCAGGCGAGGGCCGCGGTATCGAGACATGGGTTGGAAGGTTGTTTGGTCAAGTCGTGCTCGGTTTAGCCATGCTGGAACCCAGGGAGTTCCAGCATCTCCATTCGTGCACGAATCCGACAGTTTATCTGGCGATCCTTCCCCAACCCTTCAGCAGCGGTTCAACCAAAGCGTTGCTTCGCTGCTTCTGGCCTTGATCGGCTTTTACCGCAGCTTCATCTCACCGATACTTGGCCCCCGTTGTCGCTTCACACCCACCTGCAGCGCTTATGGATTGGAAGCGATCCAGAAGCATGGGCCCTGGAAGGGCGGTTGGCTCACATTGAAGCGGCTGCTGCGCTGTCATCCCTTCACCCCCTGTGGTTGCGACCCGGTGCCCGACTGAGCGATGGCTGATCTTGTTCTGTTCAGCCGCAAAGGCTGCTGTTTATGCGAAGGGCTCGAGCAACGTCTGCGCGATCTGGATCTGCAGGCGTTGGGGCTGATCTTGATGGTGGTGGATATCGACTCCCCCACAGTTGCGGCGGAGCTGCGCGCCCGCTACGACCTTGAGGTGCCGGTGCTTCAGCTGGACGGCCGGGAGCTGGCTCGGGTGTCCCCCCGATTGATCGGGGATGGCCTGTTCAACTGGTTGCAACGGGGCCTGTCCAACCCGGCGGACTCGGTTTAGAACGAGCGTCTTCTCCGGAATCGTCATGGTCCAGTCGTTGCATGCCCTGCTGCGCGATGTGGGCCTTGCCGTTCCAGCAGAGCTTGCCAATGTTCAGCTCAGCGGGATCACAAGCGATTCCAGGGCCGTTGCAACGGATGCCTTGTTCCTCGGGTTGCCCGGAGTTCAGGTGGATGGCGGTCGCTTTTGGCGTCAGGCGTTGGAGGCCGGTGCCGCCGCAGCTGTGATCGGTCCTCAGGCCGCACTTCTCGATCCGCCGGATGCGAATGAACCCGTGCTGGTTCTGAATGAACCCGTGGCCCAGACCCTGGGCGAGCTATCCGCCGCTTACTGGGAGATGCCTTGCCGGCGCATGGGTCTGATCGGTGTGACGGGCACCAACGGCAAAACCACTGTCACTCACCTGATTGAGCATCTCGCGAGTGTTGTCGGGGGTCCGACTGCTCTGTTCGGCACCCTGGTGAATCGCTGGCCTGGGCACAGCATCACCGCGACCCACACCACCGCTGTGGCTGATCGTTTGCAGGGTCAGCTGGCTGAGGCTGCAGCTGCCGGCTGCAAGCTGGCTGCCATGGAAGTCAGTTCCCATGCTCTCGATCAGCAGAGGGTGGCCGGCTGTCGTTTTTCGGGGGCGGTGTTCACCAACCTCACCCAGGACCATCTCGATTACCACCACTCCATGGAGGCCTACTACGAGGCCAAAGCTCTGCTGTTCGATGCGCCCCTGCTTTCAGGAGATGGTTCAAAGGCTGTGGTCAACGTTGATGACCCCTGGGGGCAGCGATTGGCAGACCGGCTGGGGCCAAGGGCATGGCGCAGCTCCCTTGTGGATGCTTCAGCGGAACTCCACATCTGTGATCTGGACATGACGGGGCAAGGGGTGCGAGGCCGCCTGATCAGTCCCGCGGGGTCGGGCCTGTTCCATTCACCACTGCTCGGCCGCTTCAACCTGATGAACCTGTTGCAGGCGGTGGGTGTTCTGCTGCAACAAGGCCTGCCGCTGCCGCGATTACTGGAGGCCACCGGCAGCTTTCGCGGGGTGCCAGGTCGCATGGAGCGCGTGCTGTTGAGCGGTGCCGAGACCAAGCAACTGCCAACGGTGCTGGTGGACTACGCCCATACGCCCGATGGTCTCGAGAATGCGCTGATGGCGGCCCGTCCCTTCGTGGAGGGCAAGTTGATTTGCGTGTTCGGCTGTGGCGGTGACCGTGACCGGGGCAAGCGCCCTCAGATGGCAGCGATCTCGGCCCGACTGGCGGATCGTTTGGTGGTCACTTCAGACAATCCGCGTACCGAAGACCCTCAGCAGATTCTCGATGATGTGGTGGCCGGTGTCCCTGAGGGCAGTGACCTGCTCGTGAACAGCGATCGGGCCAAGGCGATCGCGACGGCCGTGGCCGAGGCTTCCATTAATGATCTGGTGCTGATCGCCGGTAAAGGCCATGAGGACTATCAGATCCTTGGCACCGAGAAGATTCACTTTGACGATCGAGAGGAGGCGGAGAAGGCTCTGCTGATGAGGGTTTCGGCCTGATCAGCGGGAGCTGTCACGAAGCTCCTGGAGCAGGGCGTCGAGCTCATCGGCGTTGGTGCACACGTGTGTACAGGCCCGCAGGCAGGCCGGATCGGCCAGGTCGCGGATCCAGATTCCATGTTTCCCCAGCCTCTGAACCCAGTCCGACGGCTTGCGCTCCCCCGCGATCTGGAAGCTCACCAGCCCGCTGGCAGGGGGGGCATCCAGCAGTGTTGTGATGCCATCGATGCGCTGCAGTTCAGTCCAGAGAGCCGCGCTTTTTGAGCGGATTGTTGCCAGCTGTTGTTCCGCCGAGCCCTCCTGCTCCAGTAGATCGAGGGAACTGCGCAGTCCAGCCAACAGCGGTACGCAGCTCGTGGCCACTTCAAAGCGGCGGCTGTCGGAGTGGAAGGGGGCGCTGGCGTTCAGATCCGCTTTGCTTTCATCCCGCAGGCTTCGCCAGCCGATCAGGGTTGGTTGCCCCTCGCTCAGCACCCGCTCGGACAGGGCCACACCTCCGAGTCCCTCAGGGCCGCAGGCCCACTTGTGGCCGGTGAAGGCATAAATGTCGGCGGCGGCGGCGGCTTCAGCCACAGGGATCTGACCGAAGCTTTGGGCTGCGTCCACCAGCAGGAAGGGCTGGCGGCTGTGGGCGTTCAGCAGTTCAGCGACCCTTGGGATCGGCATGATCTGCCCCGTGTTCCAGAGCAGATGCGACAGCACTACCAGCCGGGTTGAGGGATGGAGTGTTTGTTCGAGTTGCGCCAGAGCTCCGGCATCGGTGGCGACAGCATCTCCTCGAAGATGCTTCACCGGCAATGTGTCGATCACCAGGTGCTCACGGCGGGCCAGTTCTACGCAAGCGGCCACCACACCAGGGTGCTCGCAGTCGCTGATCAACAGGTGATCACCCGCCTCGAAGGGCAGGCCCCACAGCGGCAACACACAACCGCTGGTCACGTTCTCGCTTAGCGCCAAGCGATGGGGACCCACCCCACACAGCTGAGCAAGCCGTCGGCGGGTGTTGTTGGTTTCAGCTCCGATGTACGGCCACACGTCGGTGGTGAATGGCCCGAGCTCCTGGATGCGCCTCCAGCTGTTGGTGATGGCTTCGAGGGAGGGCGTCGGCAGTGGCCCCTGGCCGCCGTAGTTGAAATAAACCTTGTTGGCCAGTGCCGGACAGGAATCTCTGAGGAAATTGTTATTTGCTTGGGTCATAATTCTGTATCGAGTTGATCCCGACTATGTCGTAGTAGCTTTTTAAGCTACATGCCAAGTATTAAGAATAAGTTGAGTCAATGAATACCTCAGACTCTGCACCTGTCAATTGGCATATTTGCAAAAAAACAACACCATGCGGCAGTGCTATCTGTCGCATGGTGTTAATAAGTAATTCACGCCCTTTGTGGGCGAATTATCAAGCTAAAACGTCGCCCCCCTGAGAGATGACTTTGATTGGATCAAAATCAACCCCCTCAAGTTCAAACTGTGTAAACTCTTCGCCTCCAATGGTTAATACATCTTCGCGGCCGAAGTTGGAAATAATAAGTTTCCTTTTGACAATTTGGTCTACAGAGTCAAGTATTATCTGGTCGGTGGTCTTGTCGTCCCCAAGATCCACATATGTTTTCTTCATTTCTCCGTGGAAAGTTATGATGTCTGCCTTGTCGCCTAAATTAAATCTACTAGCTTTGCTTACCATTGTATTTGGATGCAAAGTGATAGTATCTTTGGAGCCAGGGTTGGCCTCGTAGTGGATATTTTTGATGCTTTCGGATTCTAGTTCCAGTTGAGGATTTCCTCCTTGGCTTGTGAACTCAATGTCTGCAATTTTGTTGTTGGATATTGTTAGTAAACCACTCCCATCAGAGGAATCAGAATCTTCTGAGAAGGTGAAAGAAGATCTACGCATTTTTTCCCCACTTGTGGAGACATTTTTCTCAATAGTGTATTCCAGTTCTTCAACTACTCCCGAAGCATTTATGGCGACAGATTGATCATCATTGTTGACGAAGTTAAACCTTTCAACTTGATCACATGGAACTTTAATTGATCCATTTTCATTAGAACCAGATGCTATCCCGTCGACGCACTCGGTTGGTATTGGCTCAGGCTCGGGCTGAGGATCTGGAGTTGGCTCAGGTTCGGGCTGAGGATCTGGAGTTGGCTCAGGTTCGGGTTGAGGATCTGGAGTCGGGTCGGGAGTGGGGTGAGGATTGGAGTCTGAATACATGGTCCAATCACCATTTGAATTCCGCTCCGTACTTTGATCCCAGACAATTCCAGGGGATGTATAAATAGCTGGATATGAATATC